>NZ_JBEYYU010000042.1:0-79256 GCF_040645755.1 Streptomyces sp. NPDC046716
CGCCTGTACAACCTCGTCCTCGCCGGATAGGGGCGGCACTCAATGTTGTGACTACAGCTGCGTCCACCTCAAGATCAGTTACGGGACAGCCCTTAGTGACCGAGGCCGGCTGCGAAGTCAGACTCCACGACACCACCCTCTACACATCGTTGTTCCGCTACGACGACGACCTACTGATCAATCCGCACGTCTGGGGCCAACCGGCCAGCGCCAACCCTCTGTTACACCTGAAGAGAGTTGACTCTGCCGGATGGTTCGACAACTACGCTCAGAGTTTCGAAGCAGTCTGGGCCGGTGCACGGCCTTGGACGCCAGACCAGGAGGTGTCCTCGTCTCATGGGCAGGACTGAGTACTACAACGATCCCAAGGCCCCCCAGGCGAACACGCTCATCCCCGCCAACAACCTGCTCGTCGTCGACGAGAGCGGCGCCATCCTGCTCCAGCGCCGTCGAGACACGGGCCAGTGGGCCTTGCCGGGCGGCGCCCAGGACATCGGCGAGACCGCGGCACAGTGCGCGGTGCGCGAGTGCCTAGAAGAGACCGGCATCATCGCCGAGATCACCGGTTTCCTGGGTGTCTACACCAACCCCAACCACATCGTGGCCTACACCGACGGCGAGATCCGCCAGCAGTACGAGAACACCTACATCGGCCGACCGGTAGGCGGCGAACCCACCATCAACGACGAAGCCGACGGTGTCCGCTACGTCCAGCCGTCCGACCTGGACCAGTACGACATCCACCCCAGCATGCGCCAGCAGATCGGCGACTTTCTCGCCGGTACCTACCCCTACCTGGGCTGAGCGGCCAGCGCCGACTCCACCCGCCCCACGGCCGCAAGGATGTCCGGCTCAGCCCGACGGATGAACCGCCCCACAAGACTGTCAGCGCCATAGCGGTCCCTGATCTCCGCCAGCCGGCCCTCGGCGGAGGTCCTTGCCCCGTCGGGCGTCGTCGTCATGTCGCAGTACACCAAGGCATCCACGAGCCGGTGATCGTCGAGCAGCGGAAACTCGGCCTCCAGCTCGCTGCGCAACCCGCGTTCCTCGGCCTCCAGCAAGGCCATCGAGTGGTTTGCCACCAACCGCACCAGCCGCTCGTCCGCAGCGTGAACGTCACGAAGAAACCGGGCACCATCCAGCGGATGAAAGCCGGTCACGGCCAGCCGCGGGGCGTAGCCCACATCGTGCAGCACGCCGGCAGACACCAGCAGGTCGGCGTCGTCTCCCAGGAGATCCGCCAGCGCGGCTGCGCACCGCGCGACCCCTTGCGAGTGCGCCCATCGACGAGGAAGAGACTCACTCAACTCACCCTCGGCCACCGCACATGCCCAGTCCGCCAACGCTCCGCTCATGGGTCGGTGCCTGCCCGGCTACAGCCCTGATCAGTCTGATTCGGGCAGAAGGGTCTGCTGCGAGAGCGGGTGATATCTGAACTGGCCTGTGCTGTAGTGCGGGTGGGGAGGAATTCGCGGTGCCCAATCTTTACCCCGAAGCGTTCCGCAAGGACGTCGTACGGACAGCGTGCTAGCTCCGGAGGCCATCGCC
This sequence comes from Streptomyces sp. NPDC046716, assembly GCF_040645755.1. Lineage (NCBI taxonomy): Bacteria > Bacillati > Actinomycetota > Actinomycetes > Kitasatosporales > Streptomycetaceae > Streptomyces > Streptomyces sp. NPDC046716. Next base: position 1,549 of record NZ_JBEYYU010000042.1, read on the forward strand.
CATCAGATCGTGAAGGCCGGCCCTTCGATCCACGCTCGCCGAGTTCGAACGGTCAGCTGGGCGCTGACCTGTTCGCGTCCGAGCTCGTGGACAGATGAAGGATCTTGTCCCAAGTAGCCACTAGCCCCGCTGCGCCGGCTGTAGCCAAGGCCACCCCCACCGCAGATGACGCTAGGGCAAACACAATGCCCGTTAGACAGAGGGTGAACGCAGCCCCTCGCAGCACCTGCTGCCGCCACGCCCTGCGCTCCCGGTGGCTGTGCAACAAGCCGTCGCCGGACTCGACCGCGGGTGCCAGGTCGTGGAACTGGTTGCTGGCGAGGACTTTCAGCATCCGCTCCACTTCGAGCAGAGCACGCTTCGGTCCGTCACTCTGATCAAGTGCCGGGTCTGCGGCTTGCGCGCGTTAGCCTCCTGGGAGTCGAAAATGCCTCCATGCGCTCGGAGATACCGGTGGTCCGCAGCTTGGCGCGCTGGATGTCCGCCGCACCGTTGGTCCCCCCCCACCCACCCACCCACCGACCGCACGCAACTCCTCCAAGCCCGTCGAGGACCCCGGCCTGGCACGACACCAAGGCCGCGATGTCAGTGCAGTACGCACGCCACAACTCCGCAGCCGACATGGGTAGCCGGTACCGAGTGCGGAGCACGTCAAAGCTGGACGGATAGGCCCGCTCGGCCACTATGTCTAGGACGTTCGCCTGACCTTCGTCCTCCAGGCCGTGCTGGGCGGTGAACTCTGCGGCCCACCCGGCGAGCGTTCCCCGCCGGTCCACGAGGGTGTTGTCGAGGTCGAAGAGAACCAGAGGCGGCTGCACATCCCGCACCCCAAATGCGCGGCGGTCAGCTGTGTGCTCGGGACTGCGGGGTAGGTCGAGTGACGTTCCCGCTGTGCTCTGCGCCGCGCATCGTTCCTTCATGCTGCCAATGTGATCAATCTAGACCGATGGCGCCTATGGCTGCGCCGAGCCCAGGGCGGCATCCTTGTCCCGGCCGGCCCAGCCGTTGTGGGTGCGCCAGAGGAGGTGGACACCGTAGATGGCGAGCAGAGTTTCGGCGGACCAGTCCTCCGCCGGCGGCTCGGTGAGGACCAGGTAGAGACGGTCGGCGGGGGCAGCCAGGGTGTGATTGATCTCCATGAGGCGGGCGGCACCCGAGCGGAGGTCGGTGTAGGCGGAGTGACCGGCGCCGAGGATCTCGTATAGGAAGTCGCCATCTTCGGCCGTGCGGCTGACATCTACGACGTGGGATGACGTCGCCTGTTCGTCGGCCTCGAACAAGGCCGACATCAGGGCGTGACGCACCGCTTCGTGCTTCTTGCACGTGCGGTCGGTGGCCGCAGTGGTCTCCAGCGTGTGCAGAAGATTCGTCGCGGACGGTGTCGTTACGGCGGTGTCCTCGGCGGGTGCCATGGGCTCGGCTGCTTCCTGCTCGGGCTGGGTTGCGGAGGGTGTGGGTGCGGTCTCGACTGTCGGCTCGGTCAAGGTGGTCATGCGGTGCTGAAGCGTCTCCCGGGCCTGGGCCAGAGAGGGGGACCAGTCCGTTCGCGCCAGGTTCTCGCGGAGACGACTCACATCCAGGCTGTCGTCCTTGAGGGCGCGATTGGTTTCGGCGGCGAGGTCACGCAAGAGGTTCAGGCGCCGTCTGTCGGGTGAGCCGAGCACTCGTCTTACGTCCACCCAGTCCGCTTGGTCGCGGCGGAGTACGCGGTTGGCCATGCCCTTGAGCTCGGAGAGCCGTTCACGGGCGTTCTCCGGTAGGTCGACGCCGTCGACAGTCAGTTCGCCGAACACGCTGAGCGCCGCAAGATAGCGCTCGGCCATCGTCGCCGAGATGGGCTGGCGTCCACGCTTGTCCGTCGTCAGCAGGCAGTGGTTCCTCTCCTGCGCGAAGACCCAGCAGTCCAGTTTTTCGCCGGGGCGGGGCGGGGTCGATCCATGGCGGACGGTCAGGACCAGGGGGACCTTGACCGGCGGGGAGAGCGCTTTGACCTTGTAGCGGCCGCCTGTACCCCAGTCGAGGACGCGGACACGGATGTCGGCGCCGATCTCGGGTACGTCGCCGGCCGCCATCGACGGCTCGGTGGGGTTGGTACCAGGCCCGGGAGTATCGGTGGTGTCCATGAGGGCATCCGGGAGCGGAGAGGTGTGCAGGACGGTCAGGCTCTGGGTGCTTCGGGTGAGGGCGACGTAGAGCTGGCGCAGCCCAGCCGGTCCGCGGTCGGCGATGGTGGCCGGTTCGACGACGAGGACATGGTCGTACTCCATGCCCTTCGCGTCGGCGGCGGCGAGAACGGACACGGTGGCACGGTGCTCTTCGGTGAGGCCGGCGGTTTGGTCGAGATGACGATTGATCTCGCCGAGCCAGCCGGAGTCGTCGGGAACGATGACTGCCACGCGGCGCAGGGTGTGTCCGTCGCTGGTGCCGACGAGTCGGGTCGTCTGAGTGACAGTCTCGTCGAGCAGCGTCCACGGTTCGGCTGCCAGAGTCCGGACGCTGTCGGCGCCCGCTTGGCGCACTGCCCGCGGGTAGGGGAGCGAGGGGGAGATCGTGCGGGCCAGAGGTGCGACGAACTCCATGATTTCCGCCGGTACGCGGTAACTGGTGTTCAGTTCGGCGACGTGCCAGTCGCCGTGATCGGACAGCAGAGTGCCGAGGCGGTCCCAGCCGGCGTAGGCATACGGGCCCGTGGCCTGGGCGAGATCACCGAGTACGGTCATGGAGCCGTTGACCGCGATGCGTCGGCGCAGTGAGCGGGCCTGCATGGGGGTCAGGTCCTGGGCCTCGTCGATGACTATGTGCCCGTAGCGTTGTGGAGTCTCTCCGCTGATGAGGTAGCGCAGCTCTTCCAGGCAGACGCGGTCGTCGAGGGTCCAGAGGTCGGCGTCCGCCGTGGCTGCTCTCGGACGGTGAAGGGCTGCCTGCTCCTCCGGGTCAAGGACCTCGTTGGCGCAGGTGCGCAGGAGTTCGGGGGAGTCGTAGAGGCTTCTGAGGGCTTCCCTGTCACCGGGCGACTGCCAGACGCGTTCGATCAGCCGCTCGACCTGGCGGTTGCGTTCCAGGTCCCGGCGGATCGTGTCTCCTTGGCTGCGGCGTGGGGCCAGAGCAACGAGTTCCTGCAGCAGGCGGTCCACGAGCAGACTGCGGAAGCGGTTGCGGCGCTCGCGGTAGGAGCCGTCGCCCTCGCGTGCCTCCTGGAGAAGGACGAGAACCTCGGAACGCGGGATACGCAGAGTGGTACTGCCAGCCGTGACCGCGAGTTCGGGCTTGGCGTCCTTGTACGTGGGCGTAGTGGTGAATTCGTCGATCGCGTCGGGGCGACACTCGTGTTCCACGCGTCGGCGCAGGACGGCGGCCATGCGGTCGTCGGACTTGACCAGTCGCGCGCGTGGGGTGTCGGTGCCGAGGACATCGCCGTCCCAGAGGCGGTTCATCTGAACCGCGTTGATGTTCCGCGTGCCGAGGGTCGGGAGGACCTGGCCGACGTAGTCGAGGAAGCGTTCGTGCGGGCCGATGACCAAGACGTCCTGCGCCTTGAAGTGGTCGTTGTTGACGAGCCACGTCACGCGGTGCAGGCCGACCGCGGACTTTCCGGTGCCCGGGCCGCCCTGCACGACAAGGATGTCGGCGGGAGAACCGGTGACGAGATCCATCTGATCGCGGCGGATGGTCTCGACGATGTCCCGCATGCTGCCACTGCGGGAGCGCTGGAGCTCTCGCAGGAGGAAGTCATCGAGCGGCTGTTGTCTCTGCCGATGGAGCTGGGCGACATCGGACGGGGTAGGAGCCGACGGGACCGCTGGCGTGTCGGACGTTTCGACCTTGGAATCGTCCTGGGCCCCCGCTTCGGGCGCGGTGCCATCGATGACAGACGGCGTTGTGGGAGAAACGACGGAAATTTCATCGACGTACGCTTCGACGACGTTCTTCGCGCAGCGCAACTGTCTCCGTAAGAGCACTTCACCTGGTGCCTCGGGCAGAGCCTTCGCCCACTTCTCCGCCACCGGAGCGGTCCACAGCACTACGACGGTCTCGCGGGTCTCGACGTCGGAAACGGCACGGCGGCCGATGTAGAAGGTGTCCGACTCCTCGCCCGGCTGGACCCTGACGCGGCTGACGACCAGCGACGCGTCCCCGAGGCCGGCGTACTCTGCGGCCTTCTCCTCGGCGTCCTTCCGGTTGGCGACGCTGTCCTTGCCGCTGGCCGAGGCTGCGGCGACCGAGCCGCCGCTCAGTTCGGCCAGTCGCTTCTCATAGCAGTCGTAGGCGCGGTCCACCGCTTTCTGCTCTTCGGTGATGATCTCGTCGCGCATGGTGGTGCTCATGTACGTCCCCTCCCCCCTGCGGCGCCCCGAGAGACGCTGCGCGCTGGGCATATGCCCAGCCCCCGGCAAAGACTTATCAGACGCGTGGGCCAGCTGTGAATATTCGGTCAACGAGGCAATTCCCGTACCAGTTCGCTGACCTCCGCACGCCATGAGTGGACCTGGTCTCGGGTAGGGCCGATCTCGTACTGGTGGTAGTGGCACCCGAGGCAGAGGTGTGACCAGACGGCGTTGGCCCTGCGGGCGGTGGTCGCGGCGGTGTAGCAGCGCAGGCAGAGCATCTTCGCCCGCGTGGTGATGCCGGCCAGTCCCGGCATCGCGGCGTCGAGCGTGCGGTCGACCGCGATCTCAAGGGCGGTCCGCAGCGCGAGGGAGGCTCCACGGTGCCGACCGGCCGCCGAGGCTTCGACGCTGGGGTCGGAGAGCAACTGGTCGGCTGTCAGCAGCAGCTCGTCGATCGAAGTACTTGCGGCGCCGGTCACTTTGCCACCTCCGTCTTGCGCACCTTCTGCGCGAGCTCGTTGATCTCGCTCACGAAGCGGTGAGCGTCGGCGATACGGGTTCCCGTGGCGTGGGCACCGCTCTGACACTGCTTGAGGAGGTCCACCGCACGCGGGCCGCAACGGGTGCGGAGCTCCTGGTAGACATCGCCGGTGCGGCCGATGTCGCCGAAGAAGGCCAGCGCGGCCATCTTCATGAGCTTGTCCGCGTCGGCGACGGCGGACTGCAGATCGTGCTCGGAGCCCCCGGAGCGGAGGTGCTGGACCCAGGCCATCTCGACGAACGCGTTCTCCAGCGCGATCCGGCACAGTGCGGGGAGCACGTGGGCGCGGGCCGCCTCCGGAAGATTTTCGGTGCTGGCGAGAGCCCTGGCATCCGCAATCGCCTGGCGGATCGGATCGGTTACCGCCCTGACGTTCACTTTGGACGCCTTGCCCCGCTCGACCTCGAACACCGTGACCGGCAGTTCCTGGGTCGTGAAAGAGCGCTGAAGCCGGGTGTCGTGGGTGAACACGATCACCTGCCGGTGCTTGCCGAGCTCGTGCAGGACATGGGCGAGCCCGTTGACCTTGGCCGGGTCCATGGACTGCACGGGGTCATCGATGATGATGAAGCCGAACGGGCTGTCGGCGGTGGCGGCACGGGGCAGGAACAATGACAGCGCGAGAGAGTGCTGCTCCCCCTGGCTCATGACGCTCAGCGCCGAAGCCTCCTCCCCGTCGACAGTGACGTCCATGACAAGCTTGCGGACGTTGGCTCTCTCGCTGCCCTGGAGGCTCACCGACTGGAGGTCGATGTCGCTCTCTTGGCGAAGCTCTTCCCAGATCCGCTGGGAGTGACCGGTGAAGCCCTCCATGCGCCTCTCCCGCAGCTCGGCGGTGAGACCCTTGACCCAGGTGCGGGCCTTCCTGACATGGCCGAGCTGGGGCTCGGCGTTCGCCGCGGTGCGGGCCTTCTCCATCCAGCTCGCCAGGCGCGTGACGAGCTGGCGCCACCGTTCGTCCCGCTTCTCCAGCTCCCGGACGGCGTTGTCCTTTACCGCGGCGCAGGCGTCGGACAGGGTCAAGGCGGTGTCGTGGAAGCGGTGCACAAGCTGAGCCGGATCGCTGATCGCACGGCAGGCGAGCCATTCGTTCCAGGGATCGGTCAGGGCGACCGGGATCCGCTGAGGCGTCTCGATGAGGTTCTGAGCCGCCCGTGCCGCCGATCGCAGTTCGCTGCGCGCGTCCTCGGCGGTCTTTGCCTCCTGCCGAAGCAGGGTGATCTGGGTATCGGCGTCGGCGGCCCACTCGGCGTCGAGGACCCGTTCCGTGCCGCAGACCGGGCAGGACCCTTCGTCGGGATAACGGTTGCTGTGGGCCAGGGCCTTCTCCAGCAGGCCGACGCGCTGCAACGCGTCCTCGGCCCCGGTCAGGCGCACGTCCTCGACTCCGGCGAGTGCCTCGCGCAGCCGGTCCACCGCAGCTCCGACCTGCTCCAGGTCAGGTCCCCGCATGTCGACCGCGGCGCGCAGTTCGGCGAGGAGACCGTCATCGTCGGAGGGCAGGCCCGCCACGAGTACGTCCAGCGCCTCGAAGTCAGGCCGGCCCTTCGTCTCAATGGCGACGAGCGCCTGGACCGCACGCTCGTCGTCCTCGAGTGCGTACAGCGCGGCCGTGATTTCCGGCAGCTCGTTCTTCGCCGCCTTGATCGCGTCGCCCAGCGCCTTCTCCTGCAGCCCAAGGTGGTTGTACGCGGAGCTCAGGTGCCCGAGTCCGAGGATCGTGGCGATGGAGTCGTACATCTGGGAGGGCTTGCCGCTGATCATGCGACCGAGGTCGACGTACGACAGAAAGGGACGGTAGTCCGTCAGGGCCTGCTTCCACGCCGCCTGGTCGAGGGGGACCGCGCCGTGTCCCGGACGCCGGAACGTACCCACGCAGTCGGTGATGTTGTGCCCGGTCCAGGCGCGAGTGAGCGAGCTCCGGCCAGAGTCCCCCTCGACCGTCAGCTTGACCTCGATCTCCGTCTTGGCCCCGTCGTGCAGGTTGCGCCAGTTGCTGGTGCGCGTCGCATCCTGCCCGAGCCAACGCATGTTGGTGCCGGTGAACGCCGTCTCGATGGCTTCGGCGATGCTGGACTTCCCCGAGCCGTTGCGGCCCACGACGAGCGTGACACCCGGGCGGGGGCTGAGGTTCAGCCAGGCCCGAGGACCGATGCCCCGAAAACCTTCCACAGAGACGGAGTCGAGGAAGATCCGGCCCATGGGCGAGTTCCCCAGGGTCTGCGCGCTGCCGAGCGCCTCGGTCAGGAGAGCCTTCACGGGTTCGCCGAGGGGCGCGAAAGCCAGACGCGCCTCCACGAGCTCGGCGAGCGGTACGGACTCGGGGGCAGGATCCTGCGAGGCGAGCGTCGCGGAACGGGACGCGGCAGGCTGATCCTGTTCTGATCTGGTCGTCGGAGCGTTGTCAGACATGGAGAGACCTCCGGATCTCGACTGCGGCGAGCACCAGGTGTCGGTGCGCCGTACGAGCACCAGAGTGAGACAGGACGGCTCAGAAATTCGTTGCAGATGTTGATAACCGGGGTTATCAGGTTTCCTCTCCTGGCCTTTTCGTCTTCGCTATAGGGTTCTGCCACCCTCCAAGCCCGCTGATCGGCCGACGAGGATGCCCAACAGGACCGGTGCGGAGGAGGGAGGCGAGCGAGTGACCAGCACACGCGAAGGAGCCGTGTCGCCCATCGTGCCCGAGCCGTCGGCCTGGCGGATCACTTATGCGGAAATCGCCACCCTCGCCCAGGTGCGGCGGCCCGTACCCACCACCTGGAGCCGCAGGCACTCGGACTTTCCCGCTCCCGTCGCCCACGAAGAAGGGCGGCCCCTGTTTGACGCGCGCGCGGTCGTCAACTGGCTGACGACGACGGGTCGCGGCAACGCCGAACCCCGCCGCCTGCAGGCCGAACTGGCCCTGTACACCCTCGCCGCTTGGCGGACGCCTGCCCTTTCCGCCTCCGTCCTGGTGCGGGCACTGACCGCGTTGATCTGCCTGCGCCAACAACTTGACGTTCCTCTCTCGGCCCAGAGCTGGGACGCGGTCCTCACCCAGGCCGACGAGCTCGATCCCGAGAACACGTACATGTCTGCCGAGTTGAAGGCCGTCCCGCAGCCGGACTGCCTCGGTCCCGAGCTGGCAGCGTTGGCCGACGAGCTGACCGAGGCCGCCTACACCCCCGCCGAGGCTTTCGACTGGGTCCTGGAGGCCCGGCGCCGCCTCGGTTCCCACGACTTGGCCGCCGACGAGCCCACCCCGGCCGTGGTACGCGCCCTTGCGGCCCTCTCCGGCGTCGACACCCTCGACGAAGGCTCTGTCGTCGCCACCACGCACGCGCGCTCCGGCGACCTGCTCGCCGCCCTGCACACCCGGGCCGCCGAGGACTCCGGCCACACCTACCTCGCCGCCGACTTCGACCCGGTGCGGGTCCGCCTGGTCCGCCGCCGGATGCTCGTCCGAGGCGTGAACGAGTTCGACCTCGGCGTCGCCGAAGGGGAGGACCTGCCCGTCGACGACTGGGGATATCCCCATCTGCTGGTCTCCGTCCTCCCATACGAGTCGGGGGAGAACCGCAGCCCACAGGTCGTCCTGGAACAGGTGCAGGCACTCACCGACTACCTCGACGAAGGCTCGACAGCCGTCGTTCTCGGCCCCGCCGACGTGCTCGTCCGCCCGCTCCCCCGGCATAGCGAGGCCGACCGCCTGCGCCGGTCCTTCCTCCGGGACGGTTTACTCAAGGCCGCGGTGAGCCTGCCCGACGGCGCGTTCCCCTACCGTCCCGGTTACCGCACTGCCTTCTGGGTGCTGGCCCGCACCTCGGCGGAACACCGCACGGGCCTGGTCCTCCTCGCCGATTACTCCGCGCAGCCGCTCACCGACACGGTCCTTGACGTGCTCGCAGCGGACATTGCCATCTGGCGCTCCGCCCCCTGGCGCGGCGACCGCCGCCACGAACCCCGCCATGCGGTGATCGTCCCCGCGAAGGACCTCGACGACCGGCCGGGCGCCGCCTTCACCACCCAGCACCGCCCGCCCACGGCCCGCTACACCCGTGGTGTCATCGAGCGTCCGGTCCGCATCAGCGCCCTGGAGCAGAGCCTGACGGAGCTGCACGAGCAGGCCCGGCAGCGCACCGATCTGCGCACGGCACTGAGCGCCCAGGTCGTGCTGCGCCCCGACGACCAGCCTGTGCGGCGCACCACCGTCCGCCGGCTCCTCGATGACCGGCGCCTGCGCCGACGCCCCGGGCACCGTTTCGCCGACGAACACCTCACGGCGGACGGCCACTACACCGTGCTCACCCCCGACGAGGTCCTCGGCATCGCACGCCCGGGTGGACGCCGCATCGACCGGGGAGTCCTCCTCACCGGCTACGAGCACGCCCTGTTCACCGAGCCGGGCGACATCGTCGTCACTACGAGCCCCCGCTTCGGCACCTACGTCGACGAAGCGGGCCTGTCCCTGGTGGCAGCCCCGGCCCGTATCCTCCGCGTCCACCCCGACGCCGACCCGCCGGTGCTGCCACGGGTACTCGCGGCACTGTTGCGGGCGGCCGCCGCCGACTACGCGCGCACCAGCGGCGCGGTACGGGCCTCGCGCGGCATCGAAGACCTCCTCATCCCCGACCTGAGCCGGCGCGAGGCCGAGCGTTTCGACGCCGTACTCGCGGAGATCGAGACCCGCGCGCACCTCCTGCGGGAGCAGTCTGCGGCCCTCGACGACCTGGTCCGCCTCACTGCCGCCGGCATCGCCGACGGCACGCTCACCCTCCAGAACCTTCCCGGAACCGACGACTGAAGGAGACGGTCTGCCCCATGGCTACCGCTGCGAAGAAACCTACCGACCAGGCGGAGTTGTTCAGCGCCTCCACCGCCAAGGAGATCCAGGCGATCCTGTGGAAGGCCGCCGACAAGCTGCGCGGCTCCATCGACGCCGCGCAGTACAAGGAGTTCGTCCTTGGTTTGATCTTCCTGAAGTACGTCTCCGACGCCTTCAGCGAGCGCCGTTCCGAGCTTGCCGCGGAACTCGCCGATGACGGCATCACCGAGGACCGGATGGACGACTTCCTGGAGGACCGGGACGAGTACACCGGCGCCCACGTCTTCTGGGTCCCGGAGACCGCCCGTTGGACGTGGATCGCCACGCACGCCAAGAGTCAGGGCATCGGCAAGCTCCTCGACGACGCGATGGACGCCGTCATGCGCGAGAACGCCTCGCTCACGGGCGTCCTGCCGAAGATCTTCAACCGCGACAACGTCGACCAGAAGCGTCTCGGCGAACTCGTCGACCTCATCAGCGACGCCCGCTTCGGCGGCAGCGGCGACAAGCCCGCACAGGACGTGCTGGGCGAGGTGTACGAGTACTTCCTCGGCAACTTCGCGCGGGCCGAGGGCAAGCGGGGCGGCGAGTTCTACACGCCGCAGTCCGTCGTCCGGCTGATCGTGGAGATCCTGGAGCCGTACGAGGGACGGGTCTACGACCCGGCGTGCGGCTCGGGCGGCATGTTCGTCCAAGCGGCCAAGTTCATCGAGGCGCACCAGGGGCGCGGCCACAAGGCGGACATCGCCGTCTACGGCCAGGAGCTCAACGAGCGCACATGGCGCCTGGGCAAGATGAACCTCGCCATCCACGGCATCGACGGCAACCTCGCCCCTCGCTGGGGGGACACCTTCGCCGACGACAAGCACCCGGACCTCAAGGCCGACTTTGTCATGGCCAACCCGCCCTTCAACATCAAGGACTGGGCGCGGGACGAGAGCGACCCGAGGTGGAAGTACGGGGTACCGCCGAAGGGCAACGCCAACTACGCCTGGCTTCAGCACATGATCGCCAAGTTGGGCGAGCGGGGCACCGCCGGCATCGTCCTGGCCAACGGCTCCATGGGCTCCCAACAGAGCGGCGAGGGCGAGATCCGTCAGGCATTGGTGGAAGCCGACCTGGTGGCGTGCATGGTTGCGCTCCCATCTCAGTTGTTCCGCACCACCCAGATCCCGGCCTGCCTGTGGTTCCTGGCCAAGGACAAGTCCCCGCAGGGTGCGAAGCGCCTGGACGACCGGCGCGGCGAGATCCTCTTCATCGACGCTCGGAACATGGGCGAGATGACCGACCGTACGGAGCGCGTACTGGCGGAGGCCGACCTCGCGAAGATCGCCAACCTCTATCAAGCATGGCGAGGGACGGCCTCGGCTCGTGAAGCGGGGCTGACATACGCGGATGAGGCAGGATTCTGCTTCTCGGCCGACCAGGAGACGGTCCGGGAACGTGGGTATGTCCTGACGCCGGGGCGGTATGTGGGGGCTGTTGCGGAGGAGGAGGAGAGCGCGGCGGCGGTGGCGGAGAGAATCGCTGAGCTGACTGAGGAGTTGTACGGGCTATTCGAGAAGTCCGCTGAGCTGGAGAAGACCGTTCGGGAGCAGCTCGGGAGGATCAGTGTCTGAATCGAAGGCGGTGGTCTTTCGGGCTCTACTGACTACGACCAAGGATGGCGACTGGGGGAAGGGTGAGCCGCAGCAGGGGCATGCTCCGGTTAATGTGATTCGTGGAACGGATTTCGCGGAGGTGAGTCTGGGACGCATCGCGGGTGTCCCGCTCAGGTATTTGTCGCAGAAGACGCTGCACCGACGTCTACTGCGAGCGGATGACATTCTGATCGAGACTGCAGGCGGGTCGCGTGACCGGCCTACTGGGAGGACGGTACTCATCTCCCAGGAAGTCCTAGATGCATTCTCGGGCGATGTTACATGTGCGAGTTTTGCGCGCTTCCTGCGGGTCGACCCGGTGATTGCTAATCCTCGCTATGTGTACTGGTACCTTCAGTACCTTTATGCCAGGGGAGATATGTGGGTCCATCAGGTACAACACACTGGCGTGGCCCGATTCCAATTCACGCGATTTGCGGAGACCGAGGAGGTCCCGCTGCCGATTCGTGCCGAACAGGACGCGATCGCGGACCTGCTTGGTACGTTGGATGCCAAGATCTCCTCCAATGAGCGCATCGCGGCCACGATCAATGAGTTGGGTGGGGCACTTTTTCGGGGTCCTGTTGAGCGTTCCCCGCGATTGATCACCGACGTCGCGAGCGTCATCATGGGCCAGTCACCCCCTGGTGATACATATAACGAAATTGAAGCAGGGCTCCCCTTCTATCAAGGCACCAGAGATTTTGGTGTGCGCTATCCAGGCCACCGGATTTGGTGTACTGCAGTCACACGCCGCGCCTATGAGAACGACGTACTTGTGAGCGTGCGCGCCCCGGTTGGTGAGATCAACGTAGCTACAGAGGAATGTGGAATTGGGCGCGGAGTTGCCGCCGTTCGATCGGCGCAATATCCGCATGTGCTTCTGCAAGCGCTCTCTTCTGATCCCTCCGTATGGTTGCCATATGAAGCTGAGGGGACGGTGTTCGGATCGATCAACAAGAAGCAATTCTTGGGGCTAGAGTTGAGCTGGCCAAGTGGGCAGGCAATTGATGGGCTCGAATCGCAGCTCAAGGCACTCGACGGTCGACTCCGGCAGGTCACGGAAGAGTCCAAAACCCTCGCCGACCTTCGCGCCACCCTCCTACCTCAGCTCATGTCCGGCCGTTTTCGCGTCAAAGACGCCGAGAAGATTGTCGAGGACCACGCGTGACGCACGACGACGAGAGCGGAATTAGCAGAAGTCAGAACCGCCGACCCCTTGAAGCCGATTGGGAGCTGCTAGCTCTCGACGAGCTCGCCGAGCTGGCCTGGCTGCCCGCTTCCGGCAATGAGTTCGCACCCGGCTCCCGGCACCGTAAGTCCTGGGACGACCTGATCCTCTACCCCGATCTCCGCGAGGCGATTGAGCGGCTTAACCCTGAGCTGCCCCCGGACGCCGTACGCGATGCCATCGCGGCCGCGGCGACCCCGGAGTCGCAGGACACGTACGAGGAGAACCGCACCGCCCACGGCTACCTGACGACCGGCATCCGCTCCGTCGTCTACACCGACGCCTTCGGTGCCGAGCGCAACCCGACCATCCGCCTCGTCGACCTGACGGACCCGGATGGGAACACGTACCGCGCGCTGAACCAGGTCACCGTCGTCGACGGCGAGAAACGGCGTCGCTTCGACATCGTTCTGTACGTCAATGGACTCCCGCTCGCCGTACTGGAGTTGAAGCGCGCCGGCGACGAGAGCGCCACGCTCCAGGACGCGCACTCCCAGGTCTCCCGGTATGTGAAGGAGTTCCCGACTGCCTTCCGCTACAACGCGGTGGTGCTGCTCTCCGACGGCGTCACGGCCAAGTACGGCACGCCCTTCACTCCGTACGAGCACTTCGCGCCGTGGAACACGGACGAGTCCGGGGCTCGGGTCGACCCGTTCGCTGCGGACAGCGATGGGGTGTTTGACTCGGGCCAGGATCTGGCCCTGCACGGGCTGTTCACCCAGCCTCGGTTCCTCTCCATGTGCCGGTCCTTCATCAACTTCGTCCCGGCCAAGCGGATGAAGCGCATCGCGAAGCCGCACCAGTACTTCGCGGTGACCGAGGCCGCGAAGAAGGTGCGGGAGGCAGCATCTGGAGACGGTAAGGCCGGCGTCGTCTGGCATACGCAGGGTTCGGGCAAGTCCGAGGAGATGGTGCTTACCTCGGCGATGGTGATGGGCGACCCGGCCCTGCTGAACCCGACTGTTGTAGTCATCACCGACCGCAACGACCTCGACGACCAGCTGCACTCCACCTTCCTGGAGAGCGAGATCCTTCCGGGTACGCCCCTCCAGATATCGACCCGGGCCCAACTGCGGGAGGAGCTCGCGGCCAAGCGGACCGGTGGCATCCTCTTCACCACGCTGCAGAAGTTCGGCAGGACCAAGGAAGAGAAGGAGTCGGGGGCCGACCACCCGTTGCTCTCAGACAGGCGCAACATTGTGGTCGTCGTCGACGAGGCCCACCGCAGCCACTACGACAACCTCGACGGCTACGCCCGACACCTCCGCGACGCCCTCCCACACGCCACGCTCCTCGCCTTCACCGGGACCCCGATCTCCGAGGCCGACCGCAACACCCGCCAGGTCTTCGGCGGTTACATCGATATCTACGACCTCAAGAGGGCTGCCGACGACGGCGCGACGGTCAAGGTCTTCCACGAAGGCCGCGTCATTAAGCTCGTCCTCGGCAAGGACGTCGACCCGACAAAGATTGACGAAGAGGCTGACCGCATCACCGACGGTCTCGATGACACCGAACGCCGCCGGGTTGAGACGGCCGTCGCCACGATGAATGCCATGTACGGCTTACCTGCCCGTGTCAGAGACCTCGCCGAAGACCTGGTGGCTCACTGGGAGGAGCGGCGCGAGCGGATGCAGCCATTCGTCGGCGTCTCCGAGAAGGGCGGGGAGGCCGGCAAGGCGATGGTCGTCTGTGCGACCCGCGAGATCTGCGTTCGCGTCTACGACGCCCTGCGCGAGCTGCGGCCGGAATGGCACCACGATGAACCTGCCAAGGGTGCGATGAAGATCGTCTTCTCGTCGAACTCCCGCAAGGACGAGGACCACCTGCTCGTTCACGCGCTGCCCGACGGCCAGCGCAAGGCGGTCATCAATCGTGCCAAGGACCCTGACGACGAGCTGGAGCTGCTCATCGTCAACAACATGCTGCTGACCGGCTTCGACGCCCCGCCGGTCCACACCATGTACCTGGACCGCCCGCTCAAGGGCGCCAACCTGATGCAGGCCCTCGCCCGGGTCAACCGTCGCTTTCGCGGCAAGGAGGACGGTCTGCTCGTCGGCTACGCGCCGCTGACGGAGAACCTGCAGAAGGCGATCGCCGAGTACACGGACGCCGACCAGGCGGACCGCACCCTCGGCCAGGACCTCGACCGCGCGCTGGACGAGCTGCGCAACGAGTACGACATCATCAGCGACATCCTGCGCGGCTTCAACTGGCGTGCGCGTCTTGAACAGCCGACAGCGAAGGCGTTCGTCAACGCCGCCGGCGGGGCCGCCGAGTACCTCCGGAACCCGCGTACCCCTGGCAACGACCCGGAGAAGCTCGACGACCCCCGTCAGACCGTCGGTCGGCGTTTCCGCGACCACTCCCACCGGTTGGAGCGCTTCTACGCGCTGTCTGCCAGCGCCACGAACATCGGCGAGCGGTTTCCGGATCACCCGACCTGGCGCCGGGACATCCAGTTCTTCGTCGAGGTCCGCGCCTACATGGCAAAGCTCGACGCGGCGGAGCGTGAGGCGCGTGGCCTGCCCGTCGCCCGCGATGTCGAGCTGTACCTCGCCCAGCTGACCTCATCCGTGGTCGAGACCGGCGGGATATCGGACCTGTTCGCCGAGGCCGGCCTGGAGATGGCCGACCTGACGCACCTCAACGACGCCCTCGTCGCCAAGCTCCAGGGCAGCGATACCCCCCACCTCGCGGCGGAGGCGCTGCGTCGACTCATCGAGCAGAAGATGCGCGAGGTCACGCGTCACAACATCGTCCGCCGCACGGCCTTCTCTGATCGTCTGCAAGACCTGATGATTCGGTACACGCGGCAGCAGTACACGAGTGCTGAACTCATCGCCAAGCTGGTCGAGATGGCCAAGGAGGTGGTGGAGGATGCCAGGCGAGGCGAGAAGTTCGACCCGCCGCTGAACTGGCGTGAGCTCGCGTTCTACGACGCCGTGGCCGAACACGACACGGCTCAGGAGCTCATGGGCGATGAAATCCTGGCGAGCATCGCCCGCGATCTCGTCGCGGAGGTCCAGAAGAAGCTCAAGCCCGACTGGATCGCTCGTGAATCGGTCCGCGCCGGTCTCCGCAGCGCCATCAAGCGCCTGCTTGCCCGCCACGGCTACCCGCCGGACCGGCGCGCGGTGGCTGTGGACCTGGTCCTGAAGCAGATGGAGCACTTCGCCGACGAGTGGGCCACCACCGGTATGCCCGACAGCTGAGCCCGCGCGGCCACGTCGGCGCGAGAGCAGTGCACCCACGCCTCGATCGGGTCGGGGCCGAGGTCTCCCGCCTTTGGAGGACCTCGGCCGCGGCCCGGCGATCACTCTGCGAACTCCGACCACCTTCGACGGCGAGAAGTCACTCCAGGAGCGGACCATGGACAACGAGATTCAGCTGATCAGCGACGGGGATGGACTGACAGTCATCGGGAGTGCGAAGGATGTCGAAAACTTCCTCGCTTCGGAGGGGCTGCCCTCCAAGAGCCTCGGACCGCGATGGTACAAGTCCGTTCTCACTACGGGTGCTGCAGTCGCAGAGGCAGGATCGGAGGTCGCCGCCAACTCCGCTCAATGGGTGAAGCTGACCCCGAAGTCGGCACTGCTCCTCAAGAAGTATGGCCTGAGGGAGAGCGCGAAGACAGGGCTCAGCACAGGTGTGCTGAAGGGACAGAAGGGGCAGATCAAGGGCTTCCTCGAGTTCGCGCACGCGCCCCGATCGCTCCTGTCTAACCCGGCGACTCTTGCCAACGCCGGAAAGCTCATGGCGCAGGTCGCCATGCAACAGAGCATGGACGAGATCACTGACTATCTCGCCGCGATCGACAAGAAGGTCGACGACGTACTGCGTGCCCAGAAGGACGCTGTGTTGGCCCGCATGATCGGAGTGGGCTTCGTGATCGAGGAGGCCATGACCATCCGAGAGAAGCGGGGCAGGGTCGACGAGGTCATCTGGTCGAAGGTGCACGCCGCGCCGGCGACGATTGCGGAGACGCAGGCGTACGCGTTGCGTCAACTCGACGCGCTTGCCGAGAACATGGAGCGCAAGACCAAGATCGGTGATCTAGCCACGATGGCCAAGGAAGTTGAGGTCATCGTTCGAGAATGGCTCGCCGTTCTGGCTCGCTGTTTCCAGTTGCAGGACGCGATCGCCGTACTCGAACTCGACAGGGTGCTGGACGCGTCCCCTGATGAGCTCAACGGGCATCGCCTCGGACTGAAGGCCGCCCGGCAAGGCCGGCTGGAGCACATCTCGCGGACCACCGAGACTCTGCTGGCCAGGATGAACGTCGCTGCTGGCGTGGCTAACGCCAAGGTGTTGCTGCACCCGACCACCTCCCCGGCTGTGGTCCAGTCGAGTAACCAGGTTGCGACCGGCGTCCATGAATTTCACGTGCGGCTCGGAATTGAGTCCGGTGGCGACTCATCTGAGGCGAAGCGATGGACAGAAGCTGCCCTGGAAGTGAGGGACAGAGCATTGGAAAGAGGGGTAAATGGTGTTGGTGCGGCTCGAAGCCTTGGCAATGAGACCCTCGACCGGGCCAACTCGGTGAAGAACAAGCTCTCCAGCGGTATCGCGGAGCGAGCGCGTCGTCTGCGCGGGAACGACGAGCAAGGCAACAAGAAGACTGAGTGAGCGCCGACCATCCCGGTGTACCGGACGTCTGGCGCCAGCCTCCTGGCGGCCGTGTATCTGTCGGGTTCCCTCGTCCCGGTTCCCGAAAGGTCTCCTGGTGCACGCTGATGGAGCTCGGGCGTGATGGCCAGGTGTGTAGTCAGAAATCTCCAACTCGGTTTCCGTCAGTGGACTTCACGCCTACGCTGGCCCTGCCGCATCCGAAGGGCCTGCACCCGTCAGAGCATTCGGACTCTCTCAGTGCGAGGGGAGCACTTTGCCCACTTCCCCTACTGAGAAGGGTCGGTGTCGGCTCTGTGGCGGCGTCATACGGATAGATCGGCGTACCGGGAAGGTGCTCGCCCATCCTCGCGCCGACCGGCGGACAGGGCAGTGCCCGGAGTCGGCAAAGCAGCGCTATCAGCCCGGAGCGCCCCGGGCACCCCTCTACCTGACCGGCTCCTCCGGCAGCTCGCCCTCGGTGCCGAGCCGCCCGCGCAGCACGATCCGGGAAGTGCCTGTGCCGAGACCATCGTGGATCCCGTTGTGGGGCGACATCGACGCCCCGATCGTCACTCTTCCCGCCAAGGGGCGCACCGGCTACTGGATCCCCAAGCACGGTTGGCAGAAGCATGAGCAGTTCGTGCACGACTACGTACATCGGCGAGCCAGGCCGGAGTGGGAACGGGAAAGCGACTCCTGGGCCGTGGCCACCGACCACTTCATCGAACTCGCTGGCACCCTTGTGCAGCGGCACGGTCGCATTCTGCTTGGCAGGGAGTTCGACCGCTCCGAGAAGTGCAACCCTCGCTGTATGAGTGCACTCGGCTATGTATGCACCTGTTCGTGTCGGGCGCGCAATCACGGTGGTGGCCGATGGATGAGCGGATGGCGCATCGCAGACGACACCAATCTGATGGTCGACGGGCGTTCGTGGAGCTGGACCATGCTGGAAAGGATCCCGTCGACGGCGTCGCGGCTTTGATCGGCCGCCCAACAGGGCGTACATGGATGCCTGGGCGCCGGTGATGCTCCCGAGGCTGATCCAGAGGACGCGGGTCCATCGTTGTCCGCAGTAGAGCCAGCAGCGTCCGTTGACTCACTCCTTGCCGTCGTCCGTTTGCCGCGCTGGCGCGGGCAGTCCGTCACGGGGCCGAGTTGGACAAGCTGGGTGCGGCACTGTGGCTCCCATTGGGGCGCTGAGCGACGCGAGCCCTAAGGGTTTCACGCGGTCCAGCGCGTGAGCGCTGCGTGAGCGGACTGCGTGGCATCAGGGTCGACCAGCCGTCACACCGATCAAGTTCGCAAGCCTGTGATCAGCGAAAACTGGATTCGACGGCACCTGCCGGCACCGCCCGGGATGATCTTGCAGGCCCTCGTAATGCGTAGGTCTCGGGTTCGAATCCCGAAGGCGGCTCATCTTGGAACCCCAGGTCGGATTCATCCGGCCTGGGGTTTTTTTGTTCGTCTCGTGCCGGTGCCCGAACTCCTGGCGGCCGGGTCTGCAACATTTCCCGTGTGCCACCGCATCTATTCAGGTGTAGGTGCGACGAAGGGGGAGCGGGCCGGATGAGGCGGTCGCTTGATGGGGCGTTCCGGGAGTTCGCCGAGGGGAGATCGGGGCAGCTTTTTCGGTCTGCCTCTCTGTTGACCAGCGGGGATGTCCATCTCGCCGAGGATCTTGTGCAGGAGACCCTCGGGAAGATGTACGTCGTGTGGGGGCGGACCGCGGTGCGGGACGGGAATCCGGCGGCCTATGCGCAGACCGTGCTCGTGCGGACGTTCCTCGCGCACCAGCGGCGGCGATCGGCCCGGGAGCGGCCGTCCGGTGATCTTCCGGAGGGGGCGGCGGCGGGGACCGGGGACGCGTCCCTGCGGCTGACCCTGCTCGACGCGCTGCGCGGGCTGCCGCCCAAGGACCGGGCCGTTGTCGTGCTGCGGTACTGGGAGGACCGGTCGATCGACGAGACCGCGGACGCCCTGCACCTCAGCTCGGGTGCCGTGCGCACCCGCAGCAGCCGCGCGCTGGCCCGGCTGCGCGAGCAACTCGGCGGCAGCATCGCCGAGTTCGCCGCGCGGTGAGCCGCGCACCAGCACATACCGACGGACGACAGGCTGATCAAGGAGAGGGTGGCGAGATGGGTCAGGTGGGCGGGGACACGGGCGCGGACGCGTTCGAGGAGGAGATCGGTGGGGCGCTGCGGCGCACCGGGGAGCGGTTCGTCGTCGACGACAGGACGGCGCTGGTCGAGCGGGGGATGCTCGGCGGGCGTCGGCGGCTGCTGCGCCGGCGGGCCGGTGCGGTGAGCGGGAGCGTGGCGGCGCTGGCCGTCGTCGGGCTCGGGGCCTCGTACGTGGGCGGGGTGTTCGACACCGCCACCGCCGAGGGCGCAGGGGTGGCGGCCCGGCCCAGCGCGACCGCCGCGCAGAGCAAGGCGCAGAGCAAGAAGGCGCATGGGGACGGGGCCGCCGTTCCTCGTGCGAAGGTCATCGGGATTCTCGAAGGGCTCCTGCCGAAGGGGAAGTTGAGCGGGCAGGAGGGCCGGGGCACGGACGAGGTGCCCGGACCCCTCGCGCATGTCGTGTACGACGACGGCCACGGCAAGGCCGCGATCGGGGTGAGCGTCGGTGCCGTCGACCCGGACGGCGTCGGCACGGCCGAGCAACTGAAGTGCCCGGACAAGAAGTTCGTGCCGTACGACGAGTGCCGCAACGAGAAGCTGTCCGACGGGTCGCGGCTGATGCTGATGCGGGGCTACGAGTATCCGGACCGGCGCGTCGACACCAAGCTGTGGTCGGCGTTCCTCGTCACGCCCGAGGGCTACACCGTCACGGCGAACGAGTGGAACGCGCCCGCCGAGAAGGACGCCGCCGTCACCCGGCCCCGGCCGCCGCTCGGTCTCGCGCAGCTGCGGACGCTCGTCCTGGCCGAGGAATGGCGGCCCGTGATGAACGCCATCGGCACCGCGCCCGACGAGCCCCTGCCCCAGCCGCCCGCCCAGGGCAGCGACCGGGCGTCGATCCTGAAGAACCTCAAGGCCCTGCTGCCCGAGCGGGTGAAGGTGACCGACGAGGGCGGGCAGGACGCCGAGTACGCGTACGTCACCGTCGACGACGGCAAGGGCGAGACCTTCGTCCAGATCAACGTGCAGTCCGACATGAAGGACGTGGAGTCCCAGCTCTTCGGGAGCGACGCCGAGGTGCGGCCCGACGGCACGAAGGTCACCACGCGGCAGGGCGACGGTGACGACAAGGGCGGTGCCGGCATCGTGGAGTGGACCGCCGACACCATCCGCCCCGACGGGATGCGGGTCGTCGTCTCCGCCTTCAACTCCAGTGCCCAGAACAAGGATGCGACGCGCCCCGAACCGGCGCTGACCATGGCGGAGTTGAAGGACATCGCGCTGTCGGGGAAGTGGACCTCCGGCGAGTAGCCGCTCACTTCGCGTCGGCGTAGCACTCCACCGACGCCACCGTGAACGGGAACCGTACCGGCGTCCGCCCGAAGGTCAGGCGGCCCGCCAGGTCCGAGGCCGACCGGATCGCTTCCGCGACCCGGTCGGCCTCGTCCTGCGGGCAGTGCACGATCACTTCGTCGTGCTGGAAGAAGACCAGCTGGGCCGCCATGCCGTCGAGCTCGCGGCGCAGCGCGGCCAGCATCAGCAGCGCCCAGTCCGCGGCGCTGCCCTGCACCACGAAGTTACGGGTGAAGCGGCCGCGGGCCCGGGAGTTCGACGAGGTGTAGCCGTACGCGGGTGAGGTCTGCGGCGACGGGTCCTCCGGGGCGTCCTGCGGGATGCCGGCCTCTTCCTGGTCCGCCGCGTTCACCGCCGGAGGGCAGGTGCGGCCCAGCCAGGTGCGCACCAGGCGGCCCTCCTCGCCGGCCCGGGCCGCCTCGTCCACGTAGGCGACGGCGCGGGGGAAGCGGCGGCGCAGCAGCGCCAGGTTCTTCAGGCCGTCGCCCGACGTCTGCCCGTATATGGCGCCGAGCACCGCCAGTTTGGCCTGGCCGCGGTCGCCGGAGAACGCCCGGTCCGAGATCGACTGGTACAGGTCGCCGTCCTGGCCCGCGACCTCCATGAACGCCGGGTCGCGCGAGATAGCCGCGAGCACCCGCGGCTCCATCTGCGCGGCGTCCGCGACGACCAGCCGCCAGCCGGGGTCGGCGATCACGGCGCGGCGCACCACTTTGGGGATCTGCAGCGCGCCCCCGCCGTTCGTCGTCCAGCGGCCCGAGACCGTGCCGCCCGGCAGGTACTCGGGTCTGAACCGGCCGTCCCTGACCCAGTCCTGGAGCCAGGACCAGCCGTGCGCCGTGTAGATCCGGTACAGCTTCTTGTACGCGATGAGGGGCTCCACCGCCGGGTGGTCGATGTTCTCGATCTCCCAGCGGCGGGTCGAGGTCAGCTTGATGCCCGCCTGCGCGAACGCCTTCACCACGTCCGCCGGCAGATCCGGGCGGACCCGTCTGCCGAACGCCGCCGACACCTCGTCCGCCAGCTCGGCCAGCCTGCGCGGTTCACCGCCGCCCGCGTAGCGGTCGCCGAGCAGTTCGGTGAGCAGGGCGCGGTGCACGTCCGCGCGCCAGGGCAGGCCCGCCCCGTGCATCTCGGCGGCGACCAGCATGCCCGCGGACTCGGACGCCGTCAGCAGGAGCAGGCGGTCGGGGTGGGCGGTGGCGGTGTGGCGGCGCTGCTGGTCCGCGTAGACGTCGATGAGGTCGGGGAGCGGGACGTCGACGGGTGGGCGGGGCTCGAACAGGGAGGACTGGGAGCCCGGGGCCGCCGTGCGCGGGGGCGGGTCCGCCGGTACCGGGCCGCCGCGGAGTCTGGCCAGGGCGGCGGCGGCCGAGCGGGGTTCGCCGTGGCGGCCCTCGTGGGCGAGGAGCAGGGTTTCGGCGGCCTCGATGTCGTAGCAGCGGTCCACTCGGACGCCGGCTGCCAGGAGGCGGGGGTAGACGGTGTGGGTGTCGCGCCAGACCCAGCGGGTGGCCTCCGGCCTGGTGCGGACGGCTTGTGCCAGGTCGGGTTCGTGGGCGACCGGGGCCGTGGGCCGGCCGTCCGGGCCCAGCGGCGCGAGGGCGGCGCCGCCGTGCTCGGTGGGGGCCAGGGCCCAGCGTTCGGTCATACGGCCGAGTGTCACATCCGGGTCTGACAGTGGGGCTGATTGGTGCGGGGGCGGGCGGTGGGTGGTGGGTGGTGGGCGGGTGCGGCTGTCGTCGTGGCTGGCCGCGCCCCGCGGCGGAGCCGCTGATCGATACAGCCCCGCGCCCCCGAGTGCCGGGCGGCGATCAGCTCGTCGTCGTACGCACCCGTTCGTGGACGGCCCACGCGTCCGCCACCGGTCCCAGGTGGGCCAGCTTGTCGGGGTTGATGACGGTGCGGATGGTCTGGACGCGGCCGTCGTGGATCTCCAGGGCCATGGTGTGCAGCACCTTGCCGTCCTGGTCGCGGAAGACCGCGCCGGGCTCGCCGTTGACCTCGCGGGGCTCGCAGGTCACGGCGGCGCGGGCCATCCGCGGGAAGACGGAGCCGAGGAGCCGGGACACGTGCACGGCGCCGAGGATCGTCCGGGCCAGCTGCGGAGCCTTGCCGCCGCCGTCGCCGGCCATCGACACGTCGGCGGCGAGCAGATCCCGCAGACCGGGAACGTCGCCTTCGCGCAGCGCGTCGAAGAACCGCGCCGCCAGCTTCTCCCGCTCGGCGCGGTCCGCCTCGAAGCGGGGGCGGCCCGCCGCCATGTGACGACGCGCCCGCACCACGAGCTGACGGCACGCCGACTCGGAGCGGCCCACCGCCGACGCCACGTCGTCGTAGCCGAAGTCGAAGACCTCGCGCAGGACGAAGGCGGCCCGTTCCAGCGGGCTGAGGCGTTCGAGCAGCAGCAGGGCCGCCGTCGACACCGAGTCGGCCAGCTCGGCGGCGCGCGCCGGGTCCTCGTACGGGTCGGCGAGCAGCGGCTCCGGGAACCACGGGCCCACGTACGCCTCCCGCCGCACCCGCGCCGAGCGCAGGACGTCGATCGAGAGGCGGGTCACCGTCGCCGACAGGAACGCCTTCGCCGACCGAGGCTCCGTCGCGGTCGCCGCGTACCGCAGCCAGGTCTCCTGGACGGCGTCCTCGGCCTCGCTCACGCTGCCCAGGATCCGGTACGCGATCGAGAACAGCAGCGGGCGCAGCTCCTGGAACTCCTCGGTCCTGGTGCCGTTCATCGTGAACTCTCCTCGTCCGGGTGGTGCGGGGCGCACCGGAGCACTCCGGCCGTCCGGCGTTCCACGGCCAGGACCGTGGCGGTCACGGCGGCGTCGAGGTGCCCGCAGCGCGGCAGCACCGCGCCGCCGGCCTCGATCACCGCGGTCTCGGCGTCCGGCAGGCGGCGCGGCGCGGCGCCGGACGACCACAGGACGACGTACGGGACACCGGCCGCCTGCGCGGCGGCCAGCAGGTGATCCGTGCTCGCGGCGCCCCGCGCGGTCATCCGGTGCACCACGGCGTCCGGCCGCGCCGCGCTCACCGCCACGCCGACCGACACGGCGTCGCCCCCGTCCATCACCGTCCCCCGCGCGCCCCACCGCGCCAGCGTCTCCAGCAGGTCCTCGCTCGTCGTCGCCGCCGTGACCCGGTGCCCCCGCAGCACGAATCGCGCCACCAGAAGCCGTCCGACGGGTCCGCCGCCGTCCGCCAGGAACACACGCACGATCATGCCCGCCCCGGCTCAGCCCGTGAAGGACCCGGGACCGAACCGGCCCCAGGCGACGAAGGCCGCGAGGGCGAGATAGACGAGGTTCACCGCGACGAGCGGGTACTCGCCGAGCCGGCCGTGGGTGATCATCGCGCCGATCATCAGGGCGATCCAGCAGGCGGCGGTCACCGGTACCAGGACCGGCGCGACGCCGAGTGCGGCGGGCAGGATCAGCCCGGCCGCGGCCAGCAGCTCCAGCACGCCGAGGCCCTTCACGAATCCGGTTCCGACACCGGCCGTCCAGCCGCCTCCGTGCGCCGCGGCGAGCTTCTGCTTCGGTACGAACGCCTTGGTGACTCCGCCGGCCAGCGCGACCGCGGCCAACAGGCCCGTGGTGATCCACAGTGCGAGGTTCATCGTCCGCTCCTTGTGCGTCGGGGTGCGTGTGCTCGGTGCACGACCCCATGGACGAGACGGCGCCCGCGCCTGTGACATCGGGACGGGCGGCGGCGTGGAAGGTCCCCCTCGGGTGCGGCGCCGCGATCACTGAGACCATCGTCGGGGCGCGGGCGGCCGCGCAGGAGGAGACGAGGCGGAACCGGCATGAGCGACAGCACCGTCGAGCGGGCCTTCGCGGCCGCGCTGTACGGCACGGGCGACCTGGACCTCGGGGCGTCCCTGCTCGCCGCCGACCCGTCCGCCGACGCCGAACTCGCGCTGCGCGGGCGCGAGTTCGTACGGCGTGCCTGGGAGCGGGGCTGGCAGCCCGCCGATCTGCTGCGCATGGTCGTACGGGACGAAGGGCTCGGCGCCGAGCACGTGGCCCTCGCCGTCCGGCTGATCCGGGCCGAGACACGGCGCTACGACACGCTTCCGCCGCGCTGGTCCGCCCAGCTCGACGAGCTCCCCGACGCGGCGGCGGACGGGCGCCAGGACCGGTTCTCCGCCGCGACCGCGGCGCTGGAGCTGTACCGGCTGCTGTCGCGGCTCCCCGCGATCGAGCCGGTCGGGCCCGTGCCCGGCGAGGCCGTCACCGTGCCCGTCGCCGGGGAGCCGCGCGCGCTCGCCCGGATCCGGGCGCTGCTGGCCAAGGCGGAGGCCACCGGCTATCCGCCGGAGGCCGAGGCGCTCACCGCCAAGGCGCAGGAACTGATGGCGCGGCACTCCGTCGACGAGGCGCTGCTCGCCGCCCGTACGCACGCGAAGGACACCCCGGGCGCGTGCCGGATCGGTGTCGACGCTCCGTACGAGACCGCGAAGGCGGTGCTGCTCGACGCGGTGGCGGGGGCGAATCGGTGCCGGGCCGTGTGGAACAGCGCGTTCGGGTTCTCGACCGTGGTCGGGTTCGAGGCCGATCTGGAGGTCGTGGAGCTGCTGTACACGTCGCTGCTCGTGCAGGCCGACCGGGCGATGACGCGGGCCGAGGCCGGGCAGCGGGCCGGGGGGCGGCGGCGTACGAAGACGTTCCGGCAGTCGTTCCTGGCGGCGTACGCGCAGCGGATCGGGGATCGGCTGGCCGCTGTCGCCGGGGAGGTGGCCGGTGGGGAGGGGGAGTTGTTGCCGGTGCTGGTGGCGCGGGAGGTGGCTGTCGCGGGGCGGGCCGAGGAGATGTTTCCGGCGACTGTGGTGACGCGGGTTCGGGGGGTTTCCGACGGGGCCGGGTGGGACGAGGGGGGTGCCGCCGCCGATCGTGCCTCGCTCGGCGGCCCGTCCGCCGCCCCGCACTCGCGTCGCCGCCTGGGCCCTGGCGGGGCCTGATCGCGGCTCCTGGGTCGTTCTCCGTGTGCGGGCCGGTGGCCGCTTCTCGCGCAGTTCCCCGCGCCCCTGAGATGCGCACTTCGTGCGCAATCTCATCGAGAGAGGCGCGTCCCGTGCGGCACCTCAGCGGGGAGGCTGCGCGCAGCGCATGCCTCAGGGGCGCGGGGAACTGCGCGGCCAGCCACGACGAGACCCGCGCGTGAGTGACGGCCCAGGGGCGGCCAGCCGCGACGAGACCCGCGCGTGAGTGACGGCCCAGGGGCGACCAGCCACGACGAGACCTGCGCGTGAGTGACGGCCCAGGGGCGGCCAGCCACGACGAGACCCGCGCGTGAGCGACGACTGCGCCCCCCGGCAACCACCGGCCGTCAGCCGATCGACTCGCCCGTTCGTTCGATCCGGTCCAGGAGCCGGTGGTGCCGGGCCGCGTGGGCGAAGTCCGGGATCACCCGGGTGCCGTCCACCAGATCGCGCCGGATCTGCGCATAGGCGGCCCCCACGTTGTACGCGTCGGTACCGCGCAGAGCCTCCAGCGCCGGGTCGAAGTACCGCTCGGGCACGGCGAGCGGTGCCAGGGCGGTGTCCGTGCCGCGGGCCCCGGCGAGGGTGTACTCGCCCATCTGCAGATGCCCGTGGTCACCGGTGACGACGAGATCGCCGTCCGTCCCGTTGATCTCCCAGAGGAAGTTCGTCCCCCGCGACACACCGCCCCGGTAGTGCACCGAGGCCACCGCCCCGGAGGACAGCACCCCGCCCAGCACCACCTGATCGGCGACGTCCGGCCGGTGGATCCGGCCGGCCGGGTCCGCGACCACCCGGCGCCGCGTGGCGGTGAGCGAGGTGACCTCCTCGACGTCACCGAGCACGGCGGTCAGCCCGTCGAGGGTGTGCCCGAACGGGATCGTCAGCATGTTCGCCCCCGAGGCCCGGTCGAGCAGATAGGCACCGCCCTCGTGGACCTCGGCGCCCCAGCCCCGCGCGGAGGCCACCACGCTGGTGGAGAGCACCTCGCCGACGTAGCCGTCCGCGATCAGGTCCCGCAGACGACGCACCAGCGGAGCCGAACGCGCCTGAAGCCCCGTGAAGGTGCGCAGCCCGCGCCCGGCGGCGAGCGAGGCCAGCTCCTCGGCCTCGGCGGGGCCGGTGCCCAGCGGCCACTCGGAGAGCACCGCCTTCCCGGCGTCGAGCGCGGCCCGGACGATCTCCCGGTGGTCCGGCACCTTCACGGTGACCACGACCAGGTCGACCTCGTCGGCCGCCGCCAGCTCCGCCGCGCTCCCGTAGGCCCGCGCCACCCCGTGCTTCTCGGCGGCCTGCCGCGCGGACTCGGCGCTGCTCGCGGAGAGCGCCCGCACCTCGAAGCCGTCGAGCAGCCGCAGCGCGGGCAGATGGGCGTGCGAGGCCCAGCCGCGCCGGGCGGAGAGACCGACGATGCCTACGCCGATGGGGGAGGGGGAGTGCGACGGCATGGGCTGACTCCTTCAGCGGAAAGCGCGTAGACTGTTCGATGCAGGACGAACACTGAATTATCGCGAGTGTACGCACGGCATCGAACACTCCGCAAGATCGGGAGCGCACACCATGACGGCCACCGAGGGCACGGCAAGCACGGCGAGCCATCGTGCCGCCCCCGTCCACGTCCACCCCCGGGACGTCACCCTGGAGGCGGCCCTGCTCGCCCTGGCCGACCCGGTCCGCCGCACCCTCGTGCGGGAGCTGGCCGCGTCCGGCCCCTGGGAGCGGACCTGCGGCACCTTCGACGTGCCGGTCACCAAGGCCACCCTGAGCCGCCACTTCGCCGTGCTGCGCGAGGCGGGCCTGCTGGAGCAGAAGGACGCGGGCGCCCGCCGGCTGAACCGCCTGCGCCGCGAGGAGTTCGACGCGC
Organism: Streptomyces sp. NPDC046716; assembly: GCF_040645755.1. NCBI lineage: Bacteria > Bacillati > Actinomycetota > Actinomycetes > Kitasatosporales > Streptomycetaceae > Streptomyces > Streptomyces sp. NPDC046716. The sequence continues at coordinate 29,028 of NZ_JBEYYU010000042.1, forward strand.
GCTTCCCCGGGCTGCTCACCCTCGCACTTCGTGACGAGGGCGACGAGGACGGCGAGGGCGGGGGGCCCGACGGGCGCTGAGCGCCTACCCGTCGCCGATTGCCCGTATTGTGGCGATGTGAGCTGGTTCCGGGCGCTGAAGGACACCACCCGCTCGGGGCTGACCGTCGAGCGGAAACGACTGGAACCCCTGGTCGCCCTGCGCGGCGCCGCGGGACTCGCGATCGTCGTCGCCGTCAGCCTGGCGGCGTTCGGGCCCCTGGTGGCGGCGGGCTCGGCGTTCGGCGCGTTCCAGGCGGCGATCGCCACGTTCCAGCGCAGCTGGCGCCCCCGTCCCGAGCTGGCCATCGCCTCCGGCACCAGCCTCGGCGTCTCCACGTTCCTCGGCTACCTCACCGGCTCCCACCTGTTCCTGTTCGTGCCGTTGCTCGCGGTGTGGACGTTCCTGGCGGGCCTGGCCTGGGCGGCGGGCCCGACCATCGGCATCATCGCGTCGTCCAACGTGGCGATGATGCTGGTCACCATCACCCTGCCGACCTCGATCGCCGACGCCGCCGGGCACGCCGCGATGATGGTCTTCGGCGGCCTCGTCCAGGCCGCCCTGGTGATCCTCTTCCCCGTACGCCGCTGGGGAGCGCACCGCGACGCCCTCGCCGACGCGCTCGCCGCCGAGGCCGACTACGCCCGCAGGCTGCGCCACGACCCGCTCGCCCCGTTCGACCCGCACCCGCTGATGCTCGCGCGCAGCGCCGCCGCCCTCACCCCGCGCCAGGCCCGCACCCGCCCCGCCCAGCTGCACGGCGCCCGGGGCCTGGCCGAACGGATCCGCCCGGTCCTCGCCTCCCTCGCCGACCCGGCGGTCGGCGTCCCCGCGGAGGGCGTCGAACGCGACCGGGTCCGCGAACTCCTCGCCGCCGCCGGATCGATCCTCGACGCCGCGGCCCGCGCCATCCGCACCGGAGCCCCGGTCCGCGTCCCGGCCCCGGCCGTGGCCGCCCTGCGCACCCCGGACACCGGCGCCATCCTCTCCGGACCGCCGCACCGCGCGGCCACCCGGCTCGGCTCGCTCCTGAGGGACGTACTGGAGACGGCGGGCGAGGTGGACCCGCCGGGCCACCCGGGCGAACCCCTGTGGCACCGGCTCCCGGCGCGGCTGCCCGGGCCCCTCGGCGTGCGGGGCACGGCCGGTCCCGGGCCCGTCGCCGATCCGCCGCCCGCCCTGCCCCGCCCCACCCTCCTGAAGCTGGTCCCCACCGCCGTGCGGGCCATCAGGAAGGAGGCCCGCCCCGGCTCACCGATCCTGCGGCACGCCACCCGCGTGAGCGCCGTAGCGGTCGTCGGCTACCTGATCGGCGACGCCCTGCCGTTCGGCCACGGCTACTGGGCCCCGATGGCGGCCGTCATGGTGATGCGCCCCGACTTCTCGCAGACGTACTCGCGCGCGATCGCCCGGTTCGGCGGCACCCTCGTCGGCGTGACCGTGGCGACGGCCGTCGTCCAGCTCGCCCATCCGGGCACCTGGACCTCCGCCACGCTCGCCGTCGTGTGCGCGGCGCTGATGTACCTGCTGATGCGCACGGGACAGCTCGCGGCGCAGGCCTGCGTCTCCGCGTACGTCGTCTTCCTGCTCGGCATGGGCGGCCAGACCTGGGACCAGACGGTGCCCGAACGCGTCGTGCTGACCCTCGCCGGCGGTGTCCTCGCGATGCTCTCCTACGCCCTGTACCCGGCCTGGGAGACCCCGCGGCTGCGCACCCGGCTCGCCGAGCGGCTGATCGCGGTCGGCGAGTACGCGGCCACGGTCGTCGCCCACTACGCCCACCCGGCGGGCAAGTCCTGCCCCGACGTGCGCGCCGCCCTGCTGGCGGCCCGGGACGCCCACATCGCCTGGGACCAGGCCGCGGACCGGGCCAGGACCGAACCCGTACGCCACCGCGGGCTGTCCCGCGCGGCCGCCGACGACGCCGCGCACGCCCTGCACCACCTGGGCCGCGTCGCGATGCTGATGGAGGCCCATCTCCCGGAGCGCGACGCCACCCCGGTGCCCGCCGCCGAGGAGCTGGCCGAGGCGCTGCGCACGGCGGCCCGCGACGGTGCCCGCGCCATCAGGGAGCGCCGCGTCCCGCGCTGGAAACCGGTCCGTGAGGCGCTCGACGCCTGGGACGGCGACGGCGTCCCCGACCGTGTCGTGCGCCGGGGCGCGGGCCTGCTCCTGGAGGCCCTGGACGAGGTGACCGAGGCCCTGGACACCGACGAGCCGCCCATGTCGGTCAAGCCCGAGCCCGACGACTGAGCCTCAGCCCGTCGGCAGGCCGCTCGGCAGCGTGGTCGGCAGATCCGTCGGCAACTGTCCGTTCGCCGACTTCTTGAAGGTGTCCTGCGCGCCGGCCTTCCACGAGACCTTCATCGTCGAGCCGTCGTTGGACTCGATCGTGCCCGCGCTGCGGGCGGTGTCGCCGTCCGCGCACGTGAGGCTGAGCGCGGACCCGGTCACGGTGCCGGTGCACAGATGCCCGTCACCCGTGCTCAGCGACGCCTGCTCCCCGCCGATCACCAGCACCACCGGCTTGCCGTCCGTGGTCGCGCTCCAGATGCCCACGGGGTCCTTCGAGGACCCGGACCCGGAGCCGGAGCCGGAGCCGGAGTCCGACGAGCCGTCGGACGACCCCGCGTCCGGCGTCGCGGCCGACGAGGACCCCGCGGCCCCCTTGTCCGAGCCGCCGTCGTCGCCGCTGCAGCCGCTCACGGCCAGCGCCGCCACGGCGGCCGCGGCCCCCACGGCGATCCGTACGTTCCTGCTGTGCACAAAGTCCCCCAGTGTCACTGCTGTTACCGACGAGTCGAGCCAGCAAGTTACCAGGGGTCACGGGACGACGGAAGAGCCTATTGAAAATGGGAGTCATTTTCGTTATAGTGCCGGCATGGCTCGCAACGAACTCCGTCCAGTGATCAAGCTCAGGTCCACCGAGGGCACGGGCTTCACCTACGTCACCCGCAAGAACCGGCGCAACGACCCCGACCGCATGACCCTGCGCAAGTACGACCCCGTCGCGGGCCGGCACGTCGACTTCCGAGAGGAGCGCTGACCATGAACACCGCGATCCACCCCGCCTACGGTCCGGTCGTCTTCCGCGACCGCGCCGCGAACCACGCCTTCCTGACCCGCTCGACCATGACGAGCGAGAAGACGGTCGAGTGGGAGGACGGGCACACGTATCCCGTCGTCGACGTCGAGATCTCCGACGTCAGCCACCCCTTCTACACCGGTAACCAGCGCGTGCTGGACACCGCCGGACGCGTCGAGCGCTTCGAGCGCCGGTACGCGAAGACGTCCGGCGCCCCGAAGTCCGGCCGGTGAGCAGCGAGCGGCAGGTCCCGCACAGCCCCTGGAACTAGAAGGGGAAGCGGGACCTGCCGTGCTGCACCGAGATCCACTTCTGGGTGGTGAAGGCCTCGACCGTCGCGCTCCCGTTGAGCCGCCCGATGCCCGAGCGCTTCTCACCGCCGAACGCCACGAGCGGCTCGTCGTGCACGGTCCCGTCGTTGACGTGGATCATGCCGGTGTCGATCCGCTGGGCGAACGCCACACCCCGCTCGACGTCGGCCGTGTGCACGGCCCCGCTGAGCCCGTACGGGGTGTCGTTGGCGATCCGGACCGCCTCGTCGTCCCCGTCGAACGGGATCAGCAGCGCCACCGGGCCGAAGATCTCCTGCCGCAGCACGGGGGAGTCGGCGGGCAGCCCGGTCAGCACCACCGGCTCGATGACATTGCCCTCGGCGCCGCCCCTGACCAGGGCCGTCGCGCCCTCGGCGAGCGCCTGCTCCACGAGGGCGGTGAGCGCGTCCGCCTGGTTGGAGCTGATGACCGGGCCGATCACGGTCTCCGGGTCGCGCGGGTCGCCCGCCTTCAGGGTCCTCACCTTGGCGACGAACTTCCGGGTGAACTCCTCCTCGACCGCGCGGTCCACGAGGATCCGGTTCGCGGCCATGCAGACCTGGCCCTGGTGGACGAAGCGGCTGAACACGGCCGCGTCGACCGCGTAGTCGAGGTCGGCGTCGTCGAGGACGGTCAGCGCGCTGTTCCCGCCCAGCTCCAGGACCACGTACTTGAACTCCGCGGCGCACACCGTCGCCACGTGCTGCCCGATCTTGTCGGAGCCGGTGAAGGAGATCACCTTCGGCACCGGGTGGGTGAGCAGCGCGTCGCCTATCTCGGCGATGTCGGTGATGACCACGTTGAGCAGCCCGGCCGGAAGCCCCGCGTCCTCGAAGATCTTCGCGATCAGCGAGCCGCCGCAGACCGGGGTGTCCTGGTGCGGCTTGAGCACCACGCCGTTGCCCAGCGCCAGCGCGGGCGCCACCGACTTGAGGGAGAGCAGGAAGGGGAAGTTGAACGGCGAGATGACGCCGACGACCCCGACCGGCACCCGGTAGACCCGGTTCTCCTTGCCGGCCACCGGTGACGGGATCACCTCGCCCTGCGGCAGGCCCGTCAGCCGGATCGACTCGCGCAGGAACTCCTTGGCGAGGTGCAGCTCGAACCCGGCCTTCACGCGGGTGCCGCCGAGCTCGTCGATGATCGCCTCGGCTATCTCCGGCTCGCGCTCCTCGACCAGGTGCAGCGCCCGCTCGAAGACCGCCCGGCGCGCGTGCGCGGTGGTCTGCGCCCACTCCTTCTGCGCCCGCTCGGCCGCCCGGTACGCCTCGTCGACCTCCTCGACCGAGGCGACGGTGATCGCGGCGAGCTTGTCACCGGTGTACGGGTTGAGGTCGATGATGTCCCAGGCTCCGCGGCCGGTGCGCCATTCGCCGTCGATGTACTGCCGGTCCAGTTCGGAGAAGTAGGACGGGAGGGCCATGGTGAGTTCCCTTGCTGCAGCGCCGGACACCTGAGATTCCGTCATGGTAAGACCAAAGGTGCCCAGTTGCCGCAAGGGTTCGATCAACTGCTGTTGGAAGGAAGCGAATTCAGTCGGGCAGCTCGGACAGGACGCGTCGCAGCAGCCGCTTGCTCTCCTCCGGGGACGGGCACTGCGTCTGCAGGTCCACCATCGCCGTCTCGTACTGGGCGACGTCCTCGCGCTTGTCCAGATAGAGCGCACTGGTGAGCTGTTCGAGGAAGACGACGTCCGAGAGGTCGGACTCGGGGAAGGTGAGCAGGGTGAAGGTGCCGGACTCGCCCGCGTGCCAGCCGTGGCTGAACGGCATGATCTGGAGCGTGAGATGCGGCAGTTCGGCCGCCTCGATCAGATGCTCCAGCTGTCCGCGCATCACCTCGGGCCCGCCGTGCACGCGGCGTAGCGCGGCCTCGTCGAGCACCAGGCTGACGTGCGGGGCGCGCTCGGCGACCAGGATCTTCTGCCGCGCGAGGCGCAGCGAGACCCGCCGGTCGATGTCCTCGGCGGACGCGCCGCGCATGCCCTGGGCCATCACCGCGTGGGCGTACGCCTCGGTCTGCAGCAGGCCGTGCACGAACTGGGCCTCGTACCCCCGGATCAGCGACGCGGCGCCCTCCAGACCGACATAGGTCTGGAACCAGCCGGGCAGCACATCCGAGTAACTGTGCCACCAGCCCGCGACGTTGGCCTCCTTGACGAGCGAGAGCAGGGCCTCGCGCTCGGTCCCGTCGGTCACGCCGTAGAGCGTCAGCAGATCCTCGACATCCCTCGCCTTGAAGCTCACCCGTCCCAACTCCAAGCGGCTGATCTTCGATTCGGAGGCGCGGATCGAGTAGCCGGCGGCCTCCCTCGTGATGCCACGCGATTCCCTCAGGCGTCTCAGTTGTGAGCCCAGCAGAATGCGCCGCACCACCGAGCCGCTCGACTCCCCAGCGGTCACGTCTCTTCCTCCCCATTGGTTCAGGGGGCGAAGTCTGCCACTTAAACGCTCCGGCGCGTACTCGCTTGGTTACAGAAACGGAAAGATCACGAAAGGGCTGCGCAAGAAGTCGTAGGGAGAAATGAGCAAGAAGCGGTACGGGAACGTCCAAGTCTGGCGCGTGCACGTGCATCTGCCCTTGCATCCGCTGTACGCATTCGGAACGATGGCCGTCACCACCGCTCGCTACGTACTGCGAAACTGGGGAGTGCCTCGCATGGGGACGAACGGATCGACCATGCTCGAGTCTGCCGACGTGTTACGGCAGGGTCTTCCCCCCATCGATCCCTCGGCCGTCTCCAGTGCCGCCTCCTGTGCGCTGCCGGCCCGGTACGAAGCGGTGCGCAGCGCCCGGGAGTTCACCCGTCGCACGCTGTCCGACTGGGACGTGGCCGAGCGCTTCGACGACATCTGTCTGGTCGTCTCCGAGCTGGTCACCAACGCCCTGCGGCACGCGCTGCCGGCGGACACCCCGCACGGCCAGGACCCGCCGGTGCGGCTGCACCTGATGCGCTGGACCTCGCGGGTGGTGTGCGCGGTGCGCGATCCCAGCGACGACAGCCCGGAGGCCGGGGACAGCGAGGCGGTCCTGGACGACTGCTCCGCGGAGTCGGGCCGCGGGCTCTTCCTCGTCGGCTCCTTCAGCGACAGCTGGGGCTGGCATCCCCTGGCCGGAACGCTGAGCGGCAAGGTCGTCTGGGCGCTGTTCAGGCTCTGAAGACGGACCCGTCCCGGCATGTGGACGGGTGGGCGCCGACGGGCCGGATGTCTACGCGCGTCAGCCCGACGCCCCCACCGGAGCGGGGTGTTCGGCGCGGACCGTCAGGCGCCGGCCACCAGATGGTCGAACTCCCCGTCCTTCACGCCGAGCAGCATCGCGGCTATCTCGGCCGGTGTGTAGACGAGCGCGGGCCCCTCGGGGAAGTTGGAGTTGCGCACGGCCACCCGCCCGCCGGGCAGTTTCGCGAACTCCACGCAGGATCCCTGGGAGTTGCTGTGCCTGCTCTTCTGCCAGACCACTCCGTGCAGATCCGTGGCCGCCATGCCGTTGTACACGTGGTCCACGGTTCGCTCCCGGTGGTGCTGTCAGTGCCGCATGTGTGAACTGGTCCGTCCGGTCCCGTGACGGCTGTCAACTGGCGTCAGAGCAGCGGTGAGCCGCTTTGACCTGCCCAGGATCATAGCTGCGTTCACATGCAGCTGCATGGGCAGATGCACGTGCACGCGGGGTGTTCCCCTGGTTACAGCCCTGCCTTTACAGCCCTGCCTTCTGTCAGCGTCTGCCCCGACACCCGCCCGCCATGCGAACGTCCCCGGCCACCCTGTGTGTTCCCGTCGCGAAACACGTGTGACCGCCTCCCTCCTTGCGGACAGAAGCTGACCGCAAGCCGCTCTACCTTCGTCGTATCGAGCAAGAGCACCGCACGACGAAAGGCAGCCCGATGGTCATGCACGTGAACCCCGAAGCCCGCGGAGACGAGCGCGGGGCGCTCCTCGCCTTCATCGAGGAGCAGCGCGGCGGCATCCGGCGCGCCCTGCTGGGCCTCACCGACGAGCAGGCGTCGTCGAAGCCCACCGCGAGCGACCTGTCCCTGGTGGGCCTCGCCAAGCACGTCGCCCACGTCGAGAAGGGCTGGATCGAACTGGCCCGCCGCACGGCCGCCGAGCGCAGCCCCGAGGAGTACGTCGACGGGTTCCGGCTCCTGGAGGGCGAGTCGGTGAAGTCCGTGCTCGCCCACTGGGACGAGGTGGCCGCGGACACGGAGGAGTTCTTCCGCGCCGCCCCCAGCCTCGACGACACCTTCCCGCTGCCGGACGAGCCCTGGTTCCCCGACGGCCAGGAGGTCTCGCTGCGCTGGCTCGCCCTGCACCTGATCCGGGAGACCGCCCGGCACGCCGGACACGCCGACATCATCCGCGAGAACCTGGACGGCAAGACCGCCTTCGAGCTGGTGGCCCTGTCCTTCCGGTGAGGGCGGCCTAGGCTGGGGCGCATGTCAGCCATCCGCCTCCTGGTGCTCAACGCCGTACGCCAGCACGGCCGTGCGCACGGGTACCAGGTCCGCAGCGATCTGGAGTACTGGGGCGCCCACGAGTGGTCGAACGCCAAACCCGGCTCGGTCTACCACGCGCTGAAACAGATGGCGAAGCAGGGACTGCTGCTCGCGCACGAGATCGCGCCGTCCACGGCCGGCGGCCCGCCGCGCACCGAGTACGAGATCACGGGGCGCGGCGACGAGGAGTATCTGCGGCTGCTGCGCGAGGCCCTGGTCTCGTACGGCCAGAAGCCGGACGTCCTCGTGGCCGCGCTCGGCGGCATGGTGGACCTGCCGCGCGCCGAGGCGGTGGCGCTGCTCAAGGAGCGGCTGCGCTCCATCGGCGCCTGGCGGTCCACCGTCACCGGCTACTACACGCCCGAGGAGGGCCCGGAGCAGCTCGGTCACATCGGCGAGATCATGAACTACTGGGTCCACTCGGCCGACTTCGGCACCGAGTGGACCGAGGGGCTCATCGGGCGGATCGAGGGCGGGGCGTACGTCTTCGCGGGCGAGGCGGGCGAGCCGTTCCGCGGGGTGCTCGGCGAAGGTGAGGCCAACCCGTACGCGACGGGCGAGCGGCACCCCGGCGACCGGCTGTAGCGGCCCGCTTCTCAGTGGTGGAAGCCGGTGGCCGCGTCCCGGTCCCGGGTGAACGGGTGGGGCTGGCGGCGCAGTTCGGGCAGCAGCCGGTTCAGGTCCTCGATCAGCAGCTCGCCGAGGTCGGACGAGAAGCCGTTGCGGCACACCACGCGCAGCACCGCCAGATCCTGCCGGTGCGCCGGGAAGGTGTACGCCGGGACCAGCCAGCCCCGCTCGCGCAGCCGCCGGGACACGTCGAACACGTCGAACGCCTTCACGTCGGCGGCCGTCGTGAACGCGAACACCGGCAGCTCGTCGCCCCGGGTGATCAGCTGGAAGTCGCCGAGGGCCTCGATCCGCTCCGCGAGCCCGCGGGCCACGTCGCGGGTCGCCTGCTGCACCGCCCGGTAGCCGTCCCGGCCGAGCCGCAGGAACGTGTAGTACTGCGCGACCACCTGGGCGCCCGGCCGCGAGAAGTTCAGGGCGAACGTCGGCATGTCGCCGCCCAGATAGTTCACGTGGAAGACGAGCTCGTCCGGCAGCGCGTCCGCCGTGCGCCACAGCACCCAGCCCACCCCCGGGTACACCAGGCCGTACTTGTGCCCCGAGGTGTTGACGGACGCGACCCGCGGCAGCCGGAAGTCCCAGACCAGCTCCGGGTCGAGGAACGGCGCCACCATCGCGCCCGACGCCCCGTCCACGTGCACCGGGACGTCGAGCCCGGTCCGCTCCTGGAGCGCGTCGAGCGCCGCGCACAGCTCGGCGATCGGCTCGTACGACCCGTCGAAGGTCGAGCCGAGGATGCCGACGACGCCGATGGTGTTCTCGTCGCACAGCTCGGCCGCGGCCGCCGGATCGAGGTGGAACCGGTCGCCCTCCATGGGCACCTGCCGCGCCTCCACCTCCCAGAAGTTGCAGAACTTCTCCCAGCAGACCTGCACGTTCACGCCCATGACGAGATTGGGGCGGGCCTCGCGCGACGGGTAGCGGTCGGCGTTCCGCTTCATCCAGCGCCGCTTGAGGGCCATCCCGGCGAGCATGCACGCCTCGCTGGAACCGGTGGTGGAACAGCCCACGGCGGCCGACGGGTCGGGCGCGTTCCACAGGTCGGCGAGCATGGCGACGCAGCGCCGCTCCAGCTCCGCCGTCCGCGGGTACTCGTCCTTGTCGATCATGTTCTTGTCCCGGCACTCGGCCATGAGGACACCGGCCTGCGGCTCCATCCACGTGGTGACGAAGGTGGCCAGGTTGAGCCGTGAGTTGCCGTCCAGCATCAGCTCGTCGTGGACGAGCTGGTACGCGGTCGTGGGCGGGAGGGGGCTGTCGGGCAGCCGGTGCTTGGGCGGCGCGTCCGTCATGCCGGCGGTCGGATTCGCCTCGCCGTAGAAGGGGTTGACGGCGAGCGGGTGCTCGCCGGGCTTCTCCGAAGGACTCTGGTGCAGCGGCGACATGTGGGTGACTCCTTGTGTCCGCTCCGGGAGTTGGGGTGAGGCTCAGCGCAACGAGGCGCCGTCCTCCGACAGTTGCATCTGCGGCCGACCCGTCACCAGGAGCCAGGCGGGCAGTGACGCGATGCACATCAGGGCGATGATCGCGGGCGAGGCGACGAGGACCGCCGCCGTGAAGAGGCTGACCCAGCCCGATCTGGTGACGGCGAGCAGGACGCCCAGGACGCCCGCCGCGATGCCGACCGAGGCGTTCACCCCGGGGACCAGCGCGTGCGCGAACAGGCCGAACGCGGAGCCGACGAAGACCGCCGGGAAGATCCGCCCGCCGCGGAACCCGCAGGACGCCGCGATCAGCAGCGCCGCCAGCTTCACCACGGCCAGCAGGGCGAAGCCGCCGGCCGAGTGGCCGTCCGGGTCCGCGGCGATCTCCTTGACCTCCTCGAGCCCCTTGAACAGGGTGAGGTGGCCGCCGAGCGCGCCGAGCAGCCCGAGGACCAGTCCGCCGACGGGCAGCATCAGCATCGGGTGGCCGAGCCGCCCGAAGGCGCCGTGCACGTACGGGAAGGCGTAGACGGCCGTCATGGTGAGCGCGGCGGCCGCGCAGGCGACCACGATCGCGGAGAGCAGATCCGCCCAGCCGGGTTCGGTGAGCTGGGTGAGCCCGAGGTCGAAGGAGGGGGAGGCGACGAGCGTGGTGGTCAGGGCGCCCGCGGTGGCGGCGAGCAGCGGCCCGAAGAGGTTGTCCCACAGCGAGCCCTTGAGCGGCATCGGCCGGCCCGCGAGCGCCTCCGAGACCAGCAGGGCGGCGGCGATCGGGGTACCGAACAGGGCGCCGATGGTCGCGGCCGAGGCCAGGTTCGGCCAGAGGGCGCCCGGGGTCTTCGGCAGCAGTGTGCGGCCGAGCCAGAAGATCAGGCCCACGTTCACCGCGATGATCGGGTTCTCGGGGCCGAGGCTGGGCCCGCCGGCCAGCATCAGGGCGGCGGCCAGCGCGAGGCCCGGCAGCACGTACGGCTTCAGCGGCTCCTCGCCGCCGAGGCCCATCGTCGCCGGGTCGGGACCCGCGTGCCCGGGGACCTTCCAGACCACGAGCCCCACGAGTACGCCCGTCAGAGTGAGCATGACGATGATCCACAGGGCCGAGTAGCCGCCGATGCCCAGGGCGTCCGGCAGATCGCCCCACAGCACGTCCTGCAGCCGCTCGGCGATCCAGCTCAGCGCCAGGAACAGCAGGCTGCAGCAGACGCCGACGACGATCGCGGGCCCGACGACGGGCAGCAGGGTCCGGGCGGACACGGCGGGGGGAGCCGGGGGAGGGGCCGTCGGCGGACCCGGTGGCGTCGCGGCTTCGGCGGAAGTGCTCACGCCGTCACCCTAAGCGGACATTACCTCCATAACACCCGGAAGGATTTCGCCGGATGCTCGCTCGGACGACTTGCACCTCACGTGGCGTGAGGGCCCAGGCTGATGCACGTACGACACGGAGGGCGGCCACGAGAGGGGGCGGCGCATGAGCTGGTCGGTGGGCCAGGTGGCCGGATTCGCCGGCGTCACGGTGCGCACCCTGCACCACTACGACGAGATCGGTCTGCTCGTGCCGAGCGAGCGCAGCCACGCGGGGCACCGCCGCTACAGCGAGCGGGACCTCGACCGGCTCCAGCAGGCCCTCTTCTACCGGGAGCTCGGCTTCCCGCTGGACGAGGTCCAGGCCCTGCTCGACGACCCGGGGACCGACCCCCGCGAGCACCTGCGCCGCCAGCACGACCTGCTCGTCGCCCGTATCGAGAAGCTGCAGAGGATGGCCGCGGCCGTCGAACACGCCATGGAGGCACAGAAGATGGGAATCCAGCTCACCCCCGAGGAACGGTTCGAGGTCTTCGGGGAGAAGGACCCCGAGCAGTACCGCGAGGAGGCCGAGGAGCGCTGGGGCGGCACCGAGGAGTACGCCGAGTCGCAGCGCCGCGCCGCCACGTACACCAAGGAGGACTGGCGGCGGCTCCAGGCCGAGGTCGACGACTGGAGCGCGCGCTACGCCGCCCTGGTCGCCGCCGGTGAGGAGGCCGGGGGCGAGCGCGCCATGGACCTGGCCGAGGAGCACCGGCTGCACATCTCGCGCTGGTTCTACGACTGCCCGCACGAGATGCACGTGTGCCTCGGTGACATGTACGTGGCCGACGAGCGCTTCAAGGCGTTCTACGACTCCATGGGCGAGGGGGTCGCCGAGCATCTGCGCGACGCGATCCACGCGAACGCCGTCCGGTCATAACGACAGGATTGGCACAGTTGCGGCACAGTGCGGCCAGAGAGGGATGGTGGAACCTGGCAGGGTTACCCGGCGTTGGTAACTTTGCCTAGCCGTTGCTGTTGTCTTTCTATCCCTCCAGGAGTCCGGACCCGTGATGACACTTGCTCTCGGACCCAGCTGGCTGGACCCGGACCATCTGCTGAACACGTTCGGCATCTGGGGTCTGCTCCTGATCGTGTTCGCCGAGTCCGGCCTGCTGATCGGTTTCTTCCTGCCGGGCGACTCGCTGCTGTTCACCTGCGGTCTGCTGATCACGGCGGGCACCCTGGACTTCCCGCTCTGGGCGGCGATCGCGCTGATCTGCGTCGCCGCGATCCTCGGTGACCAGGCCGGCTACATCTTCGGCAAGAAGGTCGGTCCCTCGCTGTTCAAGCGACCGGACTCTAAGATCTTCAAGCAGGAGAACGTGACGAAGGCGCACGAGTTCTTCGAGAAGTACGGCCCGAAGTCCCTGGTCCTGGCCCGCTTCGTGCCGATCGTGCGCACCTTCACGCCGATCATCGCGGGTGTCTCCGGGATGAAGTACCGCTCGTTCATCACGTTCAACGTGATCGGCGGGGTGCTCTGGGGCGCGGGTGTGACCCTGCTCGGCTCCTGGCTCGGCAACATCGAGTTCGTGCACAAGAACATCGAGGCGATCCTGATCCTGATCGTCCTCGTCTCGGTGGTGCCGATCGCCATCGAGTTCCTGCGGGCACGCAGCAAGTCGAAGAAGGCCTCCCCGGCACCGGGCGCCGAGAGCGCGGGCCAGCCGTCGGCCCAGCGGGGCCGCCACGCCAAGCGGTAGTCCTCCGGGTGCGGGCCGGTGGGGCTTCCCGCGCAGTTCCCCGCGCCCCTGAGGCATGCGCTGTCGCGCAGCCTCCCCTCGATCCCGCCGCACCTCTCTGAGGAGCCTCGCACGGACGCGCCTCTCCGCAGAGGCACCGAACGGGGCGCGCCTCTCCGACGGGTGCCGCACGGGGCGCGCCTCTCCGCAGAGGTGCCAAACGGGGCGCGCCTCTCCGCCGAGGCGCCGCACGGAGCGCGCCTCTCCGCAGGGGTATCGCACGGGGCGCGCCTCTCTTGATGAGATGGCGCACGAAGTGCGCATCTCAGGGGCGCGGGGAACTGCGCGACCAGCCACGACGAGAGCCGCGGACGAAGAGCTGCCCAGGGGCGCGGGGAACTGCGCGAGAAGCGGCCACCGGGTCGCACCTGAAGAACGACTCAGGGGCGCGGGGAACTGCGCGACCAGCCCCCACCGGGCGGCACTCCGGGACTAGAAACCGCGGGTGCGCTTGGCGGCGCGGCGGCCCTCGGCCCCGGGAGACTTGATGAACAGACGGGAGATCTCCCCACCCAGGTTCACCCCGATCGCGATGGCCATGGCAAGCGCGGCCGCCTTGGACAGCGACACCAGCCCCTTGTCCACATCGCTCTGAGCGATCGCCAACAGCCCGAAGTACGTCGAGGAACCCGGCAACAGAGGCCCGATCGCGGCGGTCACGTACGGCAGCGCCGAAGCGAACTGATACCGCGAGAAGAGCTGCCCGAACAGACCGACGAGCCCGGCCGCGGCGGCGGTGGACGCCACCGGCGAGATGTCGCCCGCGTTGTGCATGGCGCCGTAGACCACCCAGGCGACCCCGCCGTTGAGCGTCACGGCGATCACCGTGGACCGCTCCTGCTGCAACAGCACCGCGAAGGCCAGCGACAGCGCCATCGACGCGGCGATCTGCCAGTACGGCCGCTGGGGCCCCGACAGCGCGGCCTCCGGATTGAGCTGCGCGTGCAGCTGCACGCCGACGTACAGCATCACCAGCACGCCGATGACGATGCCGACGAAGAAGTACATGACCTCGAGGAGACGGGCCGCGGCGGTGATGTAGAAGCCGGTCAGACCGTCCTGCACGCCGGCCACCAGCGCCCGCCCGGGCAGCAGCGCGAACAGCCCACCGGTGATCACCGCGGACGCGGGCACATCCACGTAGTTGTGGGCCAGCGTCAGCAGGATGCCGATCGCCGCGGGCGGCATCGCGGCCACGGTGAACTGGTAGAACTCCGGGAACCCGCGCCCCGCGCACAGCCACGCCAGCCGGTCGCCCAGCATCGCGCCGATCGCCGCGGCGACGAACACGAGCGGGCCACCGCCGACGAGGATCGAGGCGGACCCGGCGAGCAGCCCGCTCGCGCCGGTCAGCGCCCAGCCGGGGTAGGGGTGACGGTTACGGCGGATCTCGGCGAGCCGCCGGTAGGCGTCCTCGAGCGAGATGGCGGCGGCCTCGTCGGCCTCGTCGCTGATGTCGTCGACCAGCCGGAACACGGCCGCGAGCCGGTTGTAGTCGGTGCCCCGGCGGCGCACGGTCCGCGACGCCGTCACCGGATCGTCCACCAGCGACGGCTGGAACGTGATCGACAGCAGCGTGAACGTCACCGTCGGCTCGCACCGGTCGAGCCCGTAGGACCGGCACACGGCGAACATCGCCGCCTCCACGTCCTCGGCTCCCTCGCCCCCGGCGAGCAGCAGCTCCCCGATACGCAGCGTCAGGTCGAGCACGCGCGGCACGGCGGGCCCGGCGTCGTCCTCCTTCTGCGCCTTCTCCGGCGCGGGCCGCTCGGCGACCGGCATCCGCAGCATCGTGCGCATCCGGTCCTGCCAGGGCGCCTCTTTGGTCAGCCGGACCACCGGAATGCCGTGCGGCGGAGTGAAGGCGGCCGGCGACTGCCGGGCGCTGTACGTCCGCGGCGGAGTGAACGCGGACCCCTCCTGCTCCACGGGGTCGGCGGGCCGCGCGTTGTACCCCTCGGGGAGCGCGAACTCCGAGGTGGTCGAGGCGGATTCCTCCTCCACCACCGGCGCGTGCGCCACGGTCCCGATGGGTTGCGTGAACGCGCTGCGTGCCTCGTCGGACTGCGGCTTGCGGTCCTCGGGGGCCTCGGTCTCCCGGTCCGTCACCTCGTGCCCTTCTCGCCCTTCTTGAGGTCGCGCTTGCGACTGAGACTGCGGCTGCGCCTGTCCAGACGTCTACCTCCGGTACGCCTCAGTATGCGCACAGAAACGCGGACGGGCCGCACGACAGATGTCGTACGGCCCGTCCGGCGGACAGCGTAAGGGCGGTACGCCCTGCGGCTCAGTGGCCGCCGTGGTCCTGAGCGCGCTTGTACGAACGCTCGATCTCGGCCTCGGCCTCGGTGCGGCCGACCCAGTCGGCGCCCTCGACGGACTTGCCGGGCTCCAGGTCCTTGTAGACCTCGAAGAAGTGCTGGATCTCCAGGCGGTCGAACTCGGAGACGTGGTGGATGTCGCGCAGGTGCTCCATCCGCGGGTCCGTCGCGGGGACGCACAGCAGCTTGTCGTCGCCACCGGCCTCGTCCGTCATGCGGAACATGCCGATCGCGCGGCACTTGATGAGGCAGCCCGGGAACGTCGGCTCGTCCAGGATGACCAGCGCGTCCAGCGGGTCGCCGTCCTCGCCGAGCGTGTTCTCGACGAAGCCGTAGTCCGTCGGGTAGGCGGTCGAGGTGAAGAGACGACGGTCGAGACGGATGCGACCGGTCTCGTGGTCGACCTCGTACTTGTTCCGCGATCCCTTCGGAATCTCGATCGTGACGTCGAACTCCACCGGTGGCTCCTCCATGATCAACACAAACTTCTGGTGGTTAAGTGTCCCCTACGCAGGTGTGTGATCGCGAAAGGGGCTGGTCCGCGGTGCCGGAGCTGAAGGCTTCGCAGCTCGTGACGGGCGTTGCGAAGACCAAGACCAAGCAGTTCACGGTGGGAGCGACGGCGGTGGGTGTGGCCTTCGCCGCCCTGGTGGCGGTCGCGACCGGCCCCTGGGACTCCTCCGGTCAGCGTACGGCCGAGGCGGACCGGGCGGTCTCCCGGGGCGGCGGGGGTGGCGCAGATCACGGCGGTACGTCCGCGGGGGCGTCGTCCGCCGCCCCCAGCGCCCCCGCGGTGCTCGCCGCCCCCGGGGCGTCGGTGCCGGGACCGACGGAGCGCGCCCTGGCCGACGTACTGGACCCGCTGCTGGGCGACGCCGCCCTGGGCGCGCGCCGCACCGCCGCGGTCGTGGACGCCGCCACCGGGAAGCGGCTCTACGGGAAGTCGGCGGGCGACGCCCTCACCCCCGCCTCCACGACGAAGCTGGCCACCGCGGTCGCCGCGCTCACGGCCGCGGGCCCCGACCACCGCATCGCCACCCGCACGGCCCTGGAGAAGGACTCGAAGGAGCTGCTGCTGATCGGCGGCGGCGACCCCACCCTGACGGCCCGCGAGAAGAATCCTTACGACGCCGCGAACCTGCGCACCCTCGCCGACCGCACGGCCGCCTCCCTCAAGGACCGCGGCACCACCGAGGTCACGCTCTCCTACGACACCTCGCTGTACTCGGGACCGTCGCTGCACCCCATCGGCGTGAACGACAACCTCGCCCAGGTCTCCGCGCTGATGGCCGACGAGGCCCGCACCGACGACTCCAACAGCGGCCCCGTCGCCCGTCACGCCGACCCCGCGGCGTCGGCGGCGCAGAAGTTCGCGGACCTGCTGGAGGACCACGGGATCAGGACCAAGGGCACGCCCGGCCCGAGCAAGGCCTCCGGGCAGGCCGAGGACCTCGCGAAGGTCGAGTCGCCGCCCCTGTCCGCCCTCGTCGAACGCATGCTGACCAACAGCGACAACGACATCGCCGAGGCCCTCGCCCGGCAGACCGCGATCGCCGCCGACGAGAGCCACGACTTCGACGGCGCGGGCCGCGCCATCAAGAAGCAGCTGAAGAAGCTGGGGCTGCCGCTGTCCGGCGCCCACTTCTCCGACGGCAGCGGCCTGGACCGGACCGACAAGGCCTCCGCCGCGCTCCTCACGGGCCTGCTCGCCGCGGCCGCCGACCGGAGCCGTCCCGAGCTGCGCTCCCTGCTCACCGGCCTGCCCGTGGCCGGCTTCACCGGCACCCTCGCCCACCGCTACGCGGACGAGGCCGACGCCTCCGGAACCGGCCTGGTCCGCGCCAAGACCGGCACCCTCACCGGGGTGAACACCCTGGCGGGCACCGTCGTCGACGCCGACGGCCGGCTGCTGGTCTTCGCGTTCATGACCGAGGGCGCCCCCGGACCCCAGTCCGCCCAGGCCGTCCTGGACCGGCTCGCGTCCTCCGTCGCCAACTGCGGCTGCCGCTGACACCGCCTGACACCGGCCGACCCCGGCTGACACCGGGGGCCCGGGTGTCAGGGTTCAGTCAGGGTTCAACCCCCTCCCTGTGCCCGAAGGGTCACGTACCGTTGACGCATGACGAGCTTCGGCGGTGCGGCTTCGGCAGGAATGGTCGACTGGAACCTCGCGGTGGCCACGGCGACCCGACTCGTACGGCCCGGCCCGGAGGTGAGCCGTGACGAGGCGCGCGCCGTCGTCTCCGAGCTGCGCCGCCACGCCAAGGCCTCGGAGGAGCACGTCCGCGCGTACACGCGCATGGCCTCCGACGACATGCACGACACCCCGGTCCTGGTGGTGGACCGCCCGGGCTGGGTGAAGGCCAACGTCGCGGGCTTCCGCGAACTCCTCAAGCCGCTGCTCGACAAGATGCAGGAGCGCCGGAGCCCGGGAGCCGGCGGCGCCGTCCTCGGTGCGGTCGGCGGCAAGGTCACCGGCGTCGAGCTGGGCATGCTGCTGTCGTTCCTGTCCTCCCGGGTCCTCGGCCAGTACGAGACCTTCGCCCCCGCCACCAGCGACCTCCCGGCCGCGCCGAACGGCGGCGGCAGGCTGCTCCTCGTCGCGCCGAACATCGTGCACGTGGAGCGCGAACTGGAGGTCGACCCGCACGACTTCAGGCTCTGGGTCTGCCTCCACGAGGAGACCCACCGCACCCAGTTCACGGCCGTGCCCTGGCTGCGCGACCACCTGGAGGGCGAGATCCAGTCGTTCCTCGAGGAGACCGAGGTCGACCCGTCGACGTTCCTGGAGCGGATCAGGGAAGCCGCCCAGTCCCTTGCGGGCGGACGACCCGAGGGCGAGGAGGAGGACGGCGGCCGCTCCCTGGTCGAGCTGGTCCAGTCGCCCGCCCAGCGCGAGGTCCTCGCCCGCCTCACCGCCGTGATGTCCCTGCTGGAGGGGCACGCGGACTACGTGATGGACGGCGTCGGCCCCGACGTCGTGCCGACCGTGGCCGAGATCCGCGAGAAGTTCCAGCAGCGCCGGCAGAAGGGCGCCTCCCGGCTCGACACGGCCCTGCGCAAGCTCCTCGGCCTCGACGCCAAGCTGCGCCAGTACCGCGACGGCGAGCGGTTCGTCCGGGCCGTCGTCGACCAGGTCGGCATGGACGGCTTCAACCGCGTCTGGACGTCGCCGAACACGCTCCCCACGAAGGCGGAGATCGCCAAACCGGCGGACTGGGTCGCGCGGGTGCACAACAAGACAGACGGCGCCCACGACGCCTCGTAAGGCACGCCCAAAATTGCTCAGGATCACCCATCCGAGGGACCGTGGCCCGTGGGGAGGCGTGCAATGCTCAGGGAATGGCTCGGCTCTGTCACCATCGACACACTCTGCGTGACCGAAATCACCGAGTCACCGTTGAGCGACTGAGCCGTGGTGAACGGCTCACGAATTGGCGCCCACCCCCCTAGACAACGGAATGAAGGGAACCGGACATGGGTCCCCATCCTGCGGTCGCGGCGATACGCCTGGCGGTCCGCCGCGTCCTCCACGACATCCTCAACGCACAGCCCGCATCACCCGTCCCCACCGCACCCCCCACCGCATCCCCCACACCCCCCGAGCGGCCCCTGGTCCTCGTCGCCTGCTCCGGCGGCGCCGACTCCATGGCGCTCGCCTCCGCCCTCGCCTTCGAGGCCCCCAAACTCGGCATCCGGGCCGGCGGCATCACCGTCGACCACGGTCTGCAGTCCGGTTCCGACACCCGCGCCGAGGACGTCGTCCTGCGCCTGACCGCCCTCGGACTGGCCCCGGCCGAGTCCGTCGCCGTGCGCGTCGGCCGCGAGGGAGGCCCGGAAGCGGCCGCCCGCGACGCCCGCTACGCCGCCCTGGACGCCGCCGCGGAGCGCCTCGGCGCGAGCGCCGTCCTGCTCGGCCACACCCGCGACGACCAGGCCGAGACCGTACTGCTCGGCCTCGCCCGCGGCTCCGGCATCCGCTCCCTGTCCGGCATGGCGGCCGTCTCCGGCGGACCGGGCGCTCCCGGCCGCTACCGGCGCCCCTTCCTCCACCTCGACCGGCAGACGGCCCGCAAGGCCTGTCTCGTCCAGCACCTGCCGGTCTGGGACGACCCGCACAACACCGATCCGGCCTACACGAGATCCCGGCTGCGGCACGAAGGGCTGCCCGCCCTGGAGAAGGCGCTCGGCAAGGGCGTCGTCGAGGCGCTCGCCCGTACGGCCCAGTTGTCCCGCGACGATGCAGACGCGCTGGACGCCTGGGCCGCGCAGGCCGCCGAATCCGTCTGCGACGCCGCCGGACTCCTGGAGTGCGCCAAGCTCTACGCGCTGCCGCCCGCCGTGCGCCGCCGCATTCTGCGCCGGGCCGCCATCGAGGCCGGTGCTCCGGCCGGTGCGCTCTTCGCCCGGCACATCGAAGAGGTCGACCGCCTGATCACCGGATGGCGGGGTCAGGGGGAGATCAATCTCCCGGGCAAAGTCGTCGCCCAGCGGCAGGGTGGCAGACTGGTCATCCGGCAAGGCTGACACCGCGGCTCACGTCGCGGCGGCCGGTGGGACGACCGAAAGTGATGCGGGTGGACGCGAAAGACATGGGCACCGACCTTCAGTCGGTGCTCATCACCAAGGAAGAGATCGACGCGAAGCTGGCCGAGCTGGCCGCCAAGGTCGATGCCGAATACGCGGGCAAGGACCTGCTCATCGTCGGGGTCCTCAAGGGCGCCGTGATGGTCATGGCGGACCTGGCTCGCGCCCTGTCCACCCCCGTCACCATGGACTGGATGGCGGTGTCCTCGTACGGCTCCGGCACCCAGTCCTCCGGTGTGGTGCGGATCCTCAAGGACCTCGACACCGACATCAAGGACAAGCACGTCCTGATCGTCGAGGACATCATCGACTCCGGTCTGACGCTGTCCTGGCTGCTGACCAACCTCGGCACCCGCGAGCCCGCCTCCCTCGAGGTGTGCACGCTGCTGCGCAAGCCGGAGGCGGCCAAGGTCGACATCGACGTGAAGTGGGTCGGCTTCGACATCCCGAACGAGTTCGTGGTCGGGTACGGCCTGGACTACGCGGAGAAGTACCGGAACCTGCCGTTCGTCGGCACGCTGGCCCCGCACGTCTACGGCGGCTGAGGTCACGTCAGACGGCGGGAACCCTCAGGGGCTTCCCGCCGTTGGAGCATGCGAAGGCCAGATTGTCGGACGTCCCCTGCGACTTCGGGTGACAATGCTGGGGTACCGTCCGAAGAACAGTTCTTCAAACAGCTTCAGACAGGTTCAAGAGCTCAACGGCTCGAAACAGCCTTATCAAACTCACTATGGCAGGAGGGACGGGGCGGCACCGCTCCGTATGGATGGACGTGAAGCGATACTTCCGTGGGCCGGTCATGTGGATCGTGCTGGCCGTCCTTGCCGTGGTCGTGTTGATGCAGGTCGTCGGCTCGTCCGGCGGCTACAAGACGGTGGACACCGGCCAGGTCATTCAGGCCATCGACAAGAACCAGGCCCAACAGGCCAAGATCACCACCGGTGACGAGAACACCATCAAGGTCGAGCTGAAGAGCGGCGAGAAGGTCGACGGCTCCAGCAAGATCCAGGCGAGCTACATCGGCGACCAGGGCGTCGACGTGGCCAAGCTGCTGCAGTCGAAGTTCGACGACAAGCAGATTCCCGACGGCTACACCGTCTCCCCGACGAAGCAGAACGCGTTCGTCAGCATCCTGCTGTCGCTGCTGCCCTTCGTCCTCATCGTCGTCGTCTTCCTGTTCCTGATGAATCAGATGCAGGGCGGCGGCTCCCGGGTCATGAACTTCGGGAAGTCCAAGGCGAAGCTCATCACCAAGGACACCCCGAAGACGACGTTCGCCGATGTGGCGGGTTCGGACGAGGCGGTCGAGGAGCTCCACGAGATCAAGGAGTTCCTCCAGGAGCCGGCGAAGTTCCAGGCCGTCGGTGCCAAGATCCCGAAGGGCGTACTGCTGTACGGCCCGCCCGGTACCGGCAAGACGCTCCTCGCGCGCGCCGTCGCCGGCGAGGCCGGGGTGCCGTTCTACTCGATCTCCGGTTCCGACTTCGTCGAGATGTTCGTCGGTGTCGGTGCCTCCCGAGTCCGTGACCTCTTCGAGCAGGCCAAGGCGAACGCCCCGGCGATCGTCTTCGTCGACGAGATCGACGCGGTCGGCCGCCACCGCGGCGCCGGCCTCGGCGGCGGTCACGACGAGCGCGAGCAGACGCTCAACCAGCTGCTCGTCGAGATGGACGGCTTCGACGTGAAGGGCGGCGTCATCCTGATCGCCGCCACGAACCGGCCCGACATCCTCGACCCGGCGCTGCTGCGTCCCGGCCGCTTCGACCGCCAGATCGCGGTCGACCGCCCGGACATGCAGGGCCGTCTGGAGATCCTCAAGGTTCACCAGAAGGGCAAGCCGGTCGCTCCGGACGTCGACCTGTCGGCCGTCGCCCGCCGCACCCCCGGCTTCACCGGCGCGGACCTGTCGAACGTGCTGAACGAAGCGGCGCTCCTGACGGCGCGCAGCGACAAGAAGCTGATCGACAACCTGATGCTGGACGAGGCGATCGACCGTGTGGTCGCGGGCCCGCAGAAGCGGACCCGGATCATGTCGGACAAGGAGAAGAAGATCACCGCGTACCACGAGGGCGGTCACGCCCTGGTCGCTGCGGCGTCTCCGAACTCCGACCCGGTGCACAAGATCACGATCCTGTCCCGCGGCCGCGCGCTCGGGTACACGATGGTGCTCCCGGACGAGGACAAGTACTCGACCACGCGCAACGAGATGCTCGACCAGCTCGCCTACATGCTGGGCGGCCGGGCGGCCGAGGAACTGGTCTTCCACGACCCGACCACGGGCGCCGCGAACGACATCGAGAAGGCCACCGGTACGGCCCGCGCGATGGTCACGCAGTACGGCATGACCGAGCGTCTCGGCGCGATCAAGTTCGGCGGTGACAACAGCGAGCCGTTCCTGGGCCGCGAGATGGGTCACCAGCGCGACTACTCGGAAGAGGTCGCCGCGCTCGTCGACGAAGAGGTCAAGAAGCTCATCGAGACGGCGCACAACGAGGCCTGGGAGATCCTCGTCGAGAACCGCGACGTTCTCGACAACCTGGTCCTCGCGCTGCTGGAGAAGGAGACGCTGAACAAGGAGCAGATCGCCGAGATCTTCGCTCCGATCGTGAAGCGTCCGGCCCGCCCCGCGTGGACCGGCTCCTCCCGCCGCACCCCCTCGACCCGCCCGCCGGTGCTCTCCCCCAAGGAGCTCTCACTGACGAACGGGGCGAACGGATCGGCGACCGCCATCGAATCCGCCACCCCGGTGGACACGGTGAAGGACGACCGCCCCGAGAGCTGACGGCAGCCCTCACCGGGCCCGGAATGCAGGCCGCGTCCCCCACGCCTTACGGTGTGGGGGACGCGGCCTTTTGTTTGCCAGGGGGCCGTGCCGGATCCCGTACGAGGAAGAGGCACGACATGACCGACCCGGTGACGCTCGACGGCGAGGGCTCGATCGGCGAGTTCGACGAGAAGCGGGCCGAGAGCGCCGTGCGCGAACTGCTCATCGCGGTCGGCGAGGACCCGGACCGCGAGGGCCTGCGGGAGACTCCGGCGCGGGTGGCTCGCGCGTACAAGGAGATATTCGCGGGCCTGTGGCAGAAGCCCGAGGACGTGCTGACGACGACGTTCGACCTGGGGCACGACGAGATGGTCCTGGTGAAGGACATAGAGGTGCAGTCGAGCTGTGAGCACCATCTGGTGCCCTTCGTCGGCGTGGCCCACGTGGGCTACATACCGTCCTCCGACGGCAAGATCACCGGCCTGTCGAAGCTGGCCCGCCTCGTCGACGTCTTCGCCCGCCGCCCCCAGGTCCAGGAGCGTCTGACGACGCAGATCGCGGACTCCCTCATGGAGATCCTGGAGCCGCGCGGCGTCATCGTGGTCGTCGAGTGCGAGCACATGTGCATGACGATGCGCGGGGTGCGCAAGCCCGGCGCCAAGACCATCACGTCCGCGGTGCGGGGCCAGCTCCGCGACCCCGCCACTCGTAACGAGGCCATGAGCCTGATCATCGGACGGTGATGGGGAGCGGCTCAGCCGCCACGGCGCAGCCCTAGGAGGCGGGCGCGGTCCCCTCCGTGTCGTCGTCCTCCGGGAGCTTGCAGACGCGCTCCAGGAAGATCGCCGCCGCTATGACGGCGATGCCGGCGACGACCGAGAAGCCGGCGTAGATCGCCTGGTCGCGGCGGGCCGGGATGTCCAACTGCTCCAGCAGGAAGACGCCCGTGCCGCCGTACATGCCCGCGACCAGCGCCGCGACCAGCGCGCTGGCCTGGCCGAAGACCAGGGCGCGGGCCGCCATCATCGGGTCGACGCCCTTGGCGCCGGGGCGGCGCTCGCGCTGGGCGCGCAGCCGGGAGCGGATGGAGAGCGCCGTCGCCAGCAGGACGACGGCGATCACCGCGAGCACGATGGGCGCGGCCAGCGGAACGCTGGGCAGGGTGCCCACCGAGTTCCACAGGCGGGCGCCCGCCCAGGACAGCACTCCGGCGGCCCCGAACAGACCGGCCAGAGTTCTGATGCGCAGTTGCTTCATCGCGGTTGCTTCATCCCCGTCGGTCGCCCGTCGTCCGTGCGTGGCCGCACGGCTCTGCCCGTTAGACCCTAACGATTACTCGGGCAGCCGGAGTTCCAGGTCGGCGCGGGCGGCCACGCCCTCGCGGGTCACCGCGGCGAGCAGCTCGGTGACCGGGCCGAGGCCGGGCAGCTGCGCCTCGGGGTCCACGTCGTGCCAGGGCGCGAGCACGAAGGCGCGCTCGTGGGCCCGGGGGTGGGGGAGGGTCAGGACCGGGTCGTCGGAGACCACGTCCGCGTACGCGACGATGTCGACGTCGATGGTGCGCGGGCCCCAGTGCTCGTCCCGGACGCGGTGGAAGGCCTCCTCGACCGCGTGGGCGCGCTCCAGGAGCGAGTCGGGCGGGAGGGTCGTCTTGAGGACCACCACCGCGTTGAAGTACGAGGGCTGGCTGCCGGGCTCGACGCCCCACGGCTCCGTCTCGTAGACGGGCGAGACGGCCTTGATGCGGACGCCGGGGGTGTCCTCCAGGGCGTCCACGGCGCCCTGGAGGGTCTCCAGGCGGTTCCCCAGGTTCGAGCCGAGGGAGAGCACGGCGCGCTTGGGGTTGGACAGGGTGGTGTCGGCGGCGTCGACCTGCTCCATCACGGAGGTCGGTACCGGCTGAACGGTCGGGTCGAACGGAGTTTTGTTCATACTCGGCTCCGGGTGATGGTGACGGTCACGTCGTCGAAGGGCACGGTGATCGGTGCGTCCGGCTTGTGGACGCAGACCTCGACCTCCTGGACCCCGTCGTGCTTCAGGCAGGCGTCGGCGATGCGCTGGGCGAGGGTCTCGATGAGGTCGACGGGCTCGCCCTCGACGGCGGCCACGACCTCCTCGGCCACGATCCCGTAGTGCACGGTCTTCGTCAGGTCGTCATCGGCCGCCGCGGCCCGGGTGTCAAGACCCAGCACCAGGTCCACGATGAAGGTCTGCCCCTCCTCGCGTTCCTTGGGGAAGACGCCATGGTGCCCGCGGGCCTTGAGGCCGCGCAGCGCGACACGATCCACGCGAATCACTCCTGCAGTCGTCGGTGGGGGCCGGTCTGTCGATGTGCGGTCGACGCACCGGCCTCAATCGAATCTACCTGCGAGCACCGACATCGCTTGCCCGCGGGGGCTATGGACAGACGGGTCCGAGGCTGGTAGCCGCCCATACCCAGGCGGCTGGAAAACCAACCATGAGCGCGTGATTCCGGCCCTTTCGAGGGGCTCCGCCCACTCAGGCGGGTGACCCGTCGCCGCCCGTGTTGCCGCCGTCTCCCGGGCCGTCGGCGTCGTCCAGGGTGTCGTCGGGGCCGTCGGTCTCGTCGTCCGACTCCGCGAGCACCGGAGAGGCGTGGTGCGACCACAGTTTCCAGCCGTCGCGGGTGCGCCGAAACACATTCGTGGCGACGACGCGCTGGCCGACCAGAGGACCCAGCTCATCGCTGTCCTCGGGCGCGGGGCCGCCGCTGAGGATGTTCTCCGTGCAGGTCACCATGGCGGTGTCGGCGACCACGCTGATCCGGACATCCGTCAGAAAGAACTGGATGTATTCGGTGTTGGCCATGATCAGGGCGTAGGAGCGCAGCACCTCGCCGCGGCCCGTGAGCACCGGCCAGCCCGGGTGCACGCAGGAGATCGAGGTGTCCTCGGCGTCGTCCGGGTCGACGTCCTCGGCGTAGCGGACGTCCTCGGGTGCCAGCCAGAGCGAGGTCAGTTCCTCGAAGTCGCCGCGTTCCTGGGCCTCGTAGAAGGCGCGGTTCGCCGTGTCGACGGCCTGGGTGTCGGTGCCGGTCACTGGGCTCCCTCGACCGCGCGGGCCACGCGGACGGCGTCGGCGGTGGCCCGTACCTCGTGGACGCGGACGGCCCACGCGCCGGCCTGGGCGGCCAGTGCGGAGACGGCGGCGGTGGCGGCGTCGCGCTCGCGCGCGGGCGGCGGTGCGCCCTGCTCGTCGGCCAGTACGCGGCCGAGGAAGCGCTTGCGGGAGGCCGCGACCAGCACCGGGTGGCCGAGTGCGCGCACGGCGTCGAGGTGGGCGAGGAGGGCGAGGTCGTGCTCGGCCTCCTTGGAGAAGCCGAGCCCGGGGTCGACGACGATGCGGTCGGGGGCGATGCCGCCCTCGATGATGGCCCGCACGCGCGCGTGGAGCTCGTCGACGACCTCGGAGACGACGTTCTCGTACGTGCCCCGGACGGTGGCTCCCTCCAGGAAGCCGCGCCAGTGCATGACGATGAAGGGGGCGCCTGCGGCGGCGACGACCGGGACCATGTCGGGGTCGGCGAGGCCGCCGCTCACGTCGTTGACCAGAGCGGCGCCCGCTGCCAGGGACTGCTCGGCGACGCTGGCGCGCATGGTGTCGACGGAGATCGTGACGCCCTCGGCGGCCAGGCCCCGCACGACGGGGATGACGCGCTTCAGCTCCTCGTCCTCGTCGACCCGGGCGGCGCCGGGCCGGGTGGACTCGCCGCCCACGTCCACGAGGTCGGCGCCCTCGGCGACCAGGTCGAGGCCGTGCTTGATCGCCGCGGTGGTGTCGAACCAGCGGCCGCCGTCCGAGAACGAGTCCGGGGTCACATTGACGACCCCCATGACCGCGCAGCGGTCCCATACGGGGAGATTGGCTACGTGGCCTCGGCGGACCTGCGACGTGCTCATGCTTCCAGCCTAGAGCCTGTCTTCACACTCCCTTCGTCGCCCGGAGGGCGGCCCCGCGGCGTCTGGTGCGTGCTCTCGTCGTGCCGGGTGCAGGGCCTCGTACTGGACGTACTCGGCCTTGTGCCCGGTGCGGCGAGAGTGCGTGCCAGGCGTCGTGGGGCAGAAGGGAGTGTGAAGACAGGCTCTGGAGCCGGACGGGGAGTGTCCGGCGCCGGGCGGGCCTCAGGCTGCGTGGGCCTCCTCACGGTGGGTGTGGGCGCACGGGCGGGGCTCGGGGGCCCGGCGCCGCAGCACCCCGGGCATCCGCATGTTCACGAACCCCTCGGCGCGCATGGCGGCCCAGCCGATGCGCGGGAGGTCCTTCGAGGAGCGGTAGACCACGAAGCGGGGCTCCCAGCGGGGGCGGAACTTCGCGTTGAACCGGTACAGCGACTCGATCTGGAACCAGCGCGACAGGAACACCAGCAGGCCGCGCCACGCGCGCAGGACGGGGCCCGCGCCGATCTTCTCGCCGCGCGCGAGCGCCGAGCGGAACATCGCGAAGTTGAGCGAGACATGACTGATGCCCAGCTTCGGGGCGGCCTGGAGGGCGGCGACGATCAGCAGTTCGTTCATCCCCGGGTCGGCGGCGCGGTCGCGGCGCATCAGGTCGAGCGAGACGCCGGTGTCGCCCCAGGGCACGAAGTGCAGGACCGCTCTGAGGTCCCCGTACGGTCCCGGCCCGTCCGCGTCGCTCTTGTGGGCCGTCGCGATCAGGCAGTCCCCGTCGGCCGCGTCGCCGATGCGGCCCAGCGCCATGGAGAAGCCGCGCTCGGTGTCGGTGCCGCGCCAGTCGTCGGCGGCGCGGCGGATCCGGTCCAGCTCGCCGGGGCCGAGGTCACGGATGCGCCGGACCCGGGTCTCGTAGCCGGCGCGCTCGATCCGCTTGACCATCTGGCGCACGTTGCGCATCGCGCGGCCGGTCAGGGAGAAATCCGCGACGTCCACCACCGCCTCGTCGCCCAGCTCCAGCGCGTCCAGGCCCGTCTCGCGGGTCCACACCTCGCCGCCCGTCTCGGAGCAGCCCATGACGGCCGGGGTCCACGAGTGGGCCCGCGCCTCGTCCATGAACCGCTCGATGGCGCCCGGCCACGCCTCCACGTCACCGATGGGGTCGCCGCTGGCGAGCATCACGCCGGAGACCACGCGGTAGCAGACCGCGGCCTTGCCGCTGGGCGAGAACACCACTCCCTTGTCGCGGCGGAGCGCGAAGTGGCCGAGCGAGTCGCGGGCGCCGTGCTTGTCGAGCAGGGCGCGCAGTCTGCTCTCGTCGTCCTGGGCGAGGCGGGCCGCCGGATGCTCGGGCCGGAAGGCGAAGTAGACCGTGGTGAGTGCGGTGATCATGCCGAGGGCGCCGAGCGAGACGGCGACCGTGCGGGAGGTGCTGCCCGCGTAGTCGAGCGGGCCGTCGAGGCCGAACAGGCCGTACAGGACGTGCTGCAGACGGTCCGCCAGGCTCGGGTCGCCGACCAGGTGGCGCGGGTGGACGCTGACGATGAGCAGCCCGATCAGGATCGAACCGGCGCCCAGGACGACGAAGTTGGCCAGTGCCCGCCAGCGGCTGCGCGGGTCGGGCAGCGCGTCGAACTGCGCGCGGTGCTTGGCGAGGACCCACAGCAGGACGAGCGGGATGACGACGCCCGCGAAGGAGTGGCGGTACGCGAACTGCGCGCACGCGCCGATCGGCAGGAGGACCACGGCGGCCCGCCAGGCCCGCCGCTTGCGGCGCCGCAGGCCGTGCGCGAGCAGCAGCAACAGGACGCCGCTGCTGAGCGCGAGGGCGGCGGCGAACGGGCCGAGGGTGCCGGGCAGCACTTCCGCCAGGGTGTGCATCCGGCTGTGCCGGAAGCGCGGGAAGGCGCCGGCCGCTATGTCCAGGAGGCCGACGAGGAGGCAGGCGCGGGCGATCAGTGTCGGTACGGCCTCCGGGCGCGGGCCGTGCGCAGCGCGCCTCATCCGGCGTGCAACCCCCTGGGAGTTTTCCGCATCTATCCTGGCGAACATCGCATTCCCGTGGTTCTGCGAGAAACGTGAACGCGGTGCCATGTCCGGCATCCCGCGACTTGCGCCCTCTAGGACGGGGTGAGCGGGAATCGGGTTCACTCCCGGACGGAAAAGACCCGGTGTCTTTCGGCCGGAGGCGGTCAACTCAGCCAGGGGAAAGGTCCGATGGGGCTCACGAGCCATGAAGTCCTCGCGCTGTCGGTGCTGCTCGCCGTGGCGCTGTTCGCGGGCACGGTGCTGCTCTGGCCGCGTCTGGCGCACCGTTCGTGGCGGTCCGTCATGGGACGCGTCGGACTGCTGTTCGCCACGCAGGTGGCCGTCTTCGTCGCGGTCGGCCTGGCCCTGAACCAGGCCTACGGCTTCTACGCGACCTGGGCCGACCTCTTCGGCCGGGAGCAGGGGCAGGGCGTGGTGACCGACCACGACGTGGCCGCGGGCAGCGCGCCGGTGCAGTTGGTCGCGACCCAGGACGTGGGGGTGTCGGGCGGGGCCCGGCCGGACGTCGGAGGACAGGTCCAGAAGGTCGACGTCGTCGGACGCAGATCGCACATCGCCGCGCCCGCGTACGTCTATCTGCCGCCCGAGTACTTCCAGCCGCGCTACGCCCGCAGCACGTTCCCCGCGTCCGTCGTCCTGACCGGCTATCCCGGTACCGCCGAGGCGCTGATCAGGGGGCTGCGCTATCCGCAGACCGCCCACGCGCTCGCGGCGGCCGGGCGGATGCGGCCGATGATCCTGGTCATGCTGCGGCCCACCGTGGCGCCGCCGCGCGACACCGAGTGCGTGGACGTACCTGGCGGCCCGCGCACGGAGACCTTCTTCGCCGCGGACCTGCCCGGCGAGATGGCGGCGCGCTACCGAACGGCGAAGAAGTGGGGCGTCGTCGGGGACTCGACAGGTGGTTACTGCGCTCTGAAGCTGGCTCTGCACCATCCCGATGTCTACGGGGCGGGCGCCGGTCTGTCCGCGTACTACCGGGCGCCGAGCGACCCGACGACGGGCGACCTCTTCCACGGGGACGGCCGCTCGCGCGAGCGGGCCGATCTGAACTGGTTCCTGGAGCACATGCCGCCGCCCGCGACGTCGCTGCTCGTGACCAGCAGCAAGCAGGGCGAGCACAACTACCGGTCCACGCTCGCCTTCATCCGGGAGGTGAAGGCGCCCACGCGCGTGTCGTCGATCGTCCTCGACAGCGGTGGGCACAACTTCAACACCTGGCGGCGGGAGATCCCGGCGACCCTGGAGTGGCTGAGCCGGCGCCTGTGAAGGGCCTCTCGCCGGTCACTTGAGGAGCGGTGCGACCGTCTCCAGTTCCACCTCCGCGCGCGGGATGTCCCGCGCGTCCGCGGCCGTGGAGCGCCGCAGGGCCTCGTGCAGCCGGGCCGGGGTCAGCACGCCGAGGAAGCGGCCCTGGCTGTCCTCGTCGATGACCGCGATCCAGCCCGCGTCGTGCTGGAGCATCGTGGCGAACGCCTGCTTGAGCGAGGCGCCGACCGGCAGCCAGGCCTCCATGCGGCGGGCCTTGTCGCGCACGGTTCCGCTGCCCGCGCGCGCGTGCTCGGCCGAGAGCCAGCCGTGCAGGTTGTTGTCGTCGTCGAGCACGACGGCCCAGCGGGCGTCGAGCTCCCTGGGCAGGGGGTCGTCGAGGTGGACCACGGGCGGCTGCTCCAGGTCGCCCTCCTCGATGGGGGTGACGGACAGCCGCTTCAGGCCCCGGTCCGCGCCGACGAAGTCGGCCACGTAGGGGGTCGCGGGGGTGCCGAGGACGGCCGGCGGGGTGTCGTACTGCTCGATGCGGCCCTGCCCGTACACGGCGATGCGGTCGCCGAGCCGGACGGCCTCCTCGATGTCGTGCGTGACGAACAGGACGGTCTTGTTCAGCGTCTGCTGGAGCCGCAGGAACTCGGTCTGGAGGTGGTCGCGGACCACCGGGTCGACCGCGCCGAAGGGCTCGTCCATCAGCAGCACCGGCGGGTCCGCCGCCAGCGCCCGTGCCACGCCCACCCGCTGGCGCTGTCCGCCGGAGAGCTGCTCGGGATAGCGGTCGCCGAAGACCTTCGGGTCGAGGCCCACCAGGTCGAGGAGTTCGGCGGCGCGCTCGCGGGCCTTGGCGCGCTTGACGCCGAGCAGGTGCGGCACGGTCGCCGTGTTGTCGAGGACGGTCTTGTGCGGGAAGAGGCCGACCTGCTGGATGACGTATCCGATACGGCGGCGCAACTGCACCGGGTCGATACCGGATATGTCGTCCCCGTCCAGGAATATCCGGCCCCCGGTGGGTTCGATGAGCCGGTTCACCATTTTCATCGTCGTGGTCTTGCCGCAGCCCGACGGGCCGACGAGCGTGACCAGTTCGCCCTCGTTCACCTCGAAGGACAGGTCGTCGACGGCAGTGGTGCCGTCCGCGTACTGCTTGCTGACGTGCTCGAACCGGATCATGGGAACCCATTCTGCCGGGGCCTGGCCGTGTGCGGACCGTCCGTACGCGGCAGTTGTGTGAAGGCAGTGTTGCGGCCGGGGGTCGGGTATCGGCCATTGTCAGTCGTGGCCGCTAGGGTCGTCGACAGTCGAAAACGTGCGTGCGCGGGTACGGATACCTGACATACGTTCGGTGAAACGGGGGAGGCGGGGCGGGGTGAGCGAGCAGAACTGCCTGGTGGCCAATGACTGGGTGTGCGGGGAGTATCTGCGTACCCGTGGCCAGGAGTTGACCGACGCGACCGTGCAGCACCTGGGCATCACCGTCGCCGCGGTGGTGATCGGCGTGCTGGTCTCCTTCCCGCTCGCGCTGCTCGCGCGGCGCAGAAAAGCCTTCGCGGGGCCGGTGCTCGGCATCACCACGGTCTTCTACTCGGTTCCGTCGCTGGCGATGTTCTCGCTGCTGCTGCCCCTATTTGGCCTCTCGGCCTCGCTGGTGGTCACGGGACTCGTGCTCTATTCGCTGACGATCCTCGTGCGCAACATCCTGGCGGGGCTCCAGGCCGTGCCGGAGGAGGCCAGAGAGGCCGCGCGCGGGATGGGGTACGGCCCGCTGCGGCTGCTGTGGGAGGTCGAACTGCCGCTGGCGCTTCCGGCGATGCTGGCCGGTGTGCGCATCGCCACGGTCTCCACGGTGGCGCTCACCACGGTCGGCGCGATCGTCGACTACGGCGGCCTCGGCAGCCTGATCCTCGACGGCCTGCGCAGCGACTTCAAGGCCCAGGTCCTCACCGCCTCCGTGCTGTGCGTGCTGCTCGCGGTCCTCGCCGACCTGCTGCTGCTCGGCGTCCAGCGGTGGCTGACGCCGTGGACGCGGGCGACGGCCGTACGGGGCGGACGCGGCCCCCACAGACGCGAGACCGTGACCGCGGTGGAGCCCGAGATGTCCGAGACGCCGGAGAAGGTCGCATGAACGCGATATCGGGGGCCTACGACTGGCTGACCACGGGTGCCAACTGGCAGGGCGAGAAGGGGGTGTGGCACCGCCTCTCCGAGCATCTGTACTTCAGCGGGGTGGCCCTCGCCGTGGCCTGCCTGATCGCGCTGCCGCTGGCCCTGTGGCTCGGGCACATCGGCAAGGGCGGCGCCCTCGCGGTCAACATCTCGAACGTGGGGCGCGCGGTGCCCACCCTCGCCGTCCTGGTGCTGCTCACGCTCACCCCGCTCGGCCGCCACGGCGACCTGCCCACGCTGATCGCGCTGGTCCTGTTCGCGATACCGCCGCTGCTGACGAACACGTACGTGGGCATGCGCGAGGTCGACCGCGCGGTGGTCGAGGCCGCGCGCGGCATGGGGATGAGCGGCCGGCAGGTGTTCGCGCGGGTCGAGCTGCCGCTGGCGTACCCCCTGGTGCTGACCGGGCTCAGGTCGGCCGCGGTGCAGGTGATCGCGACGGCGACGCTGGCCGCGATGGCCGGCGAGGGCGGGCTCGGACGGATCATCACGGCCGGCTTCAGCTTGCAGAACACGCCGCAGGTCGTCGCGGGCGCCGTCCTCGTGGCCGCGCTCGCGCTGGTCGTGGAGGGCGTGTTCGTGGCGGTGGGCCGGTTCCTCGATCCGACGCGAGGGCGGGCGTGACCGCGGGAGCGACAAGGGTTTTCCGGCGGCACAGCGCGGTGCCGCCGTCCGTCAGCAGGACGACAGCCGGCCAGCAGTGCGACAGCAGTGCCAGCGGTGCTACCAGTGCTACCAGTGCAACGAGGAGAGCGATGAACAGCAGGACGCACGGCAGGACGCGCCGCATGGCCCTGGCGGTCGTGGCGGCGGGAGCCCTGACCGCGGGTCTCACCGCGTGCGGCGGTGACAGCCTGGAGGGCGACAAGGGCGGTTCGGCGAGCGCGGGCGACGGCAAGAAGGGCAAGATCGTCATCGGCGCCGCCAGTTTCACCGAGGCCAAGGTGATGGGCGAGCTGTACCGCCAGATATTGGACGACGCCGGGTACGACGCGTCGGTCAAGACGGTGGAGAACCGCGAGATCTACGAACCGCAGCTCGCGAAGGGCGCCATCGACGTGGTGCCCGAATACGCGGCGACGCTCGCCGAATTCCTCAACCTGAAGAAGAACGGCTCGGACGCGAAGTCCGTCGCGTCCAGTGATGTCGACGCGACGATGACCGCGCTGCGCGGTCTCGCCGAGCCGGAGGGCCTGAAGGTTCTGGACGCCGGCGGGGCCGTCGACCAGAACGCGTTCGCGGTGACCGAGGCGTACGCGAAGAAGCACAACCTGAAGACGCTTTCCGATCTCGGCAAGTCCGGCGAGAAGGTCAAGATCGCGGCCGGTGACGAATGCGAGACCCGGCCGTTCTGCGCACCCGGTCTGAAGAAGACGTACGGAATCGACGTGACGGGCATCGACCCGAAGGGCGTCGGCACCACCCAGTCCAAGCAGGCGGTGAAGAACGGGCAGGACCAGCTGGTCCTGACGACCACGACCGACGCGACGCTGAAGAACTTCGGGCTCGTTCTCCTTGAGGACGACAAGAAGCTGCAGAATGCGGACAACATCGTTCCGGTCGTGAACGCCAAGGACGCGGGCGACCAGGCGATAGCCGATGTTCTCGGCAAGCTGACCAAGGCCCTCACCACCGACGACCTCGTCGAGTTGAACCGGAAGGTCGACGCGGAGCGGCAGAAGGAAGCCGATGTCGCGAAGGAGTATCTGGAGTCCAAGAGCCTCATCAAGAAATGATCTTGATGAGCAAGTGAGTCGTTTCTGGCGTGAGTTCGGTGGTTTCTGCGTCGCCTGCGCCCGGATTT
This sequence comes from Streptomyces sp. NPDC046716, assembly GCF_040645755.1. NCBI lineage: Bacteria > Bacillati > Actinomycetota > Actinomycetes > Kitasatosporales > Streptomycetaceae > Streptomyces > Streptomyces sp. NPDC046716. The sequence goes on from NZ_JBEYYU010000042.1 coordinate 62,966, forward strand.
TGCCGGGCGGGGCTTCGCGATTCGCCTACGCGCGGTAAGTTTCTGGCCATGCCACGTGGACGCCACCGCCATTCCCCACCCCTGCACCGCCTGTTGCCCCCTTCCGTGATCGCCGGTGCGCCTCTCGTGTGCGCGGGCGGCGCCTGGCTGTCGGGCGATCCGCTCGTGCTGCGCGGCATCACGGCCGCCGCGGCCGCGGCGGCCGTCGTCGGCGCCGTCGTGATGCGCCGCTGGGACCGGATGGCGGGCAAACAGGTCGCCGATCTGACCCGGGGCGCCGCGAGCGAGCGCTGGCGTCACGAGGAGGCCGTGGCGGAGCTGGAGGGAGACCTCGAGGAGTCGCGCGAGCTGCGCACCCGCCTCGAGGGCAGGCTCCGCTCCAAGCGGTCCGAGCTGGCGGCGCTGCGCAATGAGCACGCGGCGCTGCTGCGCCGGTACGCCAATGCGGAGACCGAGCGGGCCAGCGCCCTGGAGGGCCGGCGCCGGCTCGCCATCGAGGCGTCGGCGCCCGCGAAGGCGCTGCCCCCGGCCCGGTCCGCCGAGCCGGTCGCCCCGGCCGCGATCCAGGTCACCCCGTCGCTGTACCTGCGGGCGAACGCGGCGCTCGACCGGCTGGCCCGGCCCGCCGCGTCCCCCGCCCCCGTCGCGGAGGAGACCGATTCCCGGGGGAAGCCCCGGGCGGCGTCCGGCCATTTCACGGTGCCGGCCGCCGCGGCCGTGGTGCCTCCGTCGGCACCGGCACGCAGGTCCCTGGTGGGCGGCTTCGACTTCTTCGGCACCGCGGCCGCCTCAGGCTCCGTGGTGGCGCCGGACGAGGACCTGGCGGACGTCGTCGGGGAAGAGGCGCTCGCCGAGCAGGAGAAGGCCCAGAAGGACCAGAAGGCCCAGAAGGCCCAGAAGGCCCGGACGGACGACAAGCCCGGCGCGGACGACGAGCCCGGGACGGACGACACGTCCGAGAAGGAAGTCATCGACCTGACGGCCCATGACGAGACCGAGCAGATCGACGTGGGCGAGCTGAGGTCGGCCCTGCGCGCGTGAGGTGCACGGTCCCGTGGTGGTGAGGGCGCTCTGCCGGTGGCAGGGCGCCCTTCGCGTACGCCCGCGGTCCGCTGCTACGGCGCGGGCGTCTCGCTCATCCAGCGGTCGGGCCGCGCCCCCTTGCGCCCTGTCCGCGACCGGTCCGCCTGCGCGCGCAGCAGCTCCGCCGCCTCCTGGGCGTCCCGCAGCCGCGCCGTCACCGTCTTGTCGGCCCCGGTGTCCAGGTGCAGTCCCGCGACCCGCCAGTAGCGCTCCCAGGGGCCCTGGGTGAGGCGCACGCTCTGCACCTTGGCGTGCGGGACGAGCGAGATCCGCCGCTGGAGCAGCCCCTCCCGGGCGGCGAACACCGTCTCCGTGACCGACACCCCGTACGCGCGCCACCACACCGGCACGCACCAGTGCCCGCGCCGCGGCGAGCCCGTGAAGTCGCCCGGCTTGGGCACCGCGACGCCCGGCAGGATGCGCGCGACGACGTCCTCGGCCTGCTCGCGCGGGGCGACGGGCACCAGGACCGAATTGGACGACCCCGCCACATGCAGCTCGACGCGGACCCAGCCGCGCCGTCGCCACAGCACCGGCTGCACGATCCGCACGGTCTGCACCCGGCCCGGCGGCACCGTCTCGTGCACCCGGTCGAGCAGTCCGTGGTCGATGCGCAGTCCGTCGGGGGACTCACCGACCGTCCAGTCGTACTCCTTGATGAACCGGCCCGCGCTGTTGGTGAACGCCCCGCCGGCCAGCGGCACGGCGACCGCGATCACTGTCCACAGGTTGTGGGTGGCGAACCACAGGAACGTCGGCACGGCGACCGCCGCCAGGAGCATCACCCACGGGGTGCCCGTCAGCAGCAGCGCCACGGCGAGGGTGCGCGGCGGCGTGCGCAGGATCTGCTGGGAGGGTGCCTCGCCCACCTCATGGGCCGACTCCGGGGCGAACCCGGCCGCGCGGGCGAGGAGTTCCGCCCGCAGATCGCGGGCCTCCTTCTCTCCCAGGTAGGCGAGTTCGTCCTTCTTGTCGGTGCCGACGACGTCCAGCTTCAGCTTGGCCACGCCCGCGAACCGGGCGAGCAGCGGCTGGGTGACGTCGACGGCCTGGAGGCGGTCGAGCCGGATGTGGGCGGTGCGGCGGAACAGCAGGCCCGTACGGATGCGCAGCTCGGTGTCCGTCACCCCGAAGTGCGTGAACCACCAGGTGAGGAATCCGTACAGGGCGGCCGCGGGCACCAGGACGCCCAGGCCGATCGCCAGGGTCGCGGCGGTGAGGTGGGCGAGCTGGCGCTGTGCCTGGTCCATGTCGTGGACGGCCCAGCCGAGCAGGACCGCTATCGGCGCCCAGGCGCGGCGCAGCGGCGTGACGGGGTGCAGGCGCCGCTCTCGTACGCTCGCGGGCGGCTTGTGGCCCGCGAGGTCCTCGGGGGCGTGGGCGGCCGTCACAGGCCCGCCGACCGGGCTTCGCCGAGCTCGGTGAGGCGGTCGCGCAGCCGTTCCGCCTCGGCCGGGACGAGTCCGGGGATCGTCGCGTCGGTGGCGGCGGCCGCGGTGTGCAGTTGCAGGCTGGCCAGGCCGAACTTCCGCTCCAGGGGGCCCGAGGTCACCTCGACCAGCTGCATCCGCCCGTACGGCACGATCGTTTCCTCACGCCACAGCACCCCGCGGCTGATCAGCAGGTCGTCGGCGCGCTCGGCGTACCGCCACGAGCGCCAGTTGCGGCCTAGCATCGGCCAGCCCCACACCAGCACGGCGAGCGGCAGCAGCGCGAACACCGCCCACGCCGCTCCCGCGACGATCGTGAGCAGCACCGCGGCCGCGACGGTGATCGGCACCAGCCAGAGCACGAGCAGCAGACGGCGCAGCTTCAGCAGGCCGGACGGCAGCCCGGTCCACTCCGGTCCGGCCTCGCCGGTCTCCCCGGTCCCGCCCTCTTGGTTCCTGATCCCCATCGCCCCCACCGACCCCGTCGCCCCTGTCTCCATGAATTCACCCTACGTAGGAGAGACTGTCCGCATGACGCCCACGACTCAGGCCACGGTCGGCATCGGTGGTGCCGCGGAGAGCACCGACATGGTGCTCAACATCGGTCCGCAGCACCCCTCCACCCATGGTGTGCTGCGCCTGCGTCTCGTGCTCGACGGCGAGCGGATCCAGCACGCGGAGCCGGTGATCGGCTACATGCACCGCGGTGCCGAGAAGCTGTTCGAGGCGCGGGACTACCGGCAGATCGTGATGCTCGCCAACCGCCACGACTGGCTGTCCGCGTTCTCGAACGAGCTGGGTGTCGTGCTCGCCGTCGAGCGGATGCTGGGCATGGAGGTCCCCGAGCGCGCCGTCTGGCTGCGGACCCTGCTCGCCGAGTTGAACCGTGTGCTGAACCATCTGATGTTTCTGGGTTCGTACCCACTCGAACTGGGCGGAATCACTCCGGTCTTCCACGCCTTCCGCGAACGCGAGGAACTCCAGACCGTGATGGAGGAGATCTCCGGCGGGCGCATGCACTACATGTTCAACCGGGTCGGCGGCCTGAAGGAGGACCTGCCGCTCGGCTGGACCACGCGCGCGCGGGACGCCGTCGCGTCCGTCCGTTCCCGGATGGACGTCTACGACCGTCTCGTCCTCGGCAACGAGATCTTCCGGGGCCGCACGCGCGGGGTGGGCGTCCTGTCGGCGCAGGCCGCGCACTCCTACGGCGTCTCGGGGCCGATCGCCCGCGCCTCCGGCGTCGACTTCGACCTGCGCCGCGACGAGTCGTACCTCGCCTACGGAGAGCTTCAGGACACCCTGAAGGTCGTCACGCGGCAGGAGGGCGACTGCCTGGCCCGCTTCGAGTGCCTCCTGGAGCAGACCCACAACGCGCTGGCCCTCGCCGACGCCTGCCTCGACCGCATCGCGGACCTCCCGCCCGGCCCGGTCAACCAGCGCCTGCCGAAGGTCCTCAAGGCGCCCGAGGGCCACACGTACGCCTGGACGGAGAACCCGCTCGGCATCAACGGCTACTACCTCGTCTCCAAGGGCGAGAAGACGCCGTACCGCCTGAAGCTGCGCTCCGCTTCCTACAACAACATCCAGGCCCTCACCGAGCTGCTGCCGGGCACGCTCGTCGCCGACATGGTGGCGATCCTCGGGTCACTGTTCTTCGTCGTCGGCGACATCGACAAGTAGGCCGGCCGGGGCCACCCCCACCGGCTCGACGAGCCACCCGAAGTCGCCGAGCCCGCCCCGGGCCGTCAGCTCCGCCGCCTCACCCGCGCGCGCGAGCGCCCGTACGTACCCGGCCGGGTCCCGGGACGCGAGCGACAGCGGCGGGCGGGCGGCGTCGACGCCGAGCGCGCGCAGCGCGGTGCGCTGGCGGAGCAGCCGGGCCCCCGGCCCGGTCGCGCAGGCGTCGAGCGCCACATGGGCCGTGATGTCGCGGGACCCGTCGGGCACGGGCGGCACCTCCCGCCCCTCCTTGAACCCCGTCAGCGTGCCGAACGGCGGACGCGTCCCGCGCGTGTGGGCGTAGTCCACGGCGACCGCGAGACCGCGCTCCACCGTGCCCACGGCCGCCGCCCACGCCGTGTCCCGCTCCAGCCCGACCTCGGCGCGCAGCCCCGACTCGGGCGGCAGCGGCCACCAGGCGTCGAGCCAGGACCGCTCGGCGTCGCCGAGCGGTCCGGGGGACAGGGACTCCGTGCCGTCCTGCCGTACGAGGACGAGCCGGGCGGTGCCGTCCGCGTCCGCCTCGACGACCTCGACCGGGACGTTGTCGAGCCATTCGTTCGCGAACAGCAGCCCGGTGATCCCGCCGGGCGGCTCGGAGCGCCACTCGATCCGGTGATCGAGACCGGCGGGGCGCTCGGCGATCTCCACCGCGCAGGCGTGCACGCGCGCGTGCACGCTCTGCGGCAGCAGCTCCAGAACCCGTGACACCAGCTCGCCGCGCCCCGCCGCCATGTCCACGAACGTCAGCCGGTCCGGAGCACCGAGCGCCGCGTCCACCCGGCACAGGAGCTCGGCGACGGCCCCGGCGAACAGCGGGGACGCATGCACCGACGTGCGGAAATGACCGGCGGGGCCCTCGGGGCGGCGGTAGAAGCCGGCCGGCCCGTACAGTGCCCGCTCGGTGGCCTCGCGCCAGCCGCGCGCCACGCCCTCTCGTCCGTCCCCGCACACGTTCTCCACCCCTGAAGGCTATGCGCGCCGGGTGCGTGCGCCTCCACCTTGGGGAGTACGCGCGCCGGGTGCGGATCGGTCCTCCGGTTGACCCCCGAGGGCCGCACGCGTACCTACTCTGGGTTACGTGCAGCGCCTCTACGACTTCCTCCGCAGACACCCGACCTGGGTCGACGGCTTCTGGGCCGTGATCCTGTTCGGGATGTCCGTGGTGACCGTCACCAGCGGTGCCGCAGGCCCGTCGCGCGGCAGCCGGGCCGCGGGCATCGTCTGCGCCGTCCTGCTGAGCGTCGTCGTCACGCTGCGCCGCAGGATGCCGGAGCGGATGCTGATCCTCACGATCGTCACCGGCGTGATCCAGCTGGCCCTGAACGCCGAGACCAGTCCCGGCGACTTCGCGATGCTGGTCATCGTCTACACCTGCGCGGCGAACGGGGCACGCTGGTCGTCCCGGCTCGCCCTCGGCGCGGGTCTGTGCGCGGCGCCGCTCGCCCAGGTGCGCTGGCCCGAGGAGAACGCCAGCGCGCTCGGGCAGATCGCCGTCACCATCTTCACGATGGTGCCGTTCGCCCTGGCCTGGGTCCTCGGCGACTCGCTGCGCACCCGCCGCGCCTATCTGGCCGAGCTGGAGGAGCGCGCGGCGCGCCTGGAGAAGGAGCGCGCGGCCCAGTCGAAGGTCGCGGTCGCGGCCGAACGGGCACGGATCGCGCGCGAGTTGCACGACGTCGTCGCGCACAACGTGTCGGTGATGGTGGTGCAGGCCGACGGTGCCGCGTACGTCCTGGACACCGCGCCCGACCAGGCGAAGAAGGCCCTGGAGACGATCTCGGGGACGGGCCGGCAGGCGCTCGCCGAGATGCGCCGGCTGCTCGGTGTGCTGCGCACCGGCGAGCGCGAGCGGGGCGAGGAGTACGTGCCGCAGCCCGACGTCGAGCAGATCGAGGACCTGGTCACCCAGGTGCGCACGGCGGGCCTGCCCGTCGACTTCAAGGTCGAGGGCACCCCGCGCCCGCTGCCCAGCGGCGTGGAGCTGACCGCGTACCGCATCGTCCAGGAAGCCCTCACCAACACACGCAAGCACGGCGGTCCGAACGCGGGGGCGAGTGTGCGCCTCGTCTACTTCGACGACGGGCTGGGCCTGCTCGTCGAGGACGACGGCAAGGGTGCCCCGCACGAGCTGTACGAGGACGGTGGCGCCGACGGCCGGGGCCACGGGCTCATCGGGATGCGGGAGCGCGTGGGTATGGTCGGCGGCACGCTGGACGCGGGCCCGCGCCCCGGCGGGGGCTTCCGCATCAGCGTCCTGCTGCCGCTCAAGCCCGCTCATTGACACGTACCAGCCAAAGGCCAGCGAAGGAACGGGATCGATGTCGATCAAGGTCATGCTCGTCGACGACCAGGTGCTGCTGCGCACCGGTTTCCGGATGGTGCTCGCCGCGCAGCCGGACATGGAGGTCGTGGCCGAGGCGGGCGACGGCGTCGAGGCACTGGAAGTACTGCGCGCCACCGCCGTGGACGTGGTCCTCATGGACGTCCGCATGCCGAAGCTCGACGGCGTCGAGACGACCCGGCGGATCTGCCAGGACCCCAACCCGCCCAAGGTCCTCATCCTGACCACCTTCGACCTGGACGAGTACGCGTTCTCCGGGCTCAAGGCGGGCGCCTCCGGCTTCATGCTCAAGGACGTGCCGCCCGGCGAGCTGCTGACCGCCATCCGTTCCGTGCACAGCGGCGACGCGGTGGTCGCCCCGTCCACCACCCGCAGGCTGCTCGACCGGTTCGCGCCGATGCTGCCCAGCAGCGTCAAGGAACCGCAGGCCCAGCAGCTGGACCGGCTCACCGAGCGCGAGCGCGAGGTCATGATCCTGGTCGCCCAGGGCCTGTCGAACGGCGAGATCGCGGCCCACCTGGTGCTGTCCGAGGCCACCGTGAAGACCCACGTCGGCCGCATCCTCACCAAGCTGGGCCTGCGCGACCGGGTCCAGGTCGTCGTCCTCGCCTACGAGACCGGACTTGTCCGGGCCGGGGGACAGGGCTGAGCCCGACCGCCTACAGTCTGCGCATGCTCCTCTGGATCAACGGCCCCTTCGGAGGCGGCAAGACGCACACCGCGCACGAACTCGCGCGGCGTCTGCCCGGCAGCGTCATCTGCGACCCGGAGCACATCGGCTTCGGGCTGCACCGCACCCTGCCTCCCGAACTGCGCGAAGACTTCCGGGACTTGAAGGCGTGGCGGGACGGGGTGCACGAAGTGCTCGACCTCGCCCTGACCCGGCACGACGGGCACGTCATCGCGCCGATGACGCTCACCGACCCCGGTCACCACGAGGAGATCATCGGCCGGCTGCGCGAACAGGGCCACGACGTACGGCACTTCGCGCTGCTCGCCGCCCGTGAGACGGTGCTGCGCCGGCTGCGCGAGCGGGTCATCGGGCACACCCTGAGCCGGCTCGTCGGCGAAGGGGCGGCCCTGCGCCGCGAGAGCTGGGCCGTGAGCCGCCTCGACGACTGTCTGGACCGCCTCAAGAAGCCCGAGTTCGCCGAGCACCTGTGGACGGACGACACGACGGTCCCGAAGGTCGCCGACCGGATCGCGGTGCTGTCCGGCCTGACCCTGCGCCCGAACACGGACGGCGCCCTCACGGAGCGGGCCCGCAGAACCTGGACCGGGGTGCGGCACATCCGCCTCTAGCGCAGCACTCCCTCGATGAAGTCGCCGCCCAGCCGCGACACCGCGCCGAGGTCCAACTGGTGCTGCACGTAACGGCCCTGGCGGCGTGTCGTGATCAGGCCCGCCTTCTTCAGCACCGACAGGTGCCGGGAGATCTCCGGCGCGGTCATGCCGTGCGCGTCGGCCAGCTCGCCCGTCGTGTACGAGCCGCGGGCCAGGTGGCGGCACAGGCGCATGCGCACCGGGTGGGCGAGGGCCGACATGCGCAGGGTCAGCTGCTCCACCGAGGTCGGCGCGGTGAGGCCGGGCGAGGAGATCGGGTACGTGATCATCGGTGCCCAGCCCTCGCGGTGCAGCACCCACAGGTGCGGCCAGCCGAGGCTGGTCGGGGTCAGGATCAGGTCGCCGGTGCCCGTCTCCGTGTGCCCCACGGAGATCTTGTCGACGACGACGGCGCGGCCCGTCCCGTCCAGCGAGACCGATCCGGAGACCGCGGAGAGCGCGTCCGCGACGCCCTTGCGGCGCAGCAGCTCCGTCTTGTGCCGTGCGTCGGCCGCCAGCTGGTGCTGGACACGCCCCCACACGTCGGAGAAGAACGCCTCGTCGCAGTCCTGCATGAGCTCGCGGAACCAGGCCCTGATGGCGGGCGGGTCGTCCAGCAGCCGCCGGGTGAAGCGCACTTGATGGGTGCCGCGGGCCGCCGCCAGATCGAGCGCGCGCTCGCGGGCGCCCGGATCGTCGAGCCGGCTCACCGCCCGCTTCGCGTACTCCGACTGGCAGGTGAACTCCAGGGCGGCGTCCACGAACTGCTCGTCGGAGAGCTTGTCGAGCAGGTCCAGCTCCTCGGCGAGCGTGGCGCCGGGCAGGGTCCGCCGGCCCGGGATCCCGGCGGACGGGGTGAAGACGTCCGAGAACGTCGTGCGCCACAGGAAGTCCGCCTCGCACATCCGGTCCGCGAGGCACGGGTCGAGGCGTGCGGACACGCTCGTCGTCCACCCCTGCAGCCCCGGGTGGTGCGCGGGCTCCGCCAGCGCGTGCAGCGCCATGCCCAGCTCGGCCAGGGGTGAGGGCACGATGTGGATCCGCTCGGCCGTCAGGCCGGTGATGTCGATGCGCACGCTCATGACCCCATGGTGCACGCCGCCACCGACAGCCGGGGCGCCGATTGACGGCTCTCGTCAATCGACGTGACCGGGCCGCGGCGGACGGCGCAGTCTCGTGGTCATCGGCCCCCAAGCCTGACAAAAGGCAACTTTCGGGGCGCGGCGTGACAATCGAGATGATGAGCGAGGTGGTCGTCATGACCGTCACCCAGCAGTACGCGATGGACCTCTACCGGGCCGCGCAGCGCGGCGAGACAGCCCCGCCGGCCCCGTACCTCGACGAAGTGGCCGCGGTGCGCGAGCTGCGCGACTACCGCCGCTTCCGGGCGGTCCTGGCGGAGCGCCCGGCGCGCGGCCGGATCCGCGCCGCGCTGGCCCGGCGCCTGTCCGGGCACCGGGGCCACCGCCGTCACGCCGCCGGGTGCTGAGGCCCGCTCAGGGCAGGCGGCGCACGAAGTCCGCGACGGCCGCGCGGACGTCGTCGGCGCTCCACTCCAGGCCCGGCGCGGCGACCGTCACCTCGGTGACGGAGAGCCCCGGCGCGCCGCTCACCGGCCACCAGCGCCCGAACAGCATCGTCTTCGTCTCCTCCGCCTGCGTCACCGCCGCCTCGGTGAGGACGTCGGTGTCGTAGGGCAGCAGCACCCGGAACGCGTGGGTGTGCGGCTCCTCGGGGTGCACCCGGGCCCACGCGGGGCCCGCCTCGGCGAAGCCCTCCCGCAGCGCCCGCGCCACCACGCGCGCGTGCGCCACGTAATCCGGCAGCCGCGGCAGCTCCCGCTCCAGGCCGACCAGCGCCGCGATCGCCTGCGGGAACTGGTGGAAGACCTGGCCGCCGTAGCGGTGGCGCCAGGCCCTGGCCTCGTCGACGAACGACTGCGGGCCCGCGAGCGCCGCCCCGCTGAGGCCGCCGAGCGACTTGTAGAACGACACGTACACGCTGTCCGCGAGGTCGGCGATCTCCTCCAGCGGGCGCCCGAAGTGCGTCGTGCACTCCCACAGCCGGGCCCCGTCGAAGTGCACCACGGCGTCCCGCGCGCGTGCCTCCGCGCAGACCTCCTCCAGCTCCTCCCACGTGGGCAGCACGTAACCGGCGTCCCTGAGCGGCAGTTCCAGCATCAGCGTGCCGAACGGCTCGTCCATGCCGTGCACCTCGTCCGCCGTGATCTGCCGCGCGGCGGTCGTCGGGTGCACCGTGCGCAGGCCCGCCACCGTGGTCAGCGCCTCCCGCTCGTGGACCTCCGGGTGGGCCAGCGGGTGCAGGGCCACCGTGGAGTTGCCGGTGCGGCCCGCCCAGCAGCGCAAAGCGACCTGCTGCGCCATGGTGCCGGTGGGGAAGAACGCGGCGGCCTCCTTGCCGAGCAGCCCGGCGACCTTCGCCTCCAGGTCGGCGACGACCCCGTCCCCGTAGAGGTCGACGTCGCCCGACAGGTCGGTCACCGAGCCCGCCGCGTCGGTCAGGCCCGCCCAGCGCTCGGCCATGGTGGCGGTCTGCGGGCCGCGGGCCAGGACGCGCTCCGCGCCCCGGAAGGCGGCGATGCGCCGTGCTGTCTGTTGCTTCTCTTCAGGGACGTTCATGCGCCGCATCATGTCGCACACGCGTACGCGTGCGCTTCCCCACAGCCTGTGGACGACCGAGGCCCGCCCGGCCAGATAGCGTTAACATGACGAGAAATCGTCCGGTACCCCGAGCGGACTGGAACGGAAGGCCGTCGCCCCGTGACCTCAGCCCCACAGTCACCCCGATCCGAACCCACCGATCCCAAGGACCGGCCCGCCCGCCTCACGGTGGGAGTCGTCGGCGCGGGCCGCGTGGGACCCGCGCTCGCCGCGTCCCTGCAGCTGGCCGGACACCGTCCGGTCGCCGTCTCCGGAGTCTCCGACGCCTCCGTGCGACGGGCCGCCACGCTGCTCCCCGACGTCCCCCTCGTGCCGCCCGCCGAGGTCCTGGCGCGGGCCGACCTGGTGCTGCTGACCGTGCCCGACGACATCCTGCCCGGACTCGTCGAAGGCTTCGTGGAGACCGGCTCGATCCGGCCGGGACAGCTCCTCGTGCACACCTCGGGCCGGTTCGGCGCGAAGGTCCTCGACCCGGCCTTGCGCGCGGGCGCCCTGCCGCTCGCGCTGCACCCCGCGATGACGTTCACCGGCACCGCCGTCGACGTCCAGCGCCTGGCCGGCTGCTCGTTCGGCGTGACCGCCCCCGAGGAGCTGCGGCTGGCCGCCGAGGCCCTGGTCATCGAGATGGGCGGCGAGCCCGAGTGGATCGCCGAGGAGATGCGGCCGCTCTACCACGCGGCCCTCGCTCTGGGCGCGAACCACCTGGTCACCCTGGTCGCCCAGGCCATGGACCTGCTCCGGGACGCGGGCGTCACCGCCCCCGACCGGATGCTCGGCCCGCTGCTCGGCGCGGCCCTGGACAACGCCCTGCGCTCCGGCGACGCCGCGCTCACCGGACCGGTCGCGCGCGGCGACGCGGGCACCGTCGCCGCCCACGTCGCGGAGTTGCGCGCGCACGCCCCGCAGACCGTCGCCGGCTACCTCGCGATGGCCCGCGCCACCGCCGACCGCGCCCTCGCGCACGGCCTGCTGAAGCCGGAGCTGGCCGAGGACCTGCTCGACGTGCTCGCCACGGGCGCGGAGGAGACCCGATGAGCGCCAGGATCGTCCACACCGGCGAGGAGCTGCGCGCACGCACGCGTACCGGGCGCCGCGTCGTCGTCATGACCATGGGCGCCCTGCACGACGGCCACGCCACCCTCGTCCGCACCGCCCGCGAGCGTGCGGGCGCCGACGGCGAGGTGGTCGTCACGGTCTTCGTGAACCCGCTGCAGTTCGGCGCGGGCGAGGACCTCGACCGCTACCCGCGCACCCTCGAAGCCGATGTGAAGATCGCCGGACAGGCGGGCGCCGACCTCGTGTTCGCGCCGTCCGTCGACGAGGTCTACCCCGGCGGGCAGCCCCAGGTGCGGATGACGGCGGGACCGATGGGCGAGCGACTCGAAGGCGCCTCCCGCCCCGGTCACTTCGACGGCATGCTCACCGTCGTCGCCAAGCTGCTGCACCTCACGCGCGCGGACGTCGCCCTGTTCGGCCAGAAGGACGCCCAGCAGCTCGCGCTGGTCCGCCGCATGGTCCGCGACCTGAACTTCGACGTCGAGATCGACGCGGTGCCCACGGCCCGCGAGAGCGACGGCCTGGCCCTCTCCTCGCGCAACCGCTATCTGTCGCCGGACGAGCGCCGCACCGCGCTGGCGCTCTCCCGCGCCCTGTTCGCGGGCCGCGACCGGCACGCCGCCCAGGAGGCCCTGCGTGCGCGCGGCGCCGAGAGTCCCACCTCGCGCGCGCGTGCCCGGGCGCTCGGCGCGCTCGGCGAGGCCCGCGCCGCCGCCGACGCCCACGCGGTGGCCTCCCCGGGCGGCCCCGCCGCCGTGCTGGCCGCCGCCCGCCAGGTCCTGGACGAGGCCGCCCGCCTCGCCCCGCCGGTCGAGCTGGACTATCTGGCGCTGGTCGACCCGGCCGACTTCACCGATGTACGGGACGGCTTCGAGGGCGAGGCCGTGCTCGCGGTCGCCGCCCGCGTGGGCACGACCCGGCTGATCGACAACCTGCCGCTGACCTTCGGAGGTCACCTGTGACGAGCACAGGCATAGCACTCCACGCCCCCGCCCCCGGCTGGAACCTCGACGCCGACGTGGTCGTCGTCGGCTCCGGCGTCGCGGGCCTGACCGCCGCACTGCGCTGCGAGGCCGCGGGCCTGCGCACCGTCGTCGTCACCAAGGCCCGCCTGGACGACGGCTCCACCCGCTGGGCGCAGGGCGGCATCGCGGCCGCGCTCGGCGAGGGCGACACCCCCGAGCAGCACCTCGACGACACCCTCGTCGCGGGCGCGGGCCTGTGCGACGAGAACGCCGTGCGCACCCTGGTCACCGAGGGCCCCGACGCCGTACGCCGCCTCATCGCGACCGGCGCCCACTTCGACGAGGCGGAGGACGGCTCCCTCGACCTGACCCGCGAGGGCGGCCACCACCGCCGCCGCATCGCGCACGCGGGCGGCGACGCCTCGGGCGCCGAGATCTCCCGGGCCCTGGTCGAGGCCGTACGCGCGCGCGGGCTGCCCACGGTGGAGAACGCGCTGGTGCTCGACCTGCTGACGGACGCCGAGGGCCGCACGGCCGGTGTCTCCCTGCACGTCATGGGCGAGGGCCAGCACGACGGCGTGGGAGCCGTCCTCGCGCCCGCCGTCGTCCTCGCGACCGGCGGCATGGGCCAGGTCTTCTCCGCGACCACCAACCCGCACGTGTCGACCGGCGACGGCGTCGCCCTCGCGCTGCGGGCCGGCGCCGAGGTCAGCGACCTCGAATTCGTCCAGTTCCACCCGACCGTGCTCTTCCTCGGCGCGGACGCGGAGGGCCAGCAGCCGCTCGTCTCCGAAGCGGTGCGCGGCGAGGGCGCCCACCTGGTCGACGCCGACGGCGTGCGCTTCATGGTGGGCCAGCACGAACTGGCCGAGCTGGCGCCCCGCGACATCGTCGCCAAGGGCATCACGCGCCGCATGCAGGAGCACGGCGCCGAGCACATGTACCTCGACGCGAGGCACTTCGGCCGCGAGATGTGGGAGAAGCGGTTCCCCACGATCCTGGCCGCCTGCCGCGCCCACGGCATGGACCCGGTCACCGAGCCGATCCCGATCGCCCCGGCCGCGCACTACGCCTCCGGCGGCGTCCGCACCGACCTGTACGGGCGCACCACCGTCCCCGGCCTGTACGCGTGCGGCGAGGTGGCCTGCACCGGCGTCCACGGCGCGAACCGGCTGGCCTCCAACTCGCTCCTCGAAGGTCTCGTCTACGCCGAGCGCATCGCGGACGACATCAAGAAGGAGCACGCGGAGAACCACCTCCACGCGCGCGTGCCCGCACCGGTGCCCCACCCGGAGATTCCGACCCACCCCCTCCTGCCCGCCGAGGCCCGCTTCGCCATCCAGCGCGTGATGACCGAGGGCGCGGGCGTGCTGCGCTCCGCCGACTCCCTCGCCGAGGCCGCCGCCCGGCTCGGCCGCATCCACGCCGACGCCGCGGGCGCCCTCGCCGAGCACGGCAAGACGGCCGTCCCCGGCGTCGACACCTGGGAGGCCACCAACCTGCTGTGCGTGGCCCGCGTCCTGGTCGCCGCCGCCCGCCGCCGCGAGGAGACCCGCGGCTGCCACTGGCGCGAGGACCACGCGGACCGCGACGACGCGAACTGGCGCCGCCACATCGTCGTACGTCTGAATCCCGACCGAACTCTGGCCACCCGCACCACACAAACAGCAGACTTCCCGGCAACGGCAGAGAACCCTGCAGAGAACCCCGCAGAGAACCCTCAGGAGCAGTGACCGACGTGAGCGCCACCCCCGACCTCCCCCTGGCAGACGCCGACACCGGCGGCTGCGGAGACAACTGCGGCTGTGCGAACGCCGACACCGACGCCGCCGACGTCATGGAGTGCGGCCTCGACCCGTCCCTTGCCCAGCTGCTCCTGGACGCGGGCCTGCACCCGGTCGAGATCGAGGACATCGCCCACATGGCGATCGCCGAGGACCTCGACGGCGGCGTGGACGTCACCACGGTCGCCACGATCCCCGAGGACGCCGTCGCCACGGCCGACTTCACCGCCCGCGAGGCCGGTGTCGTCGCGGGCCTGCGCGTCGCCGAGGCGATCATCTCCGTAGTGGCCACCGACGAGTTCGAGGTCGAGCGGCACGCCGAGGACGGCGACCGGGTGGAGGCCGGACAGAAGCTCCTCTCCGTCACCACCCGCACCCGCGACCTGCTCACCGCCGAGCGCAGCGCGCTCAACCTCCTGTGCCGCCTTTCCGGCATCGCCACCGCCACGCGCGCGTGGGCGGACGCCCTGGACGGTACGAAGGCGAAGGTCCGCGACACCCGCAAGACCACCCCCGGCCTGCGCTCCCTGGAGAAGTACGCGGTCCGCGCGGGCGGCGGCGTCAACCACCGCATGTCGCTGTCCGACGCCGCCCTGGTCAAGGACAACCACGTCGTCGCGGCGGGCGGTGTGGCAGCGGCCTTCCAGGCGGTACGCGACCGCTTCCCCGGCCTGCCGATCGAGGTCGAGGTCGACACCCTGCACCAGCTGCGCGAGGTCCTCGATGCCGGCGCCGACCTGATCCTCCTGGACAACTTCACGCCGTCCGAGACGGAGGAGGCGGTGGCCCTCACGAACGGCCGCGCGCTCCTGGAGTCGTCCGGCCGCCTGACCCTCGACAACGCGGGCGCGTACGCGCGTACCGGCGTCGACTACCTCGCCGTCGGCGCGCTCACCCACTCCTCGCCGATCCTCGACATCGGTCTCGACCTGCGGGAAGCGGCCGTCTGATGCTGCTCACGATCGACGTGGGCAACACCCACACCGTGCTCGGCCTGTTCGACGGCGAGGAGATCGTCGAGCACTGGCGCATCTCCACCGACGCCCGCCGCACCGCCGACGAACTCGCCGTCCTGCTCCAGGGCCTGATGGGCATGCACCCGCTGCTCGGCGACGAACTCGGCGACGGCATCGACGGCATCGCCATCTGCTCGACCGTCCCCTCGGTCCTGCACGAACTGCGCGAGGTCACCCGCCGCTACTACGGCGACGTCCCCGCCGTCCTGGTCGAACCCGGCATCAAGACCGGCGTCCCGATCCTCATGGACAACCCCAAGGAGGTCGGAGCCGACCGCATCATCAACGCGGTCGCGGCCGTCGAGCTGTACGGCGGTCCGGCGATCGTCGTCGACTTCGGTACGGCGACGACGTTCGACGCGGTGTCCGCGCGCGGGGAGTACACCGGGGGCGTGATCGCCCCCGGCATCGAGATCTCGGTGGAGGCCCTGGGCGTACGAGGCGCACAGCTCCGCAAGATCGAGCTGGCCCGGCCGCGCAGCGTCATCGGCAAGAACACCGTCGAGGCGATGCAGTCGGGCATCGTCTACGGGTTCGCGGGGCAGGTCGACGGGGTCGTGACCCGGATGGCCAAGGAACTGGCCGACGACCCGGACGACGTCACCGTCATCGCCACGGGCGGGCTCGCGCCGATCATCCTCGGCGAGGCCTCGGTCATCGACGAGCACGAGCCGTGGCTGACCCTGATCGGCCTGCGCCTGGTCTACGAACGCAACGCCAGCCGTCTCTGAGGAGCGTCGCCGGCTGACGGCCGGTGGCCTCTTCTCGCGCAGTTCCCCGCGCCCCTCAGGGGCCGATCGACTCGCTCGTGCAGCAGGGTCAGCCCCAGGATCACCGGCAGCGCCGGGTACAGGGAGGCGAGGACGACGGCGATGGAGAGCATCTGC
>NZ_JBEYYU010000043.1:0-77228 GCF_040645755.1 Streptomyces sp. NPDC046716
GGCCGTCCAGCGCCATCGCGATCGAGGCCCGGGGTGCGGGCCCCCTGAAACGAGCTCCGCTCGTCCAGGGGCGCGGGGAACTGCGCGACCAGCCACGACGAGAGCCGCACCCAGCGACGCGTCCCTCTCTCAGTTCAGGAAATCGGCGGCGATGCGCTCGGCCAGGTCCTCCAGGATGGGCCCCGCTTCGGCGATGCACCGGGCCACATCGGGCTCCAGCTCCGTCAAGGCGTAGGCGCGACGGATCCCGGCCCGCCCCAGCGCCTCGGCCGGAAGGGCGAGGCGCCCGCAGACGGCGACGACCTCGATACCGGCGGCCCGCGCCGCGGCGGCGACCCCGGCCGGCGCCTTCCCGTGCAGGGTCTGCTCGTCGAGCGACCCCTCACCGGTGATCACCAGCGTGGCCTTGGCCAGCGCGGGCGCGAAGCCGAGCACGTCCAGCATGACCTCGATGCCGGGCCGGAAGCGTGCCCCGAGCCCGACCAGGGCCCCGTACCCGATCCCTCCGGCGGCCCCGGCCCCCGCCGCCTCGGCGTGCGTGAGCGCGTCGGGGCCCACGGACTCCGACAGCACCTTCGCGTAGTGGCCCAGCGCGGCGTCCAGCTCGGCGACGTCCTCCGGCGAGGCCCCCTTCTGCGGCCCGTACACGGCGGGCGCGCCCTTGGGGCCGGTCAGCGGGTTGTCGACGTCGCTGGCGAGGACGACGTCCACGTCGGCCAGGCGCGGGTCGAGCCCGGAGAGATCGGCGGAGGCCAGCGCGGCGAGCGCACCGCCGCCCGGCCCGACCGGAGCACCGGAGCCGTCGAGGAACCGTGCGCCGAGCGCGGCCAGCATCCCGGCGCCGCCGTCGGTCGTGGCGCTGCCCCCGACACCGAAGACGATCGTGCGCGCGCCCGCGTCGAGCGCGGCCGCGATGACCTCACCGGAGCCGTACGTCGTGGCCGTCAGCGGAGCGAACTCGCCCTCGGGCAGCAGCTGGAGACCGGACGCCTCCGCCATCTCCACCACGGCCGTACCGTCGCGCAGCGCCCACGCGGCGGTCACCGGCTCGCCGAGCGGCCCGGTGACCCGCGCCTCGCGGCGCTCGAACCCGGCCGCGACCGCCGCCGCGACGGTGCCGTCGCCGCCGTCCGCGACCGGCACGGACTCGACGGTCACCTCGGGCGCCACCCGGCGCAGACCGGCCGTCACCCGCTGTGCGACCTGCACGGCGGTGAGCGAGCCCTTGAACTTGTCCGCCGCGATCAACACGTGCCGCGCGGCCTGTGCAGCGTCCGCCACCTTGCTCCCCTTGCTGTTCGGGCCTTGCTCGCGTCAAGGCAGTCGCGCCGCTGCGACCTTAACCGCAGGAGTGGCCCGCTGCCCATGGTCGTCCGGTCGGCGGGACGGCGCGCCCGCCACTTATCTACGCCTATAGAGGTTCATAGTGGGGCGCCATGAGCACGGAAACGATCGATCAAGCGGCCCCGGAGCCGCCCCCGCCGACCGAACGGACGGACTCCCGCCGGCCGGTCCGGGACGGATCGGCCGGCGAAACGGGTACACCGCAGTCATGACACCAACGAGCTCCCGGCTCACCGAACGCGTCCTCGCCGACCGCGTGCTCGGCGGCTGGCTCGGCCGGATCGCGGGCAACATGCTCGGCAAACCGGTCGAGCAGGGCGAGGTGTGGACGCGTGAACGCATCGACCGCTATCTGCGCCAGGCCGAGGCCCTGCCGCTCACCGACTATCTGCCCGAACCTCCGTCGCAGGAGGTGGAGTCGGCGCTGCGCACCGAGTGGCGGGCGTGCGTCCGGGGACGTATCCACGGCAGTTGCCGGGACGACGACGTGGACTACGCGGTGCTCGGTCTGCATCTGCTGGAGACCCACGGCGCCCTCTTCACGACGGAACAGGTGGGCGAGCTGTGGCTGCTGCGGCTGCCCTACCTCCAGACGTTCACGGCGGAGCGCGCGGCCTACCGCAATCTCGCCAACGGGCTGAAGCCGCCGCTGACGGCCACCTACGACAACCCCTGCCAGGAGTGGATCGGCGCGCTGATCCGCGCGGACGTCTTCGGCTGGACCTGCCCGGGCGACCCGCGCCGCGCCGCCTCCCTGGCCCGCCGCGACGCGGTCCTCTCGCACACGGGCAACGGCGTGTACGGGGCGATGTGGGCGGCGGCGCTGGTGGCGGCCGCGTTCACCGCGCAGGACCCGCGGTCCGCCCTCGACGCCGCGCTCGCGGTGATCCCCGCGAGCAGCCGTCTGGCCCGGGTCGTACGCCGGGTGGTCTCGCTCCACGAGTCGCGGCTGACCTGGGAGGAGACCCTGGCCACGGTCGAGGAGGAGACCGCGGGGCTCGGCTGGATCCACACCGTGCCGAACGCCGCGGTGATCACGGCCGGGCTCCTGTACGGCGACGGCGACTTCACGCGCACCGTGGCCCTGACGGTGCGCGGCGGCCTCGACACGGACTCCAACGGGGCGACGGCCGGTTCGGTGGCCGGGGTGCTGTGCGGGGCGGACGCCATCCCGGCGCAGTGGACGGAGCCGCTGGAGGACCGGGTGCGCAGCGCGGTGTTCGGGTTCGACGGCGTACGGATCAGTGAACTGGCGCGGCGGACGGTCGCGTTGGCGGAGTACTGAGGGCGGGCGCCGCCGTCCGTGGCGTCGCGCCGGGTGGGGTGCGGGCGGGTTCTAGAGTGGGCCGATGACAATCCTCGACTACGCCACGTACATCGCCGGACTCCCCCGGGTCCTGGCCGGCGCCGCCGTTCTGTTCCGCGACAGCGAGGAGCGGGTCCTGCTGGTCGAACCGAACTACCGGGACGGCTGGGCGCTGCCCGGCGGCACCGTGGAGTCGGACACCGGGGAGAGCCCGCGGCAGGGCGCGCGGCGCGAGACGCTGGAGGAGATCGGTCTCGACGTGCCGCCGGGACGGCTGCTCGCCGTGGACTGGGTGCCCGGCACCGGGCGCCCGCCGATCGTGGCGTACCTGTACGACGGCGGCGTCCTGGCCGCCGAGCAGATCGAGGCGATCCGGCTCCAGGAGGAGGAGTTGCTGTCCTGGCGGTTCGTGGCGCGCGACGACCTGGACGCGTATCTGCTGGGGTCGCTCGGGCGCCGGGTGCGCTCCGCGCTCGGCGTGCTCGACCGGGGCGCCGGGGCCGTGGAGCTGGAGTGCGGCGAGCCCGTCGCGGGTTGATTTGCCCCTTAGATCCCTGTACCCAATATTTCGGGCCGCGATTCTACGCGCGTTGACAACTCGTATGGCGCGATGTGAGGTGTACGAGGACAGTATTTCCAACCGGAGCAAACCGGAGCAAAGGGGCTCAACACGGTGGCCAGGAAGATCATCCTCGACTGCGACCCGGGGCACGACGACGCGGTCGCGATGCTGCTCGCGCACGGCAATCCCGACATCGACCTGGTCGCGGTGACCACCGTCGTCGGCAACCAGACCCTGGAGAAGGTGACCCGCAACGCGCTGTCGGTCGCGGCGATCGCCGGGATCACCGGGGTGCCGTTCGCCGCCGGGTGCCCGCGGCCCCTGGTCCGCGAGATCGAGACGGCGCCGGAGATCCACGGCGAGACCGGGCTCGACGGGCCCGAGCTGCCCGAGCCCGCCTTCGGCCTCGACCGGCGGCACGCCGTCGACCTCATCATCGACACGGTGATGAGCCACGAACCGGGCGAGATCACCATCGTCCCGACGGCCGGCCTGACGAACATCGCGCTCGCCGCCCGCAAGGAGCCCCGCATCGTCGAGCGGGTCCGCGAGGTCGTGCTGATGGGCGGCGGCTTCCACGAGGGGAACTGGAGCCCGGTCGCGGAGTTCAACATCGTGATCGACCCCGAGGCCGCGCACATCGTCTTCAACGAGAAGTGGCCGCTGACCATGGTCGGCCTCGACCTCACCCACCAGGCCCTCGCGACCCCGGCCGTCGAGGACAGGATCCGGGCGGTCGGCACGAAGCCCGCCGCGTTCGTCCTCGAACTGCTCGACTTCTTCCGCGAGGCCTACCGCGAGAACCAGGGCTTCGAGCACCCGCCGGTGCACGACCCGTGCGCGGTCGCGTACGTCATCGACCCGAGCGTCATGACCGTGCGGAAGGCGCCCGTCGACATCGAGCTGCGCGGCGCGCTCACCCTCGGCATGACCGTCACCGACCTGCGCTCCCCCGCCCCCGCCGACTGCCACACCCAGGTCGCGGTGGAGCTGGACCACGGCCGGTTCTGGGATCTCGTCGTGGACGCCCTCACCCGCATCGGAGAGCCCGCAGCATGAGCGCCGCCGCCTCCCCCCACACCCCGGCCGACGGCTCCCGCGCGGGACGGCCGGTCCGGATCGGCGCGCTCATGGTGGCGCTCCTCGCGGCCAGCTTCGCCTTCCAGCTCAACGCCTCGATGCTCAGCCCCGCCCTCGCCACGATGGCGGACGAGCTGGACACCAGCGCCTCGGCGATCGGCGTCACCCAGACGGCCTTCTTCACGGCCGCGGCTCTGTTCTCGCTGTTCCTGCCGCGCCTGGGCGACCTGGTCGGCCGCCGCAAGGTGCTCACCGGGATGATGGTCCTGATGGCCGTCGGCTGCGTCATCTCGGCGCTCGCCGGATCGGTCGGCATGCTCGCCGTCGGCCGCGTCATCCAGGGCGCCTCGGGCCCGACCATCCCGCTCGCGCTGATCATGCTCCGCGTCGAGGTCCCCGACCCGAAGAAGTACGGCACCCTCATGGGCGTCGTCACGGCCGTCAACGGCGGCATCGCGGGCGTCGACTCCTTCGCGGGCGGTTCACTGGCCGAGCACGCCGGGTACGCGTCGATCTTCTGGGTGATGACCGCCTTCGCGCTCGTCGCGGCCCTGCTCGTCCGCTTCTTCGCCCCCGAGTCGCGCGCCGAGCTGCGCCCGCCCATGGACTGGCCGGGCGTCGCGCTCCTCGTCGTCTCGGTGGGCGCGCTGCTGATCGCGTTCAACGAGGCGGGCAAGCTGGGCAACGCCAACTGGCCGCTCGCCATCGGCCTGCTGGTCCTCGCCGGGCTCGCCTTCTGGGCGTTCTGGCGGATGGAGACCCGCGCGAAGCACCCCCTCGTCACCACGCACCTCCTGCGGCGCCGGGCGACCTGGTCGCTGCTCCTGTCGACGATGCTCACCATGACCGGCGTCTTCGCGATCATGAACGGGCTGCTGCCGGGCTTCGCGCAGGACACCGAGGTCGGCCTCAGCCTCGGCGCCGAGGGCGCCACCTGGTGGACGCTCACGCCGTACGCGCTCGCGGGCCTCGCCATGGGCCCGGTCTCCGGGCGGCTCGCGGCGACGTACGGCTACGGCAGGATCCTGCGCGTCGGCCTGATCGCCACGGCCGTCGCCACCGTCCTCGCCCTGCTGACCCTCCAGACGGACTCCTCGGGGCTGCTGCTCGCCGTCTCGATCCTGCTGGGCGTCACCTACGCGGGCACGGTCAACATCATGCTGAACGGCTTCGGCATCGTGCTCTCCCCGAAGGAGAACCCGGGCTTCCTGCCGGGCCTGAACGCGGGCTGCTTCAACCTGGGCGCGGGCCTCAGCTTCGTCGTCCTGTACGCGGCCATGGACGCGGTCGCCCCGTCGGACGGGACGTCGGTCGGCGGGTACAGCGCGGGCGTGATCGCCGGTCTGATCCTGATCGTGGCGGCCCTGCTCGTCTCGACGCTGATCCCGAAACCGGTGGACGCGGAGGAGACGGCCTGACCTACCCTCGGCGTCATGACCACGTCCAGGCCGCTCGTCGCGATCCTCACCGGCGCCGGGATCAGCACCGACTCCGGGATCCCCGACTACCGGGGACCGAACGGGGTGTGGCGCAAGGATCCCGACGCCGAGAAGCTCGTCACGTACGAGTACTACATGAACGATCCGGAGATCCGGCGCCGCGCCTGGCAGGTGCGGCGCCGCGGCGGCACCCTGACCGCGGAGCCGAACGCCGCCCATCGCGCGATCGCGGACCTGGAGCGCTCCGGCATCCCCGTGCGGGTGCTCACGCAGAACGTCGACGGGCTGCACCAGCGCGCCGGGATGCCCACCCGCAAGGTGCTGGAGCTGCACGGCTCGGCGCGGGAGTTCGTGTGCACGGGATGCGGTGAGCGCGGCCCGATGGAGGCGGCGATCGCGCGCGTCGAGGCGGGCGAGGACGACCCGGGGTGCCTGGTCTGCGGCGCGGTCCTGAAGTCGACGACCGTCATGTTCGGCGAGAACCTGGACCCGGTGGTGCTCGCCGAGGCGGTCGCGGTCACCAAGGCGTGCCAGGTGTTCTTCGCCGTCGGCTCCTCGCTCCAGGTGCATCCCGCGGCGGGCCTCGCGGGTCTCGCGGCCGAGCACGGCGCCCGCCTGGTCGTGGTGAACGCCGAGCCGACCCCGTACGACGACGTGGCCGACGAGGTCGTACGGGAGCCGATCGGGACGGCGCTGCCGCGGCTGCTGTCAGAAGTGCGTGGCGATCCCGAAGACGCGGCGTAGCTGCGCCATGTCGTGCAGATCCCGGTCCCTCGGCTCGTAGCCCTGGTGGAAGGACACCTGCTGCGCGGCCGAGAGGCACGGGACGGGGGTGCCGGCGACGGCGCCCGTCACGAAGGACGCGGCCGGGTAGCGGAAGGGACGGCCGGGTTCGGGGGACGCCTGGACCGCCGAGCCGTCGTCCGCGAAGACCAGCGGGTGCAGATCGATCTCCCGGCCGTCCGGTGCCGTGACGACGAAGCGGACCGGCCGCCAGCTGAGGCTCTCGCGGAATCCGGCCGCGGCGAGCGCCGCGACCACGGCGGGTTCCTGCTCCTGGCCGTGCATCAGGTCGAGGTCGTGGTGGTCCCGGGTCTGCTCGCCGACGAGGGCGTCGATGCCCCACCCGCCGCCGACCCAGACCTCGGCGCCCGCCTCCCGCAGCAGTTCCAGCACGGAGGTCACGTCGTCGGCCGTCATCACACCGCGCAGCCTAGAACAGCGCGGTGCCCCGCTCGAAGTCGAGCAGCCGGCGCTTGCGGTCCAGGCCGCCGCCGTAGCCGGTCAGGTCGCCGTTCGCGCCGATGACGCGGTGGCAGGGGACGATGACGCCGACGGGGTTCTTGCCGTTGGCGAGGCCGACGGCGCGCGAGGCGTTGGGCTTGCCGAGGGCCTCGGCCAGTTCGCCGTAGGTGCGGGTCTCGCCGTACGGGATGCGCTGGAGCTGCGCCCAGACGGACCGCTGGAACGGGGTGCCGTCCAGGGCGAGCGGCAGGTCGAAGGTGGTCGACTCGCCCTGGAAATAGGCGTTCAGCTGGTCGATGACGGCGCCGAAGGGACGCTCGTCGCGGACACCGAAGGTCTCCTCGGCGGGGCGGTGGCGCTGGTCGGTCATGTAGAGGCCGCAGAGGGTGCCGTCGGCGTCCGCGACGAGGGTGAGCGGCCCGTAGGGGCTGTCGATGACGGTGTGCTGCTTCTGGGTGGACATGGCGTACATCCCTTACGCGGGGAGGAAGTTGATCGGGTGGTCGTCGGTGGCCCACAGGTACTGGGTCGCGTACGCGCGCCAGGGGCGCCACGCGGCGGCCCGCGCGGTGAGCGCCGCCGGGGTGTGCGGCAGGCCCAGCTGCTGTGCGGCGCGCCGCATGCCGAGATCGGTGGGCAGGAAGGCATCCGGGTCGCCGAGGGCGCGCATCGCGATGGCCTCGACGGTCCAGGGCCCGAAACCGGGCAGTGCGGCGAGCCGGGCGCGCGCCTCGTCCCAGTCGGACTCGGGGCCCAACGCCAGCTCTCCGTCGGCGAGTTGCGTCACGAGCGTGAGGAGCGTGGTGCGGCGGCTGCGGGGCAGCGCGAGGGATTCCGGATCGAGCGAGGCGAGGGCGGCCGGGGCCGGGAAGAGGTGGGTGAGTCCGCCCTCCGGGTCCTCGACCGGCTCGCCGTGGGCGAGGACGAGACGGGCGGCGTGGGTGCGGGCGGCGGCCGTGGAGACCTGCTGCCCGAGCACCGCCCGCACCGCGAACTCGGCCTCGTCGACGGTGCGCGGCACCCGGCGGCCCGGCGCCTTGTCGACCAGCGGCGCGAGCAGCGGGTCGGTGCGCAGCCGGTCGTCGACGGCGACCGGATCGGCGTCGAGGTCCAGCATGCGGCGGCAGCGGCTGATCGCGACGGTGAGATCGCGCTGGTCGGTGAGGACGAGGCGGCAGCCGATGTGGTCGGGGCCCGGGGTGAGGCTCACGATGCCGTGCCCGTACGGCAGCCGGAGGGTGCGCCGGTAGGCGCCGTCGCGCCACTCCTCGACACCCGGCACGGCGGTCGCGGCGAGGTGGCCGAAGAGGTTGTCGGGGTTGAGGGGCTTGCGGAACGGGAGTCTCAGGGTGAGCGCGCCGGGGGTGCCCGTCCGGCTGTGCGGGGCGCGCGTGCGCAGTTCGCTCGGGGTGAGGGCGTAGACCTCGCGGACGGTGTCGTTGAAGGCGCGGACGGAGGCGAATCCGGCGGCGAACGCGATGTCGGCCATGGGCAGACCGGTCGTCTCGACGAGCAGCCGCGCGGTCTGGGCGCGCTGGGCGCGGGCCAGTGCGAGGGGGCCCGCGCCCAGCTCCGCGAGGAGCTGGCGCTCGATCTGCCGCTCGCTGTACCCGAGCAGCCGGGCGAGCCCCGGCACGCCGTCCCGGTCGACGACGCCGTCGCCGATGAGCCGCATGGCGCGGGCGGTGAGGTCGGCGCGCTGGTTCCACTCCGGGGAGCCCGGGCTGGTGTCGGGCCTGCACCGCTTGCAGGCCCGGAATCCGGCCTGCTGGCAGGCGGCGGCGCTCGGGTAGAACTCCATGTTCCGGGGCTTGGGCGGCACGACCGGGCAGCCGGGCCGGCAGTAGATGCGGGTGGTTCTGACGGCGGTGAAGAACACCCCGTCGAACCGGGTGTCCTTGGCCTGCACGGCGCGTACGCAGCGCTCGAAGTCGGTGTGCATGGCGACGGCCTGAGCCTGTTCGGTGGACATGCCTCAAGCATCGTCGATGGTGAGCGGCGTGGCTGGCGGAAATCCGACATGGACGTCCCTGAGGTGCGGCCGCAGGCCGCGCGCCTCAGGGGCGCGGGGAACTGCGCGCCCAGCCACGGCGAGACCCGCGGCTGCCCGGTCAGCCCAGCAACCCCGCGAACACCTCCCGGGCCCGCTCGTCGAACACCACGAACCGCACTTCCCGCACAGACCCCGGCGGAGCCCCCCGCACCGTCTCCACCGCGATCCGCGCCCCGTCCTCCAGCGGCCAGCGATAGATCCCCGTGGAGATCGCCGGAAACGCCACACTGCTGAGCTGAAGCTGCTCGGCGACCTTGAGCGACTCGCGGTAGCAGGACGCGAGCAGCCCGGACCGGTCCTCGGTCTCCGACCAGCGCGGCCCGACGGTATGGATGACGTACCGCGCCGGAAGGCGTCCCGCGGTGGTGGCGACGGCTCGCCCGGCGGGCAGGCCCTTGCCGTAGTGGGAGGCACGGAGCCTGCGGCACTCGGCGAGGATCTCGGGCCCGCCGCGCCGGTGGATGGCGCCGTCCACTCCCCCGCCGCCGAGCAGCGAGGAGTTCGCGGCGTTGACCACGGCGTCCACGTCCTGCTCGGTGATGTCGCCCCGGACGAGGACGAGGCGGGGCCCCTCGGGCGCGCTCATGACGCCCGCAGCCTGCGCCAGACGGCCTTGGCCGCGTTGTGCCCCGACATGCCGTGCACTCCGGGGCCGGGCGGTGACGCGGACGAGCAGATGAAGACGGCGGGGTGCGGGGTCGTGTACGGGGACAGCGACAGCTTGGGCCGCAGCAGGAGCTGGAGTCCGCTGGCGGCGCCGCTGGCGATGTCGCCGCCCACGTAGTTGGCGTTGCGGAGGGCGAGCTGCGGCGGGCCGGCCGTGGCGCGGGCGAGCACCAGGTCCCTGAACCCCGGTGCGAAACGCTCCAGTTGACGCTCGATGGCGTCGGTCAGGTCCCCGTCCCAGCCGTTGGGCACGTGACCGTACGCCCAGAAGGTGTGCTTGCCCTCGGGGGCGCGCGTCGGGTCGGCGACGGTCGGCTGGACGGTGATCAGGAACGGCGCCTCGGGGGCCCGGTCCTCGCGCGAGGCGGCGCGCAGGGCCTTGGCGATGTCGCGGTGGTGGGGGCCGACCTGGACGGTCCCGGCCGAGCGGGCCTCCTCGGCGGTCCACGGCACCGGGCCGTCGAGCGCGTAGTCGACCTTGAAGACGCTGGAGCCGTAGCGGAAGCGGTCGTAGTAGCGGCCGAGGCCCGCGATCCTGGCGAGGGCGGTGGGCGAGGTGTCGAAGATGTAGGCGCGGGCGGGCGGCAGGTCGTCGAGCCGCTTCACCTCGTAGTCGGTGTGGATCGCGCCGCCGAGGTCCTCGAGATATCCGGCGAGCGCGTCGGAGATCGCCTGGGAGCCGCCCCGGGCGAGTGGCCAGCCGCGCGCGTGGGCGGCGAGCGCGAAGACGAGGCCGATCGCGGAGGTCGCGAAGCCGCCGAGCGGGGCGATCACGTGCGCGACGAGGCCCGCGAAGAGGGCGGCGGCCCGGTCGTCGCGGAAGCGGCGGGTCAGCCATGTCGACGGCTGGAGGCCGACGAGGCCGAACCGGGCGAGGGTGACGGGATCGCGCGGCAGCGCGGTGAGCGGCAGCGACATGAAGTCGCGGACCAGGGCGTCCCAGTGCGGCAGCAGCGGCTCGACGAGACGGCGGTAGGTGCCCGCGTCGCGTGGCCCGAAGGAGGCGGCGGTCTCGGCGACGGAGCGGGACAGCACGGCCGCCGTCCCGTCGGGGAACGGGTGCGCCATGGGCAGCGCGGCGTGCACCCACTCCAGGCCGTACCGCTCCAGCGGCATCGACCGGAACGCCGGGGAGTTGATGCCGAGCGGGTGGGAGGCGGAGCACGGGTCGTGGCGGAAGCCGGGCAGCGTCAGCTCCTCGGTGCGCGCGCCGCCGCCCACGGTGTCCTTGGCCTCGAACAGGGCGACGGAGAAACCGCGCCTGGCCAGTTCGACGGCGGCGGTCAGCCCGTTGGGCCCCGCACCCACCACGACGGCGTCGAGCATCGACGGCACCTTCGGACTCCTTCGTCAGCCGATGGCCACTGCCCGGACAGGATATGCCGGGCCACCGACAACGCCGGGCGCGGGTGGTGTGCGGCGCAGGTCGTGCTGGTCAGGCTCCGCCCGCCAGCAGTCCCTTGATCCGCTGCGCGGTGGCCGCGTCCCGCGCCGCCGTGAACGGCAGCGCGTTCCCCCCGGTGATCCGGAACGGTTCGCCGTCGCGCGTGAGGTGGGTGCCGCCCGCCTCCTCGACGAGGAGCAGTCCTGCCGCGTGGTCCCAGGCCAGCTCCCAGCTGAAGGCGAGGGCGTCGAGGGCGCCGCGGGCGACGGCCAGGTACTCCAGGCCCGCCGAGCCGCAGGGGCGCGGGGCGACGCCGTCCGTGCGCAGTCCGAGCAGGGCCCGCTTCTGCGCGTCGGTGGTGTAGTCGGGGTGCGAGGTGGCGACCCGGAGGTCCTGGCCGGTCTCGGGCGAACCGGCGTGCAGCGTCCGGCCGTTGAGCCGTGCGCCCCGGCCGCGGACGGCGACGGCGAACTCGTCGAGCGCGGGCGCCCAGGTCCAGGAGGCGAGCACGACGCCGTCGAGCACGAGGGCGACGAGGGTGCAGAAGCCGGGGTCGCCGTGGACGAACTGGCGGGTGCCGTCGACCGGGTCGACGATCCAGACGGGGGCCGTGCCGCGTATCTCCTCGTACCGCGCGGGGTCCGCGGCGACGGCCTCCTCGCCGACGACGACGGAGCCGGGGAGCAGGGCCGGCAGTTCTCGCGTGAGGTATTCCTCGGCCCGCTTGTCGGCGACGGTCACGAGGTCGTGCGGGGCGCTCTTCTCCTCGATCTCGTGGGAGGCGAGCTGCCGGAAGCGCGGGGTGATCTCGGTGGTGGCCGCGGCGCGGACGATCCGCTCCACGTCGGTCATGAGCCGGTCGGTGACCTTGCTGGTCAGAAAGTCGTCGATGCTTTCCGTCGTTGTTTCGATCATGCCTCCATGAGAACACGGCCCGCTGACAACGCGTTCCGGGGAGGTGAACGAGGGGTGGACCCACCGTGAAATCGGCGGTTCCACCCCTCGTGGTCCTGGCCCTGGTCAGCGGCCGACGGCGTATCCCTGCATGCCGCGCGGGTTCGCCGCCGCGAGAAGGACGCCGGTGCGCGGGTCGCGGGCGACCGCGCACAGGCGCCCCTCGGACCAGGCGTCGCCGACGGTCACGTCGTGGCCGCGGCGGCGCAGCTCGGCGATGACGTCCTCGGCCGTGCGCGACTCGACGGTCACCGATCCCGGGCGCATGCCGCGCGGGAAGAAGGAGCCGGGGAAGGAGTCGTTGTGCCAGTTCGGGGCGTCGATGGCGCCTTGCAGGTCGAGCCCGCCGCGGACCTCGCCGCGCAGCGCCACGGCCAGGAAGAAGTGCACCTGCCACTGGTCCTGCTGGTCGCCGCCCGGGGTGCCGAACGCCATGACGGGGACGCCGTCCTTCAGGGCGAGGGACGGGGTGAGCGTGGTGCGGGGGCGGCGGCCGGGCGTGAGCGAGTTGGGCAGCCCCTCGTCGAGCCAGGCCATCTGGAGGCGCGTACCGAGCGGGAAGCCGAGTTCGGGCACGACCGGGTTGGACTGGAGCCAGCCGCCGGAGGGGGTGGCGGCGACCATGTTGCCCCAGCGGTCGACGACGTCCAGGTGGCAGGTGTCGCCGCGGGTGGCGCCGTCCTTGGCCACGGTGGGCTCTCCGGCGCCGGCGCCCGCGACGCCCATCGCGTCGAAGCCCTCCTCGCCGGAGGCGACCGCGTGGGCGTGCGCGCTGAGCCGCGGCTCGGCGCCGAGGGGGCTGCCGGGGCGCAGCTCGTGCGAGGCCTTCTCGGGGTCGATCAGGGCGCGGCGGGCGGCGTTGTAGTCGTCCGAGAGCAGCGCGTCCACGGGGACCTGCTCGGCGTCCCCGTACCAGGCCTCGCGGTCGGCCATGGCCAGCTTGCAGCCCTCGATGAGGAGGTGGACGTAGTCGGCCGACCCGTAGGCGGGCAGTTCCGGCGGGAGCAGGGCGAGCTGCTGGAGGAAGGCGGGACCCTGGCTCCAGCCGCCGGCCTTGCACAGGGTCCAGCCGTTCCAGTCGTAGGTGGCCGGGGCCTCGTACGACGCCTCCCAGGAGGCCAGGTCCTCCAGGGTGAGCGTGCCGGTGTGGCGCTCGCCGCTGGTGTCCAGGGTGGGCCGCTGGGACTGGCGCACCAGCGCCTCGGCGATGAAGCCCTCGCGCCAGATGCGGCGGGCCTCCTCGATCTGCGCGACGCGGTCGGAGCCGCCCGCCGCCTCGGCGTCGGCCGTCAGCCGCTTCCAGGTGGCGGCGAGCTGCCGGTTGCGCAGGAGCTCGCCGGGGCGGGGCGCCCTGCCGTCGACGAGGTAGACCTCGGCGGACGAGGGCCACTCGTTCTCGAACAGTTCGCGCACCGTCTCGACGGTCTCGCCGACGCGCTCGACGGGGGCGTGGCCGTCCTCCGCGTACCCGACGGCGTACTTGAGGACGTCGGCGAGGGTCTTGGTGCCGTGGTCCTTCAGGAGCAGCATCCAGGCGTCGAAGGCGCCGGGGACGGCGGCGGCGAGCGGGCCGGTGCCGGGCACCAGGTCGAGTCCGAGCGCCCTGTAGTGGGCGACGGTGGCTCCGGCGGGGGCCACGCCCTGGCCGCACAGCACGCGGACCTCGCCGTCCGCCGGGGCGACGATCATCGGCACCTCGCCGGCCGGGCCGTTCAGGTGGGGCTCGACGACGTGCAGCACGAAGCCCGCGGCGACGGCCGCGTCGTAGGAGTTGCCGCCGTCCTCCAGGACCGCCATCGCGGACTGGGAGGCGAGGTAGTGCGTGGAGGACACCATGCCGAAGGTGCCCTGGAGGGTCGGCCGGGTGGTGAACAAGAAGGCTCCTAGCGGGTGGCGGTGCGGGTGTTCGGGATCGTACGAGAGGCCGCGTCCGGGGCGGTGCCGTCGTCGGCGACCAGGTGGCAGGAGACCTCGCGGGCGCCCGCCGCGCCGTCGAGGGTCCGCAGGGCGGGCACCTCCGTGCGGCAGCGGTCCACGGCGAGCGGGCAGCGGGTGTGGAAGCGGCAGCCCGGCGGCGGCGCGAGCGGGCTGGGCAGTTCGCCGCTGAGGACGATGCGTTCCCGGGTGCGCTGGGTGACCGGGTCGGGGACCGGCGCGGCCGACAGCAGGGCCTGCGTGTAGGGGTGCTTGGGGTCGGCGAACAGCTCGCGCGTGGGCGCCTGCTCGACGATCCGGCCGAGGTACATGACGGCGATCCGGTCGGCCAGGTACTCGACGGCGGCCAGGTCGTGCGTGATGAACAGACAGCCGAAGCCGCGGTCGCGCTGGAGGTCGGCCAGCAGGTTCAGGACGGAGGCCTGGACGGAGACGTCGAGCGCCGAGGTCGGCTCGTCGGCGACGAGCAGGTCGGGGTCGACGGACAGGGCGCGGGCGATGGAGATGCGCTGGCGCTGGCCGCCGGAGAGTTCGTGCGGGTGGCGGTCGGCGTGCTCGGGGCGCAGTCCCACTTGGGCGAGAAGTTCCCGTACGCGCGCGTGGGCGGCCTCTTTGTTCTTGGCGATGCCGTGCAGGCGCAGCGGTTCGGCGACGATCTCGCCGACGGTCATCCGCGGGTCGAGCGAGGAGGACGGGTCCTGGAAGACCAGGTGGAAGTCCTTGCGCAGGGGGCGCAGGGCGCGCCGGGACAGCGTCGTCACGTCGGTGCCGTTGATGCGGACGGTGCCGGCGGTGGGGTCGTCGAGGCGGACGGCGCAGCGGCCCACGGTCGACTTGCCGCTGCCCGACTCGCCGACGAGACCGACGACCTCGCCGCGTCCGACGGTGAGGGTGACGCCGTCGGCGGCGCGCACGGTGCCGCCCGCGCCCGCGAAGTGGCGTTCGAGGCCGGTGAGTTCCAGCACGGGAGCGGTGCTCATGAGGCGGTCTCCTGGAGGGTGTGCGGGTGCCAGCAGGCGGCGCGGTGGGCGGCGTCCGCCCCGGCATCGGCCGCGACGGCCTTGAAGCCGGGACGGCCGCCCGTGCAGAGGTCGTCGGCGCGGGCGCAGCGCGGCGCGAACGTGCAGGCGTCGGGCTGCGCGTCGAGGCTCGGCACCAGGCCGGGGATCTCGGGCAGTCGCTCCTTGGGGGTGCCCGGGCGCAGGACGGCGGAGAGCAGCCCGCGGGTGTACGGGTGCCGGGGCTCCGCGAACAGCTCGTCCACCGGGGCCTGTTCGACGGGACGGCCCGCGTACATGACGAGGACCCGGTCGGCGA
Organism: Streptomyces sp. NPDC046716; assembly: GCF_040645755.1. Lineage (NCBI taxonomy): Bacteria > Bacillati > Actinomycetota > Actinomycetes > Kitasatosporales > Streptomycetaceae > Streptomyces > Streptomyces sp. NPDC046716. Next base: position 15,286 of record NZ_JBEYYU010000043.1, read on the forward strand.
TGTCGGCGACGACGCCGAGGTCGTGGGTGATGAGGACGATGGCGGTGCCGAGCCGTTCGCGCAGCGACTTCAGGACGTCGAGGATGCCGGCCTGGACGGTGACGTCGAGGGCCGTGGTCGGCTCGTCGGCGATGAGCACCGACGGGTCGCAGGCGACCGCGATGGCGATCATCACGCGCTGGCGCATGCCGCCGGAGAGCTGGTGCGGGTACTCGTCGACGCGCTGGGCCGGTGCCGGGATGCCGACGAGGTCGAGGAGTTCCACGGCCCGCGCGCGGGCCTCCTTCTTGCTCAGCCCCTGGTGGCGGCGGAGCACCTCGCCGATCTGCCGGCCGACGGTGAGCACCGGGTTCAGGGACGTCATCGGCTCCTGGAAGATCATCGCGATGTCCTTGCCGCGGATCCTCCCGTACGCCTTGTCGTCGGCGCCCGCCAGCTCCCGCCCGCCGAGCCGGACGGAGCCGGTGATGTGCGCGGTGGGCGGCAGCAGGCCCATGACGGCCATCGAGGTGACGGACTTGCCGCAGCCGGACTCGCCGACGACGGCGAGGACCTCACCGGCGTGCAGGTCGTAGGAGAGGTGGTCGACGGCGTGGACCGTGCGGGTGTCGGACCTGAAGGAGACCGACAGGTCCCGCACGCTCAGCACTGGCTCGGTCATCGGGTCGCTCCACGGGGGTCGAGGACGTCGCGCAGGCCGTCGCCGAGCAGGTTGAACGCGAGGGTCGCGGCGACCACGGCGAGGCCGGGGAAGACCGCCATCCAGGGCGCGGGCGCGAGGAAGGACTGGGCGGAGGAGAGCATCACGCCGAGCGAGGGCTCGGGCGGCTGCACGCCGAGGCCGAGGAAACTGAGCAGGGCCTCGCCGATGATGGCGGCGGGGATGCCGACGGTGGCCTGCACGGTGAGCGCGGACGTCGCGTTGGGCAGGATGTGCCGGAACAGGACGGTGCCGTCGCCGCCGCCGTTGGCGATCGCGGCGGCCACGTAGTCGACGTGCTTGAGGCGGAGGGTCTCGGCGCGGGTGATGCGGATGACGGCCGGGATCTGGGAGATGCCGATCGCGATCGTCGCGTTGGTCAGGGACGGGCCGAGGACGGCGGCGAGACCGACGGCCAGGACCAGGAAGGGGAACGCGAGCATCGTGTCGGTGACCCGGGACACGACGCTGTCCGCGATCTTCCCGTAGAAGCCGGCGAGCAGGCCGAGGGGGACGCCGACGAGGAAGGCGAGGACGACGGCGAGGACGCCGACCTGCATGGAGGCCCGGGCGCCGTAGACGACGCGGGAGAGCTGGTCGCGCCCGAGGTCGTCGGTGCCGAGCCAGTGCGCCCAGCTCGGCGCGGCGAGCACGTTGTCGAAGTCGGGCCGGGCCGGGTCGTAGGGGGCGACGAGCGGGGCGAGCAGCGCGGCGAGTACGAAGATCAGCGCGATGACGGCGCCGGTCATGGCCAGCTTGTTCCCGCGCAGGGCGCGCAGCTTGGCGTTCCCGGTGGCCCGGGCGCGCAGTCCTGTGAGGGCGAGCGTGGTCACCGGGCACCTCCGAGCCGGATGCGCGGGTCGATGACCGAGTACGCCACGTCGACCAGCAGGTTGATGAAGATGTACGCGAACGAGGTGACGAGGACGACGCCCTGGAGGGTCGCGTAGTCACGGGTGAAGACGGCGTCGATGGTGAGCTTGCCGAAGCCGGGGAGGACGAAGATCTGCTCGGTGACGACGGCGCCGGAGATCAGGTGGCCCAGTTGCAGGCCGAGGACGGTCACGACGGTGACGAGGGAGTTGCGCAGCGCGTGCCCGCCGACGACCTCACGGCGGGAGAGCCCCTTGGCGCGTGCCGTGCGGACGTAGTCGGCGGAGAGCGAGTCGAGCATGGCGGCGCGGGTCTGCCGCATGACGACGGCGGCGAGTCCGGAGCCGAGCACGATCGCGGGCAGCACCATGCGCCGCAGGTTGTCGACGGGGTCGGTGCCGAAGGGGACGTAGCCGGAGGCCGCGAAGACGGGGACGGCGATGGCGAAGGCGAGCACCAGGACGATGCCGAGCCAGAACGTCGGGATGGAGAGGCCCAGCAGGGCCAGGGCGTTGGCGATCCACTCGGCGGGCTTTCCGCGTCGCACGGCGGCGACGACTCCGGCGCCGATGCCGAGGACGACCGCCAGGAGCAGGGCGAGGGCGGCGAGTTCGAGGGTGACGGGCAGCGCCTCGCCGATGGCGCCCGCGACCGGCAGGCCGGTGCGCGAGGAGGTGCCGAGGTCGCCCTGGAGCGCGTGGCCGATGAAACGCCCGTACTGGATCACGATGTTGTCGTCGAGCCCGTACTCGCTGCGGATCGCGGCGAGCGCCTCGGGGCTGCGCTCCTCACCGGCGAGGGCGAGGGCCGGGTCGCCGGGCAGGGCGCGGATGCCGGCGAAAACGACGATCGAGACGAGGAAGAGCGTGATGAGGGACTGCCGGACGCGGGTCAGGACGTACGCGGCCATCGGGTGGCCGGCGAGCAGTCCCGGCTTCCTCAGGGATATCTGAGCGGTCGTCACTTGGCGTACCCCGCTTCCTTCACGCGGATCAGGCCGTCGCCGTAGACGTGGAGGCCGGCGACGTCCTTCCCTGCGACGACGTAGTTCTTCTGGCGGTAGAGGTAGATGAGGGCGTGCGCGTCGTTGACCCGGCGGGCCAACTCGTCGTAGATCCGGTCGCGTTCGCCGGTGTCGGACTCGGTGCGGCCGCGGGCGATGAGCGCGTCGACCTCCGGGTCGCTGTAGCCGTAGGCGTTCATGGCGCCCCGCGTCTGCAGGAAGCTGGCGATGTTGCCGTCGGGGTCGAGCCGTCCGGACCAGCCGCTGTTGAAGGCCTGGTACTGGCCCGCGTCGGTCTCCTCCAGCATCGTGGCGTACTCGGTGGGCCGCAGCGTGACGTCGAAGCCGGCGTCCTTGGCCATGGCCTGGATGACCTGGCCGATGCGGCTCCACTCGGGGGTGGTGGAGGTCTTCAGCTCGATGCGTACGGGTGTCTTCACCCCGGCCTGCTTCAGCAGCTTCCTGGCGGCGGCCACATCGCGTCCCGGGCACTGCGCGGAACGCGCGCCGGGGGCGATCGCGGACTCCGGGGAGACCGGCCCGCAGGCGGGTTCGTACATGCCCTGGAAGACGACCTTGTTGATGAGGTCGCGGTCGATGGCCAGGTCGAAGGCCTCGCGGACGCGGACGTCGTTCGCGAGCGGGCTGTCGATCTTCCCGGGCTTCGCGCCGAGTCCCCCGACGTTGCCGACGTTGATGCCGATGCCCTGGTAGCCGAGCGAGGGCGAGTTGAACAGCTGGAGCTTCTCGTCGGTGAGCGCGCTCTTCACGTCGACGGGACCCATCTGGTCGCCGACCTGGACGTCTCCGGAGCGCAGGTTGGCGAGGCGGACGCTGCCGTCGGGGATCGGCTTGTAGACCACCTTGTCCAGGTGGACGGAGTCGGCGTCGTAGTAGTGCTTGTCCTTGGTCAGGACGATCCGGTCGCCGCCGACGCGCTCGGCGAACGTGAACGGGCCGACGCAGGAGGGGTGGTTGGTGAAGTTCTTGCCGTACTTCTTCAGCGCGGCCGGTGACATCACCATGCCGGCGCGGTCGGCGAGGACGGCGGTCAGCGGTACGTAGGCCTGCTTGAGGGTGAGCTTCACGCTGTACGGGCCGGTGGCCTCCGCCGACTTCAGGGGCGCGAGTTCGGTGGCGCGCGCGGAGCCCGCCAGGTCGCGGTGGCGCAGCAGCGAGGTGACGACGGCGTCCGCGTCCAGGTGGGTGCCGTCGCTGAACGTGGCGTCCTTGCGGACGCCGAAGGTGACGGTGCGGCCGTCGGCCGAGACCTCGGGCCGGGCCGTCGCGAGCTGCGGCACGATCTCGCCGTCGGCGTCGGTGTCGTAGAGCTTCTCGCACATGCCCGCGAAGACGGTGCGGCCCACGAGGGTCTGGGCGAGGGTCGGGTCCAGCTTGTCGGGGTCCGCGTTGAGCGCGACCGTGAGGGTGCCGCCGTCGCGAACGGGGCGGTCGTCGGTCATGCGCTCCCCGCCGACCTCGGTGGCCGAGGACTGCAGGGAGCCGCAGCCCGCCGTCAGGGACATCACCAAGGCAACTGCCGTGCAGGCAACCGCTGTTCGGCGCACGAGGGCATACCTCCGCCAGGGAAGGGAATCCGCAGGGCCCATGACGGATCACGGGAAACCTGTGGGCGATCAAGGAATACCGCAGAACGTATTTCGCATACAGTCCGCAGGACAAGGGGGTTGTCCGGATGCCGGACCGGATTCCGTCCGGATTCTGTGAAGATTGAATAACCGGGCCCGACATCAGGGGCGAAGAAGGCCGAGAACGGACAGGGCCCGGGCCGAGTCGGTGGACTCGGCCCGGGCCCGGGCGTCTCAGGTTCTCCGTTCGGAGCGGCGGCTCGGCCGGCTCAGCTGTCGACCCAGCCGTGCTTGCGTCCGCTCTGCACCAGCTCCCGGCGGATCGTGAGGATCTGCTCACCCGTCAGGGAGGGGGCGGCACGCAGCAGCAGCTCGGTGACCTCGTTGGTGAACTCGTCGACGCGCAGCACGTCGCAGAGCACGTCGTCGCCGTCGGCCGCGACGTGCCGGCCGCCCGCCACCGGCGCGGACGCGCCCTCGGCGAGCTGGACCGAGGACGCCTTCGGGCCGCGGTCGCCCTCCTCGATGTCGAACTCGACCTTCAGCCCCGTGCGCAGGTACGACTCGGGGATGAGGAGGTCGTTCACATGCAGGAAGACGTCCTCGCCGCCGTCGTCCGGCGCGATGAACCCGTAACCGCGCGCCCCGTCGAAGCGCACCACACGACCAGCGACCACGTCGACCCCCAACCACCACGGCGGACCAGGCGTCCGCGTCCTCAGCATCCTTCGTCCGGATCCTAGCGGGCGGCTCTCAGCCCTTGCGCCAGGCCGTCGTGCCGAGTCGTCCGGTGCTGCCGAGGTCGAGCGGCGGGTCGGGGACGACGGTCTGGGCGGCGCCGACGCCGGGTTCGACCCTCACGCGGTCGACGGTCACGGGCGGCTCGGTGGTGTCGGTGTACGTGTTGCGCCAGGCGAGGACGGAGATCGCGTTCTCGCCGCGGCGCAGGGTGACGCGGTGCGGAGCGGGATCCTCCACGCCTGTGGTGATCTGCCCGGTGCCCTTGAGGACGCGGACGTCCTCCACGGGGGTGCCGTCGGACTCGGCCAGCCGCAGCCGCGGATACCCGGAGAGCTCGACCGTGCCCGTACCGCAGTTGGTGAGGGTGAGCCGGAGGACGCGCAGCCCCATGGCGGCCTCGCCGTCCCCCACGGTGACGCGCACGCCGGAGCCGGGGCAGGGGCCGGTCGGCGCGGCGTTCGTGGGCGGCGCGGTCTCGATCTCGCCGTACTGCGGCCGCGGGCTGCCGTCCAGCGGGTCGGCGTGGACCCGGCCGAGGTCCGGCCCGCCGCTCGACGGCGCGGCGGGCGCGCCGCCGCCGGACGTCTGTGTGCCGCATCCCGCCACCAGCAGTGCGGCGGCGGTGATCCCCGCGGCGCGCGTGAGCGCCGCCCTCCCCCTGATCGTCATGGGCGGATCCTACGCAGCCCCTCCCCCGGCGCCCCGGGCACGCGCGGTCACCAGGCCCGACTCATAGGCGAACACGACGAGTTGGGCCCGGTCGCGGGCGGCCAGCTTGGTCATGGCGCGGCTGATGTGGGTCTTGGCGGTGAACGGGCTGATCACCATGTGCGCGGCGATCTCCTCGTTGGTGAGGCCCCGGGCCGCGAGCGCCGTGACCTCGCGCTCGCGCGGCGTGAGGTGTTCGAGGCCGGGGGCCGTCGCCCGGTCCGGGGGCCGTGCGACGAACTCGCCGATCAGGCGCCGGGTGACGGACGGCGACAGCAGGGCGTCGCCGCGGGCCACGACCGCGATCCCGGCCAGCAGGTCTTCGGGCTCGCTGTCCTTGAGCAGAAAGCCGGACGCGCCCGCGCGCAGCGCCTCGAAGACGTACTCGTCGAAGGCGTAGTTGGTGAGCATGACGACGCGCACGGCGGCCAGGCCGGGGTCGGCGGCGATCCGCCGTGTCGCCCCGATCCCGCTCTCTCCCGGCATCTGGACGTCCATGAGCACGACGTCCGGCACGGCCTCCCGTACGAGGGCGACCCCGGCCGCGGCGTCCCCGGCCTCCCCGACGACCTCGATCCCGTCCTCGGCGTCGAGCAGCGCCCGGAATCCGGCCCGCATCAGCGCCTGGTCGTCGACGAGCACGACCCGCACCACGGGTCGGTGCGGCGCGGTGCCGGTCACGGGGCGGCCCCCAGCGGTACGCGGTCCGTGCCGGGGCCGACGGCCTCCGCGGGCTCCATCGGCAGCACCGCGCGAATCTCGAAGCCGCCCCCGGCGCGCGGCCCCGCCGTCAGCGTGCCGCCGCTCGCCGTGACCCGCTCCCGCATGCCGGTCAGGCCGGTGCCCTCGGCGGCCGGGCGGGCCGGATCCGCGGTGCCCTCGTCCGTCACCCGGACGGTGACCTCGCTCTCCCCGTACGCCAGCCGCACCTCGGTGCGGGCCGCGCCGCCCGCGTGCCGTGCGACGTTCGTCAGGGCCTCCTGCACGATGCGGTAGACCGTGCGGTCGAGCTGCGGCGGCAGGGCGCGCTCGCGGCCCGCGACGGTGAGCGTGACGGGGATCCCGGCCGAGCGGGCCCGCTCCACGAGCAGCGCGGGGGTGCCGGTGGGCTCGTCGGTGCGCAGTACGTCGAGCGTCGCCCGCAGTTCGCGCATCGCCTCGCCGCTGGCCTCCTGGATGGCGAGCAGCGCGGCCGGGATCTCCTCGCCGCGCTTGCGGGCCAGATGCACCGCGACCCCGGCCTGGAGCTTGACGATGGAGATGCTGTGGGTGAGGGAGTCGTGCAACTCCCGCGCGATGCGCAGCCGTTCCTCCCCCGCGCGGCGCAGCGCCGCCTCCTCGCGGGTCCGCTCGGCCTCCAGGGCGCGCTGTTCGGTCTGGTGGAGGTACGCCTGCCAGTTCTTGTCGGCGAGGCCCGTGACGACCGCGCACAGGAACCAGCCGGCGAGCAGCATCGCCCGGCCGGTGGCCCCGTCCCCCGCGAGGGCGTCCCGTGTGACGTACACGGCGAGGAACCCTCCGGCGGCGGCCGCGCCGAGCCCCCGGTGTCCCGCGCGGGACGCGGTGTGCACGGACGCGATCACCGGCAGCGCGGCCAGCGGACCGGGGTGCGCGGCCACGACGTGGGCCGTGGTCAGGGCGGCCGACACGAGCAGTACGGCGCGCGGTGCGTGCCGGTAAGCCGCCAGGGTCGCGGCGGCCGCCGCCATCAGCGCGTACCCCGCCGGTGTCGCGCCGTCGCCGAGCGCCGCCCCGCCGATCACCACCGTGCCGATGACGACGGCCAGTGCCGCGTCGGCCGCGTACGTCCGCATCCGGTCCCCCTCGTCGGGCCCTGCTCGTCCGGCTCACGTTCCCGTCCCTGTCCCCGTGCTCGCTTCGAGGCTAGAGGCCGCCACCGGCATCGGCGTCCACCGCGAGGACGGGAGCGGCGGTCCGCCTACTCCCCCGGGAGTAGGCGGAGTTGGGCTCCGCCGTACGACGCCGGGGGCCGGGACGCGGAGCGAGTCTGGGACACGTTCGACAACCGCCGAACCCCACCGCCCAGAGTGCCGAGGAGTCCGCATGTCCGGCCCCTTCCGCTTCACCGAACCGCCCTCCCCCGGGTCCGCCACCGGCACCACGGCCGCGGTCTACGCGCAGGCCGCCACCGACTTCGGCATCCCGGAGCCCGCCCCCCTGGTCGTGCTCGCGTCGGCGCCCGAACTCCTCGCGCCCACCTGGTCGCTGCTGCGCGAGTCGCTGATCGCGGGCAGTGGTTCGCGCGCCGACCGGGAGCTGGTCGCGGCCGGCGTGTCCCAGGCGAACCGGTGCCCGTTCTGCGTCGACGCGCACGCCCTCCTGCTGCACGCGCACGGCGACGCGGCGCTCGGCGAGGCGGTGGCCCACGGGACGGATCCGCGCGACGAGCGGGCGGCGCGGATCCTGCGATGGGGGCGGGACACCCGCGTCCCCGGCGCGCCCGGCCTCGCGTCGCCTCCGTTCCCGCGCGCCGACCTGGCCGCACAGCTCGGCACCGCGCTCGCCTTCCACTTCATCAACCGGATCGTGTCCGCCCTGCTGACCGAGAACCTGCTGCCCGCGGGCGCCCGGCGCCGGCGGTCGGTCCGCGCCCACGCGGGCCGCGGTGTGTCGGAGGTCGTGCGGGCCGCTCACGCCCCGGGCGCCTCGCTGCCGCTGCTCGACGCGCTGGAGCCCGGCCCCGGCTGGGCGGTCGGCAGCCCGGTCGGGCCCGCCTACGCGGCGCTGCGCACGGCCGCCACGCAGGGCGCCGGACTGCTCGACGACGCCGACCTCGGTCTCGTGCAGCAGACCGTCGCGCGCTGGGACGGCACGCACCCGCCCGCCGTGTGGCCCGAACTGCCGGACCGTGCCGAGCGGCCCGGCGCGCGGCTCGCGCTGCTCGCCGCGCTCGCGCCGTACCGGATCACGGAAGCGGACGTCACGGCGTGGCGGGTGCCGCCGTACACCGATCACTGCCTGGTGCATCTGGTCGCGTACGCGGCGTTCGCCGCCGTCGACCGGATCGAGTCCGCCCTGCCCGCCGCCCTCCTCGACCGCCTGGAGACCCGATGACCGTCACCGCCTTCGCCAATCACCGGCAGGCCCATGCCTGGAACGGTCCGCTCGGCCGGCACTGGGCCGCCCATCACCGGCGGTTCGACGCGCTGCTCGGCGAGGCCGACGAGGCCCTGTTCGCCGCCGCCGCGATCCGCCCCGGCGACCGGGTCCTCGACATCGGGTGCGGCGCGGGCGCGACGACCCGTGCCGCGGCCCGGCTCGCGGCGCCGGGACACGCGGTGGGCGTGGACATCTCCGCCCCGCTCGTGGACCGGGCGCGGGCCCGCACCGCAGAGGACGGGGTGCCGGGCGCGACGTACGAACTGGGGGACGCGCAGACGCACCCGTTCCCGCCGGGCGGCTTCGACGTGGCGGTCAGTCGCGGCGGGGTGATGTTCTTCGAGGACCCGGTGGCGGCGTTCGCGAACGTGGCGCGGGCGCTGCGCGAGCGCGGCAGGCTGGTCTTCGTCTGCCCGCGCCGGCCGGGCCCCGGCTCCGAGGAGGGCACGGCGCTCGGCCTGTTCGCCCGGCGTCTCGCCGAGGGCACCGAGGGGGCCCCGGAGCCGGACCCCGACGCGCACGCCGCGCACACGGCGATGACGTCGCTGTCCGAGCCCTACCGGATCCACGCGGCGCTGCACCGCCACTTCACCCGCATCGCGGTCGACCCGGTGGACGTCCACACCCACTGGGGCGACTCGCCCGCCGACGCGGTCGACTTCCTGCTGTCGCGCGCGCCCCGGCGCGACGTGCCCGCCGCGACCCGCGCCGTGCTGGAGGACACGCTCCGTCCGTACGCGACGCCGCGCGGGGTACGGACGCGCGCGGGGGTGTGGCTGGTGACGGCCGCACGCCGCGACGATGCCCGAGCGTGATGCTCAGGTGACAGAAGTAGCGGTACCGGTCGCACAGCAACCCGTGTGAGACTGGCTTCCCCCACCCCACCCCTGACGTAAGGGACGTACACCGTGCGTTCTCTCCCGCTCCCGGTCACCCTGGCGGCCCGGCTGCTGCCCGTCGGCATCCTCGCCTGCGTCGGCTGGGCCTGGTCCACCGGGCCGATGTCCGAGACCGCCGCCAAGGACACGTCCGACGCGGCGCCGCAGTCCTCGGCCACCCCGTCGAGCCCCAGCTCCAGCGTGGCGGCGAAGACGTACGCGAAGCCGCCCGCGCCCTGCGGCACCGTCTCGGCCACGACGATCTCCTCGCTGGTGCCGAGCGCGAAGAAGGCGGGCAAGGAGCTGTCGGCGACGGACGAGTCGGTGCGCCGCGGCTGCTCCTGGAGCGCGCTGAAGGGGTACGACTACCGCTGGCTCGACGTGTCCTTCGAGGTGAAGGGCTCCGACGCGCTGGCGAAGCAGGCGTACCAGGACAACAGCGGCTCGAAGGACAGCCCGCTCACCGGCCTCGGGGACGAGGCGCGGGTCACGAGCTCGCTCACCACGAAGGACAAGCAGGACACCCGCGAGTCGGTGGTGACGGTCCGCAGGGGCAACGTCCTGGTGACCGTCACCTACAACGGCAGCGACTTCGAGTCCAAGGGCGCGCCGGCGAACGACACCATGATCAAGGGTGCCCGGAAGGCGGCCGGCGACGCGGTGGCCGGCCTCGGCTCCGCCGGCTGACGCCCGCCTCTCACGCCGCCCTCCACCCGTCTGTGCGGCCCACGTAACCCCTGTCGGCGGGCACAGGAGACAGCCGCGTAACGGACCCTTCGTACGGTCGGAACCGGACGGCCGAGCAGATCGGCGCGGAACGATTCTGAAGGGGCGGGGTGCCTGTGGCCGCGCCGGACTCGCGGGAGAGCAGTGCGGAGCAGGTGCGGACGGTGTGCTCGTACTGCGGTGTGGGCTGCGGTCTCGTCCTCGACATCACCGTGGGCGCGGACGGCCGCCGTACGGTCCTGAGGGCGTCCGGCGACAAGGAGCACCCGGCCAACCGCGGGCGGCTGTGCACGAAGGGCGCGACCACCGCCGATCTGCTCGCGGCCCCCGGCCGGCTCACGACCGCGCTGGTGCGCCCCGCGCGCGACGCGGCGCCGGAGCCCGCCGCCGTGGACACGGCGGTGCGGGAGACGGCGCGGCGGCTGCGCGGCATCGTCGACACGCACGGCCCCGACGCGCTCGCCCTCTACGTGTCGGGGCAGATGAGCCTCGAGGCGCAGTACTTGGCGAACAAGCTCGCCAAGGGGTTCGTGCGCACCAACCAGATCGAGTCCAACTCCCGGCTGTGCATGGCCAGTGCGGGCACGGGCTACAAGCTGTCGCTCGGCGCGGACGGGCCGCCCGGCTCGTACCAGGACCTCGACCGGGCGGACGTCTTCCTCGTCATCGGCTCCAACATGGCCGACTGCCATCCGGTCCTGTTCCTGCGGATGATGGAGCGGGTGAAGGCGGGCGCGAAGCTGATCGTCGTCGACCCGCGGCGCACGGCGACCGCCGCGAAGGCCGATCTCTTCCTCCAGATCCGGCCGGGCACGGATCTCGCGCTGCTCAACGGCCTGCTGCACCTGCTGCACGAGAACGGCGACACGGACCCGGAGTTCATCGCCCGGCACACCGAGGGCTGGGAGGAGCTGGTGCCGTTCCTCGCCGACTACGCCCCCGCCGCCGTCGCCGCGGCGACCGGGATCGCCGAGGACGATCTGCGCACCGCCGCCCGGCTGATCGGTGAGGCGGGCGAGTGGACGAGCTGCTGGACGATGGGCCTCAACCAGTCCACGCACGGCACCTGGAACACCAACGCGCTGATCAACCTCCATCTGGCGACGGGCGCGATCTGCCGTCCGGGCAGCGGACCGTTCTCCCTGACCGGGCAGCCCAACGCGATGGGCGGCCGCGAGATGGGCTACATGGGGCCGGGGCTGCCGGGCCAGCGGTCCGTACTCGTCGACACGGAGCGGGAGTTCGTCGAGGACCTGTGGGAGCTCGACCGCGGCACGCTGCGTGCCGACGGCGTCGGCCGGGGCACCGTGGAGATGTTCCGGAAGATGGCCGACGGCGACATCAAGGCGTGCTGGATCATCTGCACCAACCCGGTGGCGTCCGTCGCCAACCGCCGCACCGTCATCGAGGGCCTGGAGGCCGCCGAGTTCGTCGTCGCCCAGGACGTGTTCGCCGAGACGGAGACGAACGCGTACGCGGACGTGGTGCTCCCCGCCGCGCTGTGGACGGAGACCGAGGGCGTCCTCATCAACAGCGAGCGGAATCTGACGCTCGCCCCGGCCGCCGTCGACCCGCCCGGCGAGGCGCGGGCGGACTGGGAGCTGATCGCCGCGGTCGCCCGGGAGATGGGGTACGCGGACGGGTTCTCGTACACGAGCGCCGAGGAGATCTTCGAGGAGATCAAGCGGGCCTGGAATCCGGCGACGGGCTGGGACCTGCGCGGGGTGAGCTACGAGCGGCTGCGCGCGACGCCCGTGCAGTGGCCCGCCGCGCACGCGGAGGGCCCCGACCGCAATCCGATCCGCTACGTCGACGAGGACGGCGTGCCGACGTTCCCGACGGCGAGCGGACGCGCCGTCTTCCATGCCCGGCCGCACATACCGGCGGCCGAGATGCCGGACGACGACTACCCGTTCACGCTGAACACCGGGCGGGTGCAGCACCAGTGGCACACGCTCACCAAGACGGCGAAGGTCCCCAAGCTGAACAAGCTCGATCCCGGGCCGTTCGTCGAACTGCACCCGCTCGACGCGGAGTCGCTGGACGTGCGCGACGGCGACTCGGTCGAGGTCGCGTCCCGGCGCGGCCGGGCGGTACTGCCCGCGGTCGTCACCGACCGGGTCCAGCGGGGCTGCTGCTTCGCGCCGTTCCACTGGAACGACCTGTTCGGCGAGTACCTGAGCGTCAACGCCGTCACGAACGACGCCGTCGACCCGCTCTCCTTCCAGCCCGAGCTCAAGGTGTGCGCGGTGTCGCTCACCAAGGTGGCGGCGGCCGTTCCGGCCGAGGCGCCGAAGCCCGAAGCAGGCGCTGCCGTCAGCCCGTTCGGGCTGGAGACCGCGCCGCCTCCCGTGCTCTCCGCGCAGGAGCGGCAGTATCTGGTCGGCTTCCTCGCGGGCATCCCGTCCGGGACGCCGGGGGTGCCGGTGCTGCCGTCGTCGGCGCCGTTCAGCGCCGAGCACGCGCTGTGGGTGAACGGGGTGCTCGCTGGGATGTACTCGCGGGCGCCCGAGCCGGCCGCGCCGGTCTCCCGGCAGCAGGTCGTCGTCCTGTGGGCTTCGCAGACCGGGAACGCCGAGGAGTTCGCGGGCGTCACCGTGCGCCGGCTCACCGACGCCGGGCACGCCGTCTCCCTCGTCGGCATGGACCAGGCCGACCTCGGCGCGCTGCCGGCCGGCGCCGATCTGCTCCTGATCACCAGCACCTTCGGCGACGGCGACGCTCCGGACAACGGCGCCGGGCTCTGGGAGACGCTGGCCGCGCCCGACGTCCCGCGCCTCGAGGGCCGCCGCTACGCCGTGCTCGCCCTCGGCGACTCCTCCTACGACGACTTCTGCGGGCACGGCCGCCGCCTCGACCGACGCCTCGGCGAACTGGGCGCCTCACCCCTCGCACCGCGCACGGACTGCGAGCCCGACTACGAGGACTCGGCCCACGCCTGGCTGGACCACGTCGTCGCGGCGCTCTCCGCCGCACCGGAACCCGGCACGGCGGCGACCGCCGCTCCGAGGCCTCCCGCGCGCCGCCCGAACCGCCCCGCCCCCGTCACCGCGCGCCTCACCGGCAACCGCCTGCTGAGCGGCCCCGGTTCGGGCAAGGAGGTGCGCCGGTTCACCTTCGACACCCGGGACAGCGAGACGCCGTTCGCGTACGAGGCCGGGGACGCGCTCGGCGTCCGGCCGCTCAACTCCCCCGATCTCGTGGCGCAGTGGCTGACGGTCACCGCGCTCACCGGCCACACCGAGGTCACCCTGAAGGACGTCGGACCCGTCCCCCTCGACGAGGCGCTGCTGCGCCATCTCGACATCACCCGCATCACCCCGGACCTGCTGCGCTTCGTCACCGAACGGGCCCGCGATCCAAGGGAGTTGAAGAAGCTGCTGCGTCCGGACAACAAGGACGGTCTGGCCCAGTGGTGCTGGGGCCGGCAGGCCGTCGACGTCGTCGCCGAGCAGGCGGTGAAGGCCGACGCCCAGGAATGGGCCGACGTCCTGGGGCGCCTCCAGCCGCGCCTGTACTCCATCTCGTCGAGCCCGCTCGCCGATCCGGAGCTCGTCTCGCTGACGGTCTCCGTCGTGCGCTACGAGAACGTCGACGGGCAGCCGCGGCAGGGGGTGTGCTCGCCGTTCCTCGCCGACGCCACGCCGGGCACCGCGGTCCCGGTGCACGTCAAGGCGGCCCCGGCCTTCCGCCCGCCCGCCGACTCCGCGACCCCGATGGTGATGGTCGGCCCCGGCACCGGCGTGGCCCCCTTCATGGGCTTCCTCGACCAGCGCCGGCTCCTCGGCCACCGCGGGCCCAACTGGCTCTTCTTCGGCGAGCAGCACCGCGCCTCCGACTTCTACTACGAGCGGGAACTGGCCGCGCATCTCGCCGACGGCACCCTCACCCGCCTGGACACGGCGTTCTCCCGCGACCAGCGCGCCAAGGTGTACGTGCAGGACCGGATGCGCGAGCACGGACCGCAGTTGTGGTCGTGGCTCCAGGACGGCGCCCGGTTCTACGTCTGCGGCGACGCCTCGCGCATGGCCAAGGACGTCGACCGGGCACTGCGCGACATCGCGGTCGCGCACGGCGGGCTCGACGAGGCGGGGGCGGCGGCGTACGTGAAACAGCTCGCGGCCGACAAGCGGTACGTGCGCGACGTGTACTGAGGCCGTCAACGCGGCATCCGGCACGGCCCGTTGGCCATGTTCACGTTTAAAGTGGGCGCCAGAGGATCATCGGCGACGAGAGGGGTGTCCCTGTGACGGGCAGCGACGCGCACCAGGACAGCATCAGCGAGCGGATCGACACCAGCCGGCCGCACACGGCCCGCATCTGGAACTACTGGCTGGGCGGCAAGGACAACTACCCCGTCGACGAGGAGGCGGGCAAGCAGATCCGCGCGCTCCACCCGGGCATCTCCGACTACGCCCAGGCCGACCGCGCCTTCCTGGGGCGTGCGGTCCGGTACCTCACCGCGGAGGTGGGCATACGCCAGTTCCTCGACATCGGCACCGGCCTGCCGACCGCGGACAACACCCATGAGGTCGCCCAGCGGATCGCGCCCGAGTCCCGGATCGTCTACGTGGACAACGACCCGCTGGTGCTGCGCCACGCGCAGGCGCTGCTCACCAGCTCCCCCGAGGGCAGCACCGACTACATCGACGCCGACCTGCGCAACGTCGACGAGATCCTCGGCATCGCCGCCAAGACCCTGGACTTCACGCAGCCGGTGGCGCTGATCCTGCTCGGCGTGGTCATCTTCGTCGGCGACGACGAGGACCCGTACGGGCTGCTGCGCCGCCTGATCGACGCGCTGCCCGCGGGCAGCCACCTGGTGCTGTCGCACACCATCACCCGGCCGGACATGCCGGACGTCGACGAGGCCGTCGCGTTCTGGAACGCGAACGGCACGCCGAAGCTGAACCAGCGCACCCCAGAACAGGTCACCCGCTTCTTCGACGGCCTCGAACTGCTGGAGCCGGGCGTCCTGTCCTGCTCTCGCTGGCGGCCGGAGGAGACGGCAGGGGACACCGAGCCCGCCGAAGTGGCGATGTTCGGCGGGGTCGGGCGCAAGAACTAGCGGCTGTGCGGGTCAGTCCTCGCCGAGGTACGCCTTGCGGACACCGTCGTCGGCGAGGAGGTCGCGGCCGCTGCCGGAGAGGCTGATGCGGCCCGTCTCCATGACGTAGGCGTGGTCGGCGAGGGCGAGGGCCGCGCGGGCGTTCTGCTCGACGAGGAGGATCGTGGTGCCGCCCGCCTTGAGCTCGGCGACGGTCGCCATGATCTTCTTCATCATGATCGGGGACAGGCCCATGGAGGGCTCGTCCAGCATGAGCAGTTTGGGCCGGCACATCAGCGCCCGCGCCATGGCGAGCATCTGCTGTTCGCCGCCGGAGAGGGTGCCGGCGGCCTGGGCGCGGCGCTCACGGAGTCGCGGGAACAGGGTGTAGCAGCGCTCGGTGTCGTCGGCGATGCCGTCGGCGTCCTTGCGCAGGAACGCCCCGAGCAGCAGGTTCTCCTCGACGGTCAGCCGCGGGAAGATGTGCCGGCCCTCGGGCGAGTGGGCGAGGCCCAGGGCGACGATCCGGTGCGCGGGGACGCCTGCGAGGTCGCGGCCGGCGAACCGGACGCGGCCGGCGGCCGGCGCGAGGAGACCGCTGAGGGTGTGCAGGGTGGTGGTCTTGCCCGCGCCGTTGGTCCCGATGAGGGTGACGACCTGGCCCTCCTCGACGCGGAAGGAGATGCCCTTGACGGCCTCCACCTTCCCGTACGCGACCCGGAGGTCGTCCACTTCCAGCAGGGCGCTCATACGGGCGTCTCCTCGTCGTCGGGTGCGCCGATGTAGGCCTCGACGACCCGCTCGTCGGCCTGCACCACCGCGGGGGCGCCCTCGACGAGTTTGGCGCCCTGCACCAGGACGGCGACCCGGTCGCAGAGGTTCATGATGAAGCGCATGTCGTGCTCGATGACGAGGACGGCGACGCCGCGCTCCCGCACGGCGTGCACCAACTCCTCGGTCTCACGCGTCTCCTGGGGGTTCATTCCGGCCGTCGGCTCGTCGAGCAGGAGCAGCCGGGGGTCGCTGGCGAGGGCGCGGGCGATCTCCAGGCGGCGCTGGGCGCCGTAGGAGAGGTTGCGGGCGAGGTGTCGCTCGCGGTCGGCGAGGCCGACGAAGTCGAGCAGTTCCCCGGCCCGCTCCCGGGACTCGCGCTCCTCACGGCGGTAGCGGGGGCCGCGGCCGAGCGCGGCGAGCAGACCGGCGCGGGTGCGGGTGTGCCGGCCGACGATCACGTTCTCCAGGGCCGTCATGTTGGCGAACAGGCGGATGTTCTGGAAGGTGCGCGCCACTCCGGCCCGGGTCACCTTCGCGGGCCGCGGCGGCAGCGTCGCGCCCTCGAACAGGACGGCGCCCTCCGTGGGCACGTACAGGCCGGTGAGGCAGTTGAAGAAGGTGGTCTTGCCGGCGCCGTTGGGCCCGATCAGACCGACGATCTCGCCCTCGGCGACGGTGAGGTCCACACCGTCGACGGCCGTCAGGCCGCCGAACCGCATGGTGACACCGCGCGCCTCCAGCAAGGGGGTTGGGCTCATGCCGGGGTCTTCGCAATCTGAGTGGTGGCGGCTTCGTGGAATTCCAGCTGGTGCTTGCGGTCGGGCACGAGCCCCTCGGGCCTGAAGCGCATCATCAGGATCAGGGCGAGACCGAACAGCATCATCTGGTACTGGCTGAAGAACTCGAACTTGGCGGGCAGGAGATAGAGGAGGGCGGCGCCGACCAGCGGCCCCGAGACGGTGCCCATGCCGCCGAGGACGACCGCCGCGAGCAGGAACGCCGAGTTGGGCGGCGCGGTGTCGGCGAACTTGTAGTTCTCGGGGACGGCGTTGGTCTGCAGATGCGCCATGACCGTGCCGGCGAGCCCGGCGAGGGAGGCGCCGAGACCGAAGGCGAGCAGCTTGAAGCGGAATCCCTCGATGCCCATGGCCGTGGCCGCGGTCTCGTCCTCGCGCAGCGCGATCCAGGCCCGCCCGATGCGGGAGTCGCCCGCACGCGCGTACACGAAGACGATGACGGCGATGACGGCGAGCAGCAGCAGGTAGTAGTTGGCGAAGCGGCCGAAGGTGACGCCGAGCAGGACGTGCGGCTGTCCGAAGTCGAAGCCGAGGATCTCCAGGTTCGGTACGGAGTTGATGCCGTTGGGCCCGTTGGTGAGGGAGGGGCCCGAGCTGCCGTCGAGGTTGTTGACGGTGATCCGGAAGATCTCGCCGAAGCCGAGGGTGACGATGGCGAGGTAGTCGCCGTGCAGCCGCAGCGTCGGCGCGCCGATGATCAGCCCCGCGACGAGCGAGACGGCCATGCCGAGCAGGGCGGTGGCCCAGAACGGCCAGGGGCCGACGTGCAGCGTGGAGAAGGTGGAGCCGGAGACGAGCGCGGCCGTGTAGGCGCCGGTGCCGAGGAACGCGACGTAGCCGAGGTCGAGGAGCCCGACCAGGCCGACGACGATGTTCAGGCCGAGCGCGACGGCCGCGAACACCAGGATGTTGTCGGCGATGGCCGTGTACTGGTCGCCCTCCTGGGTGAAGGGGAAGACCAGCGCGGCGGCGAGCGCGGCCACGGAGACGGCGACGCGGTTGCGGGCGTTGATCCGGCTGAGCCGCGCCAGGAGCCCGCTCGCGACCAGGGCGCGGGCGCCGAACCCGGCGGCGGGCAGGAACGCCAGGAACTCCTCGGCGGAGCCGGTGGTGATCCCGAAGGCGAGGACGTACATGGCGGCGAGGAACACGACGGTGATGAGCCCGATCTCGGCGACGCGCGGCAGCCGTGCGTCGGGCGCCGGATCGTCGACGGTGTCGTCGCCCAGTGTGTACGCGCCCCCTGCGAGCAGCGCCGTGGCGGCGAGGGCGAGCCAGCCGCCGGGGTCGACGTTGACCACGCCGCCGAGGGTGATCGCGATGGCGCCGACGGTGATCCAGGTCGAGGCGAACGCGGCGAGGGCGGCGGCGCGCAGGGCCCGGACCGCGCCGCGCGGGGCGAGGTGGGGCACGCCGAGGGCGGCGGCCGTGAAGTACGCGGCGAGCAGCCCGGTGACGAGGGTGACGAGCTGGCTGCCGCCGGGGTAGCCGGTGACGGTGAGGTTGCCGGGGAAGCGCGCGGTCCAGGTCCAGGCGAGGAACGGCGAGACGAGGGTGAGGGCCGCTCCGGCGAGGGTGAGCGCCCGGGCGGCGCGGGCGGGAAGTCGGGGCAATTTCACGGTGATCACGCCCTGTCCGTGGCGAGGCGTTCACCGAGCAGGCCCTGAGGTCTGATCAGCAGCACCAGGATGAGGATGACGAACGCCCAGACGTCCTTCCAGGCGGAGCCGCCGAAGGTGTGCAGGGCGGGGAGGTGCGGCAGCAGCCCGGAGGCGAGGGACTCGGCGACACCGAGCACGACGCCGCCGAGCATGGCGCCCTGGATGTGCCCGATGCCGCCGAGCACGGCCGCGGTGAAGCCCTTCAGCCCGGCGATGAAGCCCATGTTGTACGAGATGGTGCCGAGCCGGAGTCCCTGGGTGAGGCAGGCGACGGCGGCGAGGACGGCGCCGATGGCGAAGGCGATGACGATGACCCGGTCGGTGTCGATGCCCATGAGGCGGGCGGTCCTGGGGTCCTGGGCGGTGGCCTGCATGGCGCGGCCGGTGCGGGTGCGTCCGACGAACCAGGTCAGGCCGACCATCGCCGCGGCGGCGAGGACGAGGGTGAGGAGCGCCGCGGAGGAGACGCTCACGCCGCCCAGGTGCAGCGGGGAGCCGGGGAGCTGGGGGAAGGGGACGGGGGCGGTGACGCCGACGGAGGCGCCGGGCAGCGTGAAGAAGTTGAAGACGACCTGCTGGAGGAAGAGGGAGAGGCCGATGGCCGTGATGAGCGGGGCCAGGCGGGGCGCCCCGCGCAGCGGCCGGTAGGCGAACCGCTCGGCGGCGACCGCCGCCGTCACGGAGACCAGGACGGCGGCGATCAGCAGCACGGGGAGTGCCACCCAGAGGTTGACCTGGTGCAGGCCCGGCACCCACGCGTAGACGAAGAGGGCGCCGAACCCGCCGAGCATGAAGATCTCACCGTGGGCGAAGTTGATGATCTGGAGGATGCCGTAGACCATCGTGTAGCCGACCGCGATGAGGCCGTACATGGCGCCGAGGACGAGTCCGTCGGCGAGGAGCTGGAACAGGTCGGTGGTGCTCACTTGACGGTGACCACCTTGACGCCGTTCTCCCACTTTCCGTTCTTGACGCAGTTGATGCTGATGACCTGGTTGGTGCTGTCGCCGAACTCGTTGAAGCCGATGGTGCCGGTGGCGCCGTCGAAGGAGACCTTCGCCATGGCCTCGACGACCTTCGGGCGCAGCTGGGTCACGTCGCCGACCTTGCCGTCGTTCGCCTTGACGGCCTCGCCGACGGCCTTGATCAGTGCGGTGGTCGCGTCGTAGGTGTAGATGCCGAAGACGCCGTAGGTCTGCTGGTATCCGGCGGCCTGGTAGGCGGAGACGAACGAGGTCGCCGTGGTCATCTTGTCGATGGGCGCGCCGTCGGAGTGGGTGCAGGTGCCGTCGGCGGCCTTGGCGCCGGCCAGGGAGATCAGCTGGTCGTCCTTGACGGCGTCGCCGCCGCCCATCGGCCCGTCGAAGCCGGCCGCGACGAGCTGCTTCTTCAGGGCGGCGGCCTGCGGGTACTCGCCGCCGTAGAACACGCCCCGCGCGCCGGAGGACTTGACGGTGTTGACGACGGCGGAGTAGTCGGACTCGTCCGGGTTGATGGACTGGTGGAGGACGACCTTGCCGCCGAGCTTCTTGTACGCGGTGGTGAAGTCGTCGACGATCTGGGCGCCGTAGGTCTTCTTGTCGTCGACCGCGGCGATCTTCTTGATCTTCAGGTCCTTGTAGAGGTACGCGGCGGTGACGGGCACGGCGACGTCGTCGGTGGAGATGGTCCGGAAGTAGTTGTCGTACTGGCGCTTCGGGTTGTCGGTGTAGTCGGCGCCCTTGGTGAGGGTGGCGGCGGTGTTGGCGCCGGAGATCTGCACCATCCGCGCGTCGTGCAGGGTGGACTGCATGGCGGCGGATACCGAGGAGTTGTAGGCGCCGACCACGCCGATGACGCTCTTGTCGGAGACGAACGCGGCCGCGTTCTGCTGGCCGATGTTCGGGGTGCCCTGGTCGTCCTTGGCCCGGAGCCTGAAGGTGACGCCGGGGACCAGCTTCTCCTTGTTCGCCTGCTTGACGGCCAGTTCGGCGGAGTTGCGCATGCCGAGACCGACGGCGGCCAGGTCCTTGGAGAGCGGCGAGTCGTAGCCGATGGTGACGGTGGTGGTGCCGCCGTCCGAGCCGCTCTCACCGCCCTCGTCGCGCGCACCACAGGCGGCGAGGGAGCAGGCGAGCAAGGGTGCGGTCAGCGCGAAAAGGCTGGTGCGGGACGTGCTGGAGCGAAGCATGAGGTCCTCCCCGGGTTCAGTGGCTGAAACCTAGGTCGGACCGTCACGCCTCCCTCTTGTCCGTTCGGCAGAGGTCTGCCCGCCGGTACTGTCCGGACGGACAACTCCCTTTACCCGGCGGTCACATGACGGGCGCGCGGGGCCGGCTCAGAGCGCCGCCAGCTCCGCGCGGGCGTTCCGCCGGGCGACGGCCCGGTCGGGGTCGAGCGCGGGGACGGCCGCGAGCAGCGTCTTGGTGTACGTCTCCCGGGGGTGGGCGTACACCTGCTCCACCGGTCCTTCCTCGACGATCCGGCCCTGCCGCATCACGGCGACCCGGTCGCTGACCTGCCGTACGACGGCGAGGTCGTGCGCGATGAAGACGAGGGACAGACCCAGCTCCCGCTGCAACTCGGCCAGCAGGGAGGTGACTTGGGCCTGGGTCGTCACGTCGAGGGCGGACACGGCCTCGTCGCAGACGATGAGGTCGGGCTCGGCGGCGAGGGCCCGGGCGATGCCGACGCGCTGGCGCTGGCCGCCGCTGAACTCGTGCGGATAGCGGTCGTAGTGGCCGGGTTCGAGACCGACCCTGCGCAGCAGCCCGGCCACCCGGGCCCGGATGGCGCCCTCGTCGCGCTGTCCGCCCGCCCGGAGCGGGTCGGCGACCGACTCCCCGATCGAGCGGCGCGGGTTGAGGGAGGAGACGGGGTCCTGGAACACCATCTGGACCTTGGCCCGGCGGGTGAGGTCGCCGGAGGTGGGGTCGAGCAGTCCGACCAGGATCCGGCCGAGGGTGGTCTTGCCGCTGCCGCTCTCCCCGACGATGCCGAGGGTCTCGCCGCGGTGGACGGTGAGCGAGACGTCGTCGACGGCGGTGTGCGCGGCCGCGCCCCGGCCGAAGACGTGCCGGAGGCCGGTCGCCTCGACGAGGGCCTGTCTCTCAGAGCCCTCCGTCCGCCCGGAGGGCGGCTCCCCCGCTTCCGCGGGCGGTGTCGGCCGCTCGTCGCGCGGGGCGTCGCCGTCCGGGATCCGGGGCACGGCCGACAGCAGGGCCCGGGTGTACGGCTCGCGGGGGGCTCCGAGCACCTCGCGCACCGGGCCCCGTTCGACGGCCCGGCCGTGCTGCATGACGAGCACGTCGTCGACCGATTCGGCGGCGACGCCCACGTCGTGCGTGACCAGGATCAGGCCCATGCCGGTCTCCTGGCGCAACTGGTGCAGCAGGTCGAGGATCTGGGCCTGCACGGTGACGTCCAGGGCGGTCGTCGGCTCGTCGGCGATGAGCAGCTGGGGTGCGCAGGCCAGGGCCATAGCGATCAGGGCCCGCTGCCGCATGCCGCCGGAGAACTCGTGCGGCCTGGACCGGGCGCGCCGCGCCGCGTCGGGGATGCGGACCCGGTCCAGGACCTCGACCGCGCGGGCCCGCGCCGCACGCCGGGAGACCCGGTGGTGGACCCGGTACACCTGCGCGATCTGGTCGCCGACCGCGTAGTACGGGTCCAGCGAGGACAGCGGGTCCTGGAAGACCATCGCCGCCTTGGCGCCCCGCAGGGCCCGCAGTTGTGCGTCGTCGGCGGCGTTCACGTCGACGCCGGCGACCTCGACGCGGCCGGTGACCCGGGCGCCGGTCCCCCGGTGCAGGCCCAGCAGGGCGTACGCCGAGGCGCTCTTGCCGGAGCCCGACTCGCCGACGATGCCGAGCGCGCCGCCGGGTTCGAGGTCGAACGACAGGTTCTCCACGGCCCGTACGTCGCCGAAGGAGAGGGAGAGATCGCTGACTGAGACGAGGCTCATGCGAGCACCACCCGTCGGTCGGCCAGCGCCTGGAGGACATCGGCGACGGCGTTGGCGAGGACGACGAAGAACCCGGTGACGAGCACCAGGCCGACGACGACCGGAAGGTCCACGTTCTTGACGGCGTCGACGAGTTCGCGGCAGATCCCCGGGATCCCGAAGAGGGACTCGGTGAGGACGGCGCCGCCGAACATGGCGCCGACGTCGAGGGCGCCGAGCGCGATCACCGGGGCGAGCGCGCCGCGCAGCGCGTGCCGGCGCACCAGGACCCGTTCGCTGACCCCGTAGGCGCGGAAGGTGCGCACATGGTCCTCGGCGAGGGTCTCCAGCATCGCGGCGCGGGTCATGCGGGCGTACGGGGCGGCGGAGACCAGGGCCAGCGAGATCCAGGGCAGCAGCAGGTTCCAGGCCCACTGTTCGGGATCGTCGGTGAGCGGCACGTAGTCCGGGAACGGCAGGATCTGCAGCGCGGTGACCAGGACGATGATGAGCAGCAGGCCGATGACGAAGACCGGTGTGGCCATGCCGGCCAGGGTGATCCAGGTGAGGATCCGCTCGGTCGGACGGCCGCGCCGCCACACCGAGAGGATGCCGGTGCCGACGCCGAGCAGCACCCACAGCACGGCGCCGCCGAGGACGAGCGAGGCGGTGGCCGGGAGCTTGGCGAGGATCAGCCGGGTGACCTGCTGGTCGCTCTGGTAGGAGAGGCCGAGGCAGGGCGCCGGGCAGTGCTGCACACCGGTGCCGGTGGAGTAGTCGCGGCCCGCGAACAGCGCCTCGACGAAGTGCGCGTACTGGAGGTAGAGCGGATCGCCGAGGTGCAACTGGGCGCTGACCTGGGCGACTTGGGCGGGTGAGCAGCGCGGCCCGCAGGCGATCTGGGCGACGTTGCCCGGGGCGACGTAGAAGGCCGCGTAGACGACGACGCTCAGCGCGAAGAGCACGAGGACCGCGCCGACGGCCCGCCGGAGCAGGAACCCGGTCATGCGTCCGCCTCCTTCTTGCGGCCGGTGCCGATCCGCAGCCGGGACGCCGCGCGCGGGTCGAGGGCGGTGCGGACGCCCTCGCCGAGGACGGTCAGCGCGAGCACGGTGACGAAGAGCAGCACGGCGGGGATCAGCAGATAGGTGGGCGCCGCCTGGTACCAGGTGTCGGCGTCGCTGAGCATCTGTCCCCAGGACGGTGTGGGCGGTTTGATGCCGACGCCGAGGAACGACAGGGCGGCCTCGACGACGATGTTCGACGGGAAGAGCAGCACGGCGTACGTGATGACGGGCGCGCCGAGCGCGGGCAGCAGTTCGCGGCGGGCGACCTGCCAGGAGCTCCAGCCGCTGAGCCGGGCGGCGGCGACGTGGTCGCGCGACTTCAGGGACAGCGTCTGGGCCCGCACGATCTTGGAGATCCCGGACCAGCCGATGAGCCCGACGACCACGGCGATCAGCACGGGGCGCGGGAATCCGGCGGGGACGACGGCGAGCGCGCCGAGCGCGATGACCATGATGGGCAGCGCGACGACGACGTCGGTGATGCGGCTGAGTGCCTGGTCGACGTACCGGTTGCCGAGACCGGCCGCGAGGCCGATGGCGGTGCCGATGCCGACCTGGAGCAGGGTCGCGGCGAGCGCGACACCGAGCGAGACCCGGGCTCCGTACACGACGCGGGCGAACAGGTCGCGTCCGGTGAGGGGTTCGACGCCGAGCCAGTGCTCGCCGCTGATCCCGCCGAACGAGCCGATCGGCACGCCACCGCTCCCGGAGTCGACGAGGGCGGGGTGGTACGTGGTCGGGTTCTGCCCTTCGAGGGCGCTGAGCAGCGGCGCGGCGAGGGCCGCGACGACGAGGAGGGCGACGACCGCGGCGGCGATCAGGGCGGAGCGGCGGGCGCGCAGCCGTCGCCAGAAGGGGCGGCCCCCGGGGGCGGGGGCGACGTCGGCCGCCCCCGCCCCGTCGGCCTTCTCCGCTTGTGCGAGAAGTGCTTCGGACATGATTACTTGACCGCGACCTGGGAGACGTCGAGCACACCGGTCCAGTCGCTGATGACGACGTTCTTGACGTCCGCGCCGTACAGGCGCTTGTAGACCGGGTGGAACAGCGGCACGGTCAGTGCCTGCTCGCCGACCTTCTTGTCGAGCGCGCCCCACCGCTGGGCGGCGGCCTTCAGGTCGGTCAGCTTGTTGATCTCGTCGATCTCCTTGTTGACCGAGGAGTCGTTCAGCTGGCCGGAGTTGAAGTTGTAGCCGTTCTCGACGATCTGCCGTCCGTCGAAGATCGGCGCGAAGAACGGGCCGCCCGACGGCCAGTCGGCTCCCCAGCCGCTGATGAAGAAGCCGGGCTCGCTCTTCACGTTGTAGATGGTGTCGGAGTACTTGGTGTCCTCGAGCCCCTGCAGCTTGACGGTGATGCCCGCCTTCGCCAGTGCCTCCTGGACCGCGGTGGCGATCTCGGGGCTGGTGGCGAAGTTCTTGGCGTTGTCGTGGGTGAGGGTGACGGTCAGGCCCTTGGGGTAACCGGCCTCCTTGAGCAGCTGCTTGGCCTTGGCCGCGTCGCCGTTCTTCCCGGCCGGGAAGTGGTCGTAGGGCGTGTATCCGAAGGACTTCTGGTTCGGCAGGAAGGTGGTGGCGGGCTCGGCGAGCGACGATCCGCCGGCCGCGTTGACCACGGACGAGCGGTCGACGGCGTAGGAGATGGCCTGGCGCACCTTGGGGTTGTCGAACGGCTTCACCTTCGGGTTGAAGGCGAGGTAGTTGGTGTAGCCGAAGTGGCCGGTGCCGACGCGGGCGGCGAGGTCCTTGTCGCCGCTGACCTTGGCCAGTTCGGCGGGGCCGAGGTTGGTGTCGGTGGTGACGGCGGCGGCGTCGGTGCCGCGCGAGGCGGAGAGCCGCTGGTTGATGACGGCGGAGTCGAGCCCGGAGCGTACGTCGATCTTGTCGGGGTAGGCCTTGCGCTCCTTGTCGGTGGCGGCCGACCAGTGCGGGTTGCGCTCCAGGACGAGCCGCTCGCCGTCGCCCTCGTTCCTGACGACCTTGTACGGGCCCGAGGACAGCGGGTGCTCCTCGTACTTGGTGCCCTTGTCCTTGGCCTCGGGCACCGGGGTCGTCTGGGTCTGCGTGGCGAGGTAGGGGAACTCGCCCTCCGACTTGTTGAGATGGAAGACGATGGTCTTCTTGTCGGGCGTCTCGATCGAGTCGAGGCCCTTCTTGTCCTTGTACGGGCCCTGGTAGTCGGCGCCGCCGATCAGCCAGTCACGCAGATAGGGCGCGCCGCCGGACAGCTCGCCGGCGAACGATCTCTCGATCCCGTACTTGATGTCGGCGCTGGTGATCTCCGTGCCGTCCTCGTACTTCAGTCCGTCCTTGAGGTGGTACGTCCACACGGTGGCGTTCTTGCTGGGCGTGCCGAGGTCGGTGGCCAGGTCGGGCACCACCTCGGCGCCGGCCGCGCCGTCCTCGCGGTTGCGCGTGGTGAGCGTGCGGAAGACGAGGGAGGGGATGTTGCCGCCGCCGGAGGTGTAGAGCCGCGCGGGGTCGAAGTCCTCCTGGGGAGTGCTGTTGAGGACGGTGAGCGTGCCGCCCTTCTCGGGCGCGCCCGCGGCACCGGAGCCGGACGCCTTGCCGTCCTGGGGGCCGCACGCGGCAGCGCCCACCGCCACGGCGGACACGGCCAGAGCCGCTGCGAGGCGGCGCGATATGACGGACGGTTGACGCATGGGAGGTGACCTCTCGGAGTGCTGCAGGCAGGGACGTTGCGTGCAGGCGGCGGCGAGGGCGATCACAGAGGGACGACCGGACAGTGGGACTGCCGGCCGGAATATGGGATGCTGCCGCGCCTGCGAGGGATTTCGCGCGCTCGGGCGGGCGTCAGCAACAGTGGACGTCGGAGACGCAGTGCGGGGTCACACCGATGAGAGCCAGCTCAATGGCGGCTTGCTCGGGGGTGACGGCGCTGCGGGACATGCCGAGGAATATGGCCCAGCGCCGTGAAGGAAGTCAACAAAGATCGGGATGCCGGTCTCGGATATCGGACAGGCCGTGCCGTCGGACGAGCATCCGACGACCGTCGCGCCCGCCGGAAACGTACGGCGCGGGAGGCCGGTACCGGCCTCCCGCGCTTCATCAATTCGCTTGCCGCACAGCGGCTTTGAGCGCTGTCCGCGCACCGTGCGGCGGCGCCTGCCCGACTCCCCCGCGACCGCGCCGGAGCCGTGCGGGCCGTGCCTCAGGTCACACTCGGGCTTCTCGCTGCCGTCCGCCCGCCATCAGCGCGACGTACACGATCAGCGAGGCCCCGAGCCCCACGGCCCACCCGTAGTCGGCCAGTGGCTTCAGGAACGGGATGATGCCGTCGACCGGGAACGGCCCGGCCTTGTCGCCGTTCGCGTCCAGGGTCGAGTAGGAACCGCCGACCGCCAGCACGCCGCCCACCGCGAAGGCGACGACGGCGCGCCAGTTCCAGCCGCCGGAGTACCAGTACCGGCCGCCCTCCACATACAGGTCGTGCAGGTGGAGCACGGTCCTGCGCACGATCCAGTAGTCCGCGATGAGGATGCCCGCGACTGTGCCGAGCAGCCCGCCGACCACCCCGAGCCAGGTGAAGATGTACAGCTCGGGCGTCGAGGTCAGCTTCCACGGCATCACCAGGACGCCCACGATGCCCGTGATGATCGCGCCCGTACGGAAGTTGATGACCTTCGGCGCGAGGTTCGCGAGGTCGTAGGCGGGCGAGACGACGTTCGCGGCGATGTTCACGGAGATCGTGGCGACGAAGACCGTGATGAGCGCGAAGAGGAGACCGAAGACGTTGTCGGTCTTGCCGGCCAGCGCGACCGGGTCCCAGATGGCGACGCCGTACACCTTCTCGGAACCGGCCGTCACCAGGACCGACATCAGTGCGAAGAGGGTCATGGTCGTGGGAAGGCCCAGTGTCTGCCCGAGGACCTGCGCTCTCTGCCCCTTGCCGAAGCGCGTGAAGTCCGGGATGTTCAGCGACAGCGTGGACCAGAACCCGATCATGCCCATCAGGCCGGGGAAGAAGACCTTCCAGAAGTCCGGGCCCCAGCCGACCTTCGACGGCTCGTGCAGCAGCGGCCCGAACCCGCCGGCCTTGTTCGCTATCCAGATCAGCAGCACCAGCGCGCCGACGAGGACGAAGGGCGCCGCCCAGTTCTCGAAGCGGCGCAGGGTGTCCATCCCCCGGTAGATGATGGCCAGTTCGAGGACCCAGAAGACGACGAAGCACAGCCACAGCGTCCACGGGTAGCCGCCGATCTTCCCGGCGTCCGCCCACCCGCCGAACAGCTTCCCCAGGAGCACGAAGATGCCCTGGCCGCCGATCCACGTCTGGATGCCGAACCAGCAGCAGGCCACCGCCGCCCGCACCATGGCCGGCAGGTTCGCGCCCCGCACCCCGAACGACGCCCGGGCGAGGACCGGGAAGGGGATGCCGTACTTGGGTCCCGCGTGCCCGGTCAGCAGCATCGGCAGCAGCACGATGACGTTGGCGAGGGCGATGGTCAGCACCGCCTGCTTCCAGTCCATGCCCAGCGCCACCAGGCCCGAGGCCAGCGTCCAGGACGGGATGCAGTGGGCCATGCCGATCCACAGGGCCACGAAGTTGTACGTCGTCCAGCGGCGCTCGGCGAGCGGCACCGGGCGGAGATCGTCATTGGCGTAGCGGCTGGCGGCCGGGTAGTCGTCGGCGGGGAGTTCCACCGCGGGCTGCGGTGGTGGGGCCGTGTCGGTCATGAGGCAGTCCGTTCTAGGGAGGTGAACGAGAGGTTGCGGCCGTGCGGAAGCCGTGAACTGCCGTGCTGTGTGGGGGCGTTGCGACGCAGAGACACATCGCGCGTGGGGGTAAGGGAACGGGCGCCGTCATGCGGTCAGCGCGGGGATGATGTCCTGCCCGTACGCGTCGATGGACTGCTCCTTCGCGTCGTGCATCGCGTACAGCGCGAACTGGTCGACGCCGAGCTCGCGCAGCGCGCGCAGCTTCTCGATGTGCGCGGACGCCGGGCCGATCAGACAGAACCGGTCGACGATCTCGTCCGGCACGAACTGGGTGTCGGGGTTGCCGGAGCGGCCGTGGTGCGCGTAGTCGTAGCCCTCGCGGGCCTTGATGTACTCCGTCAGCTCGTCCGGCACCATCCCGGAGTGCGCGCCGTACTTGGAGACCAGGTCGGCGACGTGGTTGCCGACCATGCCGCCGAACCAGCGGCACTGCTCGCGGGCATGCGCGAGGGCCTCGGGCGAGTCGTCGTCGGTGACGTAGGCGGGCGCCGCCACGCAGATCTTCACGTCCGACGGGTCGCGGCCCGCGGCGGCCGCCGCGTCCCGCACCGCCTTGACCATCCACTGGGTGAGGAACGGGTCGGCGAGTTGCAGGATGAACCCGTCGGCCTCCTCGCCGGTCATCTTCAGCGCCTTCGGCCCGTACGCGGCCATCCACACCGGCAGTTCGGCGCCGGGGCGCACCCACGGGAACCGCACCACGGCGCCGCCGCCGAGGTCGGCCTCGTCGCCCCGGCCGAGCGCCCGGATGACCTTCATCGCGCCGCTGATCCGCGCGAGGGTGTTGGGGGTGCGGCCCGCGACGCGCATCGCGGAGTCGCCGCGCCCGATGCCGCACACGGTGCGGTTGCCGTACATGTCGTTGAGCGTCGCGAACGTGGAGGCGGTGACCTCCCAGGTGCGGGTGCCGGGGTTGGTCACCATCGGGCCGACGATCAGCCGCTCCGTCTCGGCGAGGATCCGGCTGTAGATGACGAACGGCTCCTGCCAGAGCACGCACGAGTCGAACGTCCACCCGTACGTGAACCCGGCGCCCTCCGCCCGCTTCATCAGCTCCACGACCCCGGAGGCCGGCGGGTCGGTCTGCAGAACGAGTCCGAAGTCCATGATGTGATCCCTCGCTTGCTCAGTTCAGGTTCAGTTCAGGTACTGACAGGTGGAGCGCGGGGTGTACGTGCCGTGCCCGGCGCGGCCCGTGAACTCCCGCTCGGTGATGACGAGTTCGCCGCGCGACAGGACCGTCTCCACGCGGCCGGTCAGACGCTTGCCCTCGTACGCGGAGTAGTCGACGTTCATGTGGTGGGTCTCGGCGCTGACGGTCTGCTCGGCGTGCGGGTCGTAGATGACGATGTCCGCGTCGGCGCCGGGCGCGATCGTGCCCTTCTTCGGGTACAGGCCGAACATCCGGGCCGGGGTCGCGCAGGCGATCTCGATCCAGCGGCGGCGCGAGAGGTGGCCGTCGACGACGGCCTGGTGGAGGAGGTCCATGCGGTTCTCGACGCCCGGCATGCCGTTCGGGATCTTCGAGAAGTCGCCGCGGCCCAGCTCCTTCTGGCCGGTGAAGCAGAACGGGCAGTGGTCGGTGGAGACCACCTGGAGGTCGTTGGTGCGCAGGCCGCGCCAGAGCGCCGCCTGGTGGTCCTTGGGGCGCAGCGGTGTGCTGCACACGTACTTGGCGCCCTCGAAGTCGGGCTCGGCGAGATTTTCGGTGGACAGGAACAAGTACTGCGGGCAGGTCTCGCCGAAGACGTTCAGGCCCTCGTCGCGGGCGCGCTGCAACTCGGCGAGGGCTTCCTGCGCCGATACGTGGACGACGTACAGCGGCGCCCCGGCGACCTGCGCCAGCTTGATCGCGCGGTGGGTCGCCTCGGCCTCCAGGAGGGCCTTGCGCACCTCGCCGTGGAAGCGCGGGTCGGTCTCGCCGCGGGCGAGGGCCTGTTCGACGAGGACGTCGATCGCGATGCCGTTCTCGGCGTGCATCATGATCAGCCCGCCGTTCTCGCCCGCGCGCTGCATGGCGCGCAGGATCTGGCCGTCGTCGCTGTAGAAGACGCCCGGGTAGGCCATGAACTGCTTGAAGGAGGTGACCCCCTCCCCCACCAGCAGGTCCATCTCCTTGAGCGTGTCGTCGTTCACGTCGGAGACGATCATGTGGAAGCCGTAGTCGACGGCGCACTGCCCGTCGGCCTTGGCGTACCAGGCGTCCAGGCCCTCGCGCAGGCTGCGGCCCTTGGACTGGATCGCGAAGTCGACGATGGTGGTGGTGCCGCCCCAGGCGGCGGCCCGCGTCCCCGTCTCGAAGGTGTCCGCGGCGAACGTGCCGCCGAACGGCATCTCCATGTGGGTGTGCGCGTCGACGCCGCCCGGGATGACGTACTTCTGGCTCGCGTCGATCGTGCGCGCGTCCGTCCAGGACGCGGCGGTGTCGCTGCCGCTGGCCGCGAGGGCCGCGACGCGGCCGTCCTCGACGAGGACGTCGGCGTGCATCTCGTCGGCGGCGGTGACGACGAGACCACCGCGGATGACGGTACGGACGGCGCTCATGTTCTCCTCCAGAAGTGCGGCGGTCTTACGGGCGGGTCAGGGGCTCGTACGCCTGCGGGGCACGGTCCCGGTAGAACTGCCAGCGGTCGCGGACCTCGCGCAGCTTGGCGATGTCGAGGTCGCGGACGACGAGTTCGGGCGCCTTGTCGTCGGCGA
The DNA here is from genome assembly GCF_040645755.1 of Streptomyces sp. NPDC046716. Lineage (NCBI taxonomy): Bacteria > Bacillati > Actinomycetota > Actinomycetes > Kitasatosporales > Streptomycetaceae > Streptomyces > Streptomyces sp. NPDC046716. The sequence goes on from NZ_JBEYYU010000043.1 coordinate 46,328, forward strand.
CCTCGCCGACGAACTGGCCCTCGGGGTCGACGAAGTAGGACGTGCCGTAGAAGTCGTTGTCCCCGTACTCCTCGACGCCGACGCGGTTGATGGCGCCGACGAAGTACTCGTTGGCGACGGCCGCCGCCGGCTGCTCCAGCTGCCACAGGTAGCGGGAGAGGCCGCGCGAGGTGGCCGACGGGTTGAAGACGATCTGGGCGCCTTCGAGGCCGAGCGCGCGCCAGCCCTCGGGGAAGTGCCGGTCGTAGCAGATGTAGACGCCGATCTTGCCGACGGCGGTGTCGAAGACGGGCCAGCCGCTGTTGCCCGGGCGGAAGTAGAACTTCTCCCAGAAGCCCTTCACCTGCGGGATGTGCGTCTTGCGGTACTTGCCGAGGTAGCTGCCGTCGGCGTCGATGACCGCGGCGGTGTTGTAGAGGACGCCCGGCTGCTCCTCCTCGTACATGGGCAGGACGAGGACGATGCCGTGCTCGCGGGCCAGCTCCTGGAAGCGGCGCACGATCGGGCCCTCGGGGATGGCCTCGGCGTACGCATAGAACTCGGGGTCCTGCACCTGGCAGAAGTACGGGCCGTAGAACAGTTCCTGGAAGCACAGGACCTGGGCGCCCTGCGCGGCGGCGTCACGAACGGCCTGCTCGTGCACCTTGATCATGGATTCCTTGTCGCCGGTCCATGCGGTCTGGAAGATCGCGGCGCGGATCACGGGGCTCATCAGGGCCTCCAGCGTGGCGGGGTGCTCGGTGTGCCCACGACGATAGGAATCGCGGGCGCCGCCGCCGAGTTGCACCGTGTCACGTCCGCCGCCGCGTGTCGTTCCACCGTGTCACGCCTGCTGCGCGTCGTGCGCGAGGAGCGCGATGTGCACGGACGCGGCCTGTTCGAAGTCGTCGAGATCGATGCCGAGCAGCGTCTCGATGGCTTCGAGCCGGCGGTAGAGGGCGGGGCGGCTCATGTGGTGGAGCTGGGCGGTACGGGACTTGTTGCGGCCGGTGGCGAGATAGGTGCGCAGGACCGGCAGCAGGGCGTCGCCGTCGTCCGCGTACAGCAGACCGTCCAGCTCGCGTTCGGCGAACGACTGGACGCGCGGGTCGTCGCGGAGCAGCCGCATCAGGCCGCGCAGCCGTACGTCGCCGAGGCGGACGACGGCGGGCAGTCCGGACGACGGTGCCGCCCCGGCGACGGCGTCGGCGACGTGCAGGGCCTCCTGGAGCGCCGCCGGCACCTCGTCCCAGGTGGTGCGGTCGGGCCCGGCGCAGATCACGGCGGGCTCGCCGGTCTCGGCGTGCAGCCGGGCCGCGAAGTGCGCGGTGAGGGGCGCCGCGGCCTGGTCGCGGGCGAGGCTGAGCAGCACGGCGGTGGCGCCGTCGGCGAGCTCGGCCACCAGCGCGGGCAGGCCCAGGAGCCGCACCACGCGGTCGAGTTGGGGCGCCGTACGGTCGCGGACGACGAGGGGGACGAAGGTGCGGCGGTTCACGGGGAGGCCCGCCGCCCGTGCGCGGGGCAGGAAGTGGCGGGCCGGGGCGGTGCCCGAGATCAGGTCGGCCAGCAGGCACCGCGCGGACTGCTCCTCCCAGGTCGCGGAGCCCGCGCCGGAGAGCATGCGGTGCAGGACCAGGGCCTCGGCGGCGCGGTCGGCGAGGAGGCGGCCGGTGGCGCCGTCGCCCCGGTAGCCGCACAGGACGACCGAGCCCCAGCGTTCGCCGCGCCCGCCGAGGTCGGCGCGGAGCCAGCCCTCGCCGTCGACTTCGCCCGGCCGGCGGGCGATCCGCTCCCAGTCGCGCAGCACGTCGTCGACGGCGGGGCGCTCACCGGCGGTGGCCAGCACGCGGTGGGCGAGGTTGGTGACGAGCACCGGGCAGGCGCTGTGCGCGGCGACCTCGTCGAGCAGGGCCTGGAGCGGGGCGCCCGCCGTGATCAGGCCGGTGAGGGCGGTGCGGATGCCCTCGGAGAGGCTGACGGCGGCGAACTTGCGCCGCACCAGCCGGGACTGGACCTCCTCCGTGAGTTCGGCGAAGGGGAACGGGCGGTGCAGGACGACCATGGGCAGGCCGTAGCGCTCGGCGGCGCGCCGCATGTCCTCCGGCGGGGCGGGGAAGGCCCGGCCGAGCCCGAGGACCAGGGCCGAGGCCTCCGCGCGGTGCAGGGACTTGATGTACTCGGTCTGCGTGTGGGCGTCGCCGGTGAGGAGCACGCCGGTGGTGAGGATCATCTCGCCGCCGGTGAGCATGACGCCGACGTCCGCGGCCTCCGCCACGTGGACCCAGCGGACGGGGCGGTCGAGGTGGTTCGCCGCCGCGACCACCTCCGGTTCGCCGGCTGCGATGCGTTCCAGGGCGAGTATCTGGCGTACGGACAGGGCGTGTTCGGTGCCGGGTGCGGTGGTCGGCATCGGGCCTCCTCGCCGTGGGGCTTCTCTTGTCGGCCGGGTGCGGGTTCGTCGTGGCTGGTCGCGCAGTTCCCCGCGCCCCTAGGGGGCTTCTCGCAACGCCCGTTCCAAGATGGCGGCGCCCTCTTCCGCCTCCGCCACCGTCAAGGACAGCGGCGGCGCGATGCGCAGGACGCTGGTGTCGTGGCCGCCGCCCTTGCCGATGAGGAGGCCGGCCTCGCGGCAGGACTCCAGGACCGACGCGGCGACCGCGCGGGTCGGGTCGTCGAGCTCGACGCCGATCATCAGGCCCCGGCCGCGCACGTCCCGTACGGCGGGGACCTGTGCCGCGATGGCTCGGAGCCGTTCGATGAGGAGGCCGCCGACGCGGCGGGCGTTGCCCTGGAGGTCGTGTTCCAGGAGGTACGAGAGGTTGGCGAGGCCGGCCGCCATGGTGACCGGGGAGCCGCCGAAGGTGGAGATGGAGTTGGCGTCGAGGCAGTTCATGACGTCGGCGCGGGCGACGACCCCGCCGATCGACATGCCGTTGCCGATGCCCTTGGCGAAGGTGAGGAGGTCGGGCGGGCCGGCCTGGCCGTGCGCCTGCCACCCCCAGAAGTGGTCGCCGGTGCGGCCCCAGCCGGTCTGCACCTCGTCGGAGATCCACAGGATGCCATGCTCCCGCAGGACCTCGCGGAAGCGGGCGTACAGGCCGTCGGGCGGGGAGGTGAACCCGCCGACGCCCTGGATCGGCTCGGCGATCAGCGCCGCCACGTCGCCGCGGGTCTGGCCGAGCATGTCGCGCAGGTCGGCGACGCAGGCGTCGGTGAACTCGGCGTCGGACAGCGCCGCGTACGGGCCGCGGCCGCGGACGCCTCCGTGGACGTAGAGGGTCTGCAGCGGGGACAGGCTCGTCGGCGACCAGCCCTTGTTGCCGGTGATGCCGATCGCCGAGAAGGAGCGGCCGTGGTAGCTGTTGCGCATCGCCAGGATCTGGTTCGAGCGGCGGTACGCGGTGGCGAGCATCAGCGCCGTGTCGTTGGCCTCCGTGCCCGACGTGGTGAAGAAGACGCGGGCGTCCGGGATGCCGGACAACTGGGCCACGCGCTCGGCGAGTTCGACCATCGGCCGGTCGAGGTAGAGGGTCGAGGAGTGGATGATGCGGGACGCCTGCTCGGCGACCGCCTTCGTCACCTCGGGCAGCGCGTGCGCGGTCATCGTGGTGAGGATGCCGCCGAAGAAGTCGAGGTACTTGCGGCCCTCGGCGTCCCAGACGTGGCGGCCCTCGCCGTGCGTCAGCTCGATCGGCTCGGCGTAGTAGAGGGCCAGCCAGTCCGGCAGGACGGCGCGGTGGCGGGCGTGCAGGGCGGAGGTGTTCACGGGTGCGGCGTCCCTTCGTCGATCACGGCTCGGTCGGGTGCGCGGTTCGTCGGGGTGCTCGGCTCACGGCTGGACGAGACCGTCGTAGGCGTCCGGGCGGCGGTCGCGGTAGAACGCCCACTGCTGCCGTACCTCGTCGATGAGGCCGAGGTCCAGATCCCGGACGAGAAGTTCCTCGGTCTTGTCGCTCGCGGCGTCGCCGACGAGCCGTCCGCGCGGGTCGACGAAGTAGGAGGTGCCGTAGAAGTCGTTGTCGCCGTACTCCTCGACGCCGACGCGGTTGATGGCGGCGACGAAGTACTCGTTGGCGACGGCCGCGGCGGGCTGTTCGAGCTGCCACAGGTAGGCGGAGAGTCCGCGGGAGGTGGCCGAGGGGTTGTAGACCAGCTGGGCGCCGTTCAGGCCCAACTGCCGCCAGCCCTCCGGGAAGTGACGGTCGTAGCAGATGTAGACGCCGACCCGGCCGACGGCGGTGTCGAAGACCGGCCAGCCCAGGTTGCCCGGCTTGAAGTAGTACTTCTCCCAGAACCCCTTGACCTGCGGGATGTGGTGCTTGCGGTACTTGCCGAGGTAGCTGCCGTCGGCGTCGATCACGGCGGCGGTGTTGAAGTAGAAGCCGGACTGCTCGACCTCGAAGACGGGGACCACGACGACCATGCAGGTCTCGCGGGCGAGGGCGCACATCCGGGCCACGGTCGGGCCGTCGGGGACGGGCTCGGCCCAGCGGTAGTGCTCCGCCTCCTGGACCTGGCAGAAGTAGGGGGCGTTGAAGACTTCCTGGAAGCCGATGATCTTCGCGCCCTGCCGGGCCGCCTCGCGGGCGTGCTCCTCATGCTTGGCGATCATGGATTCGGTGTCGCCCGTCCAGGTGGCCTGGACGAGTGCGGCGCGTACGACGGGGGCCATGAGCCGCTCCTTTGCCTGATCCTCTACGCCCGTAGACCGGGCCGTAGAGGGACGAACGTAAGCCCACCCGGAAGGCTTGCCAAGACCATCGTCGTTAACCCGCTGGATCGATCTCGTTTCTCAGCCGGGCGGGTCAGCGGTCCGCGATCGCGTGGGGGGTGGCGTCCGGCTCAGGCGGGGTGCCCCGCCAGGCGCAGCGCGTGCAGCACGTCGCGGTGGCGGTCGCCGGTGACGGCGCGGGCCGCGTCGAGCACCAGCGGGACGAGGCGCCCCGGGTCGCACAGCGCGCTGCGGGCGGCCTCCTCGGGGGTGCGGGTCCGCACATAGGCGTCGAGGAGGATGCGGGCCTCGCGGTGCCGGCCGTCGGCGTCGAGATCGGCGACGGCCGTCCCGATCGCCTCGGGCGGGCGCCCCACGCCCTGCCGCAGCACCTGGCGCCCGTCGGCACCGCGCCCCGCCGCGGCGAGCGCGTCCGCGGCGTCGACCAGCCGGGCCGGAGGCAGCGAGGCGGCCTCCCACAGCAGCGTGGCCCAGTCGGCGTCGAGCCCGGCCCGGTGCAGCTCCGCGGCGAACAGCGGGAGGCGGGCCGCGGGCCAGTGCGCCGCCTCCACGAGGAGGATGTGCGCCTCACCGCTGCGCGCGGCGGCCCGCAGCCCGAGCAGGGTGTCGACGGTGGCGGCGACGGCCGCGACGTCTTCGTGGGCCGCGTCGTCGAGGGCCCGCGGGGCGGGCGCCGCGTCGTCCTGCGCCCCGGCGAAGCGGGCGCCGGTGGCGGTCGCGGGGGCCGCGAGGGGCGGCGCTTCCGGGGCAGGTCGCTCCTCCGCCTCCACGTCGAGGCCGGCGAAGCGGGCGCTGCCGCGTGGGCGGCGCTTCTTGGACTTGGCCGGCTTGGCGGGCTTGGCGGGCTTCCCGGAACGGGAGGGTGCGGTGGGCTCGGCATCGCCCTCGGGCCCGGCGTCGGGCGCGGCCTCGTCGTCGGGTGCGGTCGGCCGGGGCGGAGCCGGGTGCGGCCCCGACACCGCCTGGACGCTCCCCAACTCCGCGATCCTGTGGCGGAGTTCGGCGATGCGCGCCGTCGCCCGGTCATGGTCGTCCCGCGCCCAGGCGAGGTCCCTGCGCGCCGACTCGGCCTGCTCGTGGGTGGCGGCGGAGTCGAGGAGGTGACCCAGATCGCGGCGGCGCTCGGTGGCGTGGCGCTGCTCGCGGGCCATGGCGTCGAGGTGGGCGAGCAGCGCGTCCCGGCCGCCCGGGGCCGCGTCATGGGCGCGGACGGCCGCCCGGTGCAGGGCGCGGGCGTCGGCCGTCTCGCGCTCGGCGCGGTCGGGGCCGTACTGCGCGGCGACGTCCTGGAGCAGCGCCTCGACCACGTCCCAGGGCGGCACCTCGACCCCGCCGAGGCAGGCGCGCAGCCCCTCGGGGTCACGCTGCCAGAAGACGCCGAGCCAGCCGGCCCCCTGGTCGATCCGGGTCACGAGTGCGCGCAGGTAGGCCGCGAACTCCCTGCAGGGCAAAGCCAGTTGCCCCGCGTCCGTCGTTTCCGTCACGTGCGCCCCGCCGATCGTCGCGCCCCCTGGAGCCTGTCGCTCCGGAAGGAAACACCCGGCGTGTTACGGGGCCGCTACGCGGACTTTTCAGGCGAGCACCAGCGCGCAGCGCACCACCAGCTCGTCCATCGACAGGCCCAGCTCGCGGGCGACGGCGGCGATGGTGAAGAACGCCGGGGTCGGGGCGCGCCCGGTCTCGATCTTGCGCAGGGTCTCGACGGAGACGCCCGCACCCGCGGCGACCTCCGTCATGCTGCGCTCGCGCCGCGCCTCGCGCAGCAGCCGGCCGAGCCGCTCGCCGCGCTCGCGCTCTTCGGGGGTCAGGGGAGTTCGGACCATGGCGGGAGTCTACCCGAGATCCGATTCCTATACCGGATTTCTGTACCGGATTTTTGTACCGGATAGAAATACCGGTATAGTTATTGGCATGGTGGAACTGAAGACAGACACTCAGATGGACGCGATGCGTGAGGCGGGCCGCGTCGTGGCCCAGGCCCTGACGGCCGTGCGGGACCACGCCGCCGTGGGCGTAAGCCTGCTGGAGCTGGACGGGGTGGCGCGCGAGGTGCTGGACAGAGCCGGGGCGGGCTCGCCCTTCCTGCACTACCGGCCCTCGTTCGCGAGCACCCCGTTCCCGGCGGTGATCTGCGCGTCCGTGAACGACGCGATCGTGCACGGCATCCCGACCGCCGACCGGCTGCGCGACGGCGACCTGGTCTCGATCGACTGCGGCGCCCTGCTCGACGGCTGGGCGGGCGACTCCGCCATCAGCTTCACCGTGGGCCGGGCGCGCCCGGAGGACGTGACGCTGATCGAGACCGCCGAGCGGGCCCTGGCCGCGGGCATCGCGGCGGCCGTCGTGGGCAACCGCATCGGAGACATCGCGCACGCCGTCGGCCGGCTCTGCCGCACCGCCGGGTACGGCGTCCCGCAGGACTTCGGCGGGCACGGCATCGGCCGCCGGATGCACGAGGACCCGGGCGTGCCGAACGAGGGACGGCCGGGCCGCGGCATGCGGCTGCGCCACGGCATGGTCCTCGCGATCGAGCCGATGCTGATCGGCGGCGGCGAGGACGACTACCACGAGGCGCCGGACGGCTGGACCCTGCGCACGAACGACGGCTCGCGCGCCGCCCACGCCGAGCACACCGTGGCGATCACCGATGCGGGGCCGCGCATCCTGACAGCGCTTTAGGCGGCTCAGCGGTCCTGCCGGTCGAGGACGTCCACCGTGTAGAGGACGGCCGCGTGCGCGGGCTGGGCGAGGCCGCCCGGGGTCGCGGTGAAGCCGGGCGAGTAGTCGGCCGGCACGGCGATCTGGAGGCGGCTGCCCACACGGACGCCCTTCAGCGCCTCGTACATCCCGGGCAGCGCCGCCCGCCGGCCGACGACCATGCCGCTGGGACCGCTCACCCCGTACGTGCAGCGGAACGGCCGCGCCTTGCCCCACTGCCAGCCGAAGTAGTTCACGACGGCGACATCGCCGTCCTGGACCACCGGCCCCCTGCCCTCGGAGACGGTGCGGACGTGCAGCCTGCGGGGTCTGCCCGCGCCCCAGTCGACGACCCGGGGCGGGGCGCCGTCGGGGAGGTCGACGACCGGCAGCCCCTCGCCCGCCGCCCCGGCGCCCGGCGTGCCGCCGTCGGTGACGGGCACCCGCTGGTCGAGGTCGTAGCCGCCGATCAGATCGAACACGGCGATCGTGTGGCCGGCCGCCGCGACCCCCTCGCCGCCCTCCGCCCGCTCCTGTGGGCCGAGGGCGCTCGCGGCGGGCGTCACCACGAGCACGCGGCTGCCTCCCCTGCGGCCGACGAGGGCCTGCTCCCAGGAGCGCGCGGCACGGCCGCCGTCGAAGCGGACCGTACGCGGCTGGGTCAGGCCCCAGGACGACACGAGCCCCTTCCCGCCCTCCCAGCTCCGCATCTCCACGTCGGTGACGGCGACCTGCCCCTTCTTCACCTCGGGCCCCGTACCGTCGCGCAGCACCGTCGTCCGGGCCCCCTCGGGCGCGGGCTGGTCCGGGACGGTGATGGTGGGCCGGGTGCCGAGGGCGCCCGTGACCCGGGGCACGTTCTCCGGTTCCTGAGCGGCGCAGGCGACTGCCGCGAGGGCGGTCAGGGCGAGGGCGGCGCCGGTGCGCACGGCCGTCTTCGGGGGCACGGGGGACCTCCTGTGGGTGGGGTTGCCGCTCTGGAGCGTCCCCGTGCCGGGAGCCCCGACGGCGCACCCCTGGCCCGACACACCGGTTGCCGTACGCCCCACGGGTGTACGGCGACCGGCCGGGAGCCTCCGCCGCGCCCACGGGGGCGATCCGGACCGCGGCGAACAGCCCCGACCGTTCGCACACCCTCACCCGGACGGCGCCACCAGGCCCAACTCATAGGCGATGATGACCAGTTGTACGCGGTCGCGGGCGTCCAGCTTGGTGAACAGGCGGGCCACGTGCGACTTGGTCGTGGCCACGCTGATGACGAGCTCGTCGGCGATCTCCTGGTTCGACCGGCCGAGCCCGACCAGGGTGAGCACCTCGCGCTCGCGCTGCGTGATCCCCTGGACCGGGCGCGCCGAGCGTGCGGCGACGGGCCCCGGCCGCCCCACGAAGTCCGCGATGAGCCGCCGGGTCACCCCGGGGGCGATGAGCGCGTCCCCGGCGGCCACGACACGCACCGCCGCGAGAATGTCCTCCAGCTGCATGTCCTTGAGGGCGAAGCCCCCTGCGCCGGCCCGCAAAGCCCCGTACACGTAGTCGTCCTCGTCGAAGGTGGTCAGGACGAGCACCCTGCTGCCGCTGTCGCCCGCCATGATCCGCCGGGTCGCCTCGATGCCGTCCATGCCGGGCATCCGCAGGTCCATGACGACCACGTCGGGCCGCAGCGACGCGGCCAGTTCGACGGCCCGCGCGCCGTCGCCCGCCTCGCCGGCCACCTCCAGGTCGTCGGTCTCGCCGATCAGGACGCGCAGCCCGGATCGGACCAGCGGCTGGTCGTCGACGAGGAGGACGCGGACGGTCATCGGCCCGCCTCCGGCAGCGGTATGCGCGCCGTCACCCGGAACCCGCCCTCCGGCCCCGGCCCGGCGTCGAACTCGCCGTGCAGCAGACTCACCCGCTCGCGCATTCCCGTGATCCCCATGCCGGGGACGGTAGCCGAGCCGCCGGTGCCCGCGTCGGTGATCTCCAGGACGAGTGCGTCGTCGCCGCGGCGGACGGCGACCCGGCAGGTGTCGACGCCCGCGTGCTTGACGACGTTGGTGAGGGATTCCTGGACGATGCGGTAGGCCGCGAGCTCGATGTCGGGCGGCAGCGCCCCCTCGGGTCCGGTGCGGACGAGGTCGACGCGGACCCCGGCGTCCCGGCCCGTGGCCCCGGCGAGCGCGTCGAGGTCGCCGAGACCGGCGGCCGGGGCGAGCGGCGCCTCGCCGGCCGGGTCGGTCCCGCGCAGCGCGACGAGGGTGCGGCGCAGGCCCGCGAGGGTCTCCCGGCTGGTGTCCTCGATCGCCGACAGGGCCTCCCGTGCCTCGCGGGGGCGGGTCTCGACGACCCGGGCCGCGACGCCCGACTGGATCGCGATGACGCCGATGCTGTGGGAGACCATGTCGTGCAACTCCCGCGCTATGCGCAGCCGTTCGGCGTTCACGGCTTCGACCACGGCCCGCGTGCGCAGCGCCTCGGCGTGCGTCCGGCGCTCGCGGCCGAGCAGCCCGACCATGCCGGCCACGAGGAGGGCGAGCAGGGCGACGACCCCGCCGCCGACCATGTTCTCGGGCCGCACCAGAGCGGCGATCCCGGCGGCCTGGGCGACGAAGGAGAGAGCGACTCCGGTGCCCCACTGCCACCCCGGCCGGGTGACGATCAGATGGCCCAACGCCACGTCGGCCGCCCCGAACGCCAGCAGGGTCACTCCCCGCGCGCCGTCCGAGTGCCCGCCGCTCGGCTGTGCGAACGCGGCGACCAGCGTCCCGAGGAGGATCAGCGACAGTCCCGGCAGCGGCATCCGGCGCACCACCCCCGCCAGGAGCACCGCCGACAGGGCCACGCCGAGGGCGCACACCGCGGGCGCGACGTCCGACGAGCCGAACAGGGTGAGGCCGAGGGCCACCGGGTAGAGGACGAGACCGCCCCAGGCGACGGCGGTACGGAACAGGGAGGATGCGTTCACACAGGTGAGCGTACGAAGCCGGGCTGGCGTGGGCATCGGCCCACGGGATGCATCCCGTGGGCCGATGCCCTCCGCGTTCTAGGGACGGGTCACTTGCCGGGGGTGACCACCATCGCCGAGCCCCCGCCACGCCGGATCTTCTCGGCGGCCGCGAGCCACTTGCCGCCCGGCAGCCGCTGCACTCCGGTGGCGGCCCCGATCTCCGGGTTCTGCTTGAAGGAGTGCCCGATGGCCTCCAGCTTCGCCCGCAGATCACTGTCGTACAGGCCGGGTTCGAGCTCGGTCTGCGCGGCGTTGCGCTGGCTGGCGCGCGGCGCCGCGATGGCGTCGACGAGCGGCAGCCCGCGGTCGAGGAACCCGGTGAGCGTCTGGAGCACGGTGGTGATGATGGTGGCGCCACCGGGTGAACCGACGGCGACGACCGGCTGGTTGTGCCGGTCGAGCACGATCGTCGGGGAGATCGACGAGCGCGGCCGCTTGCCGGGGCCCGGCAGGTTCGGGTCGTGCACGTCGGGACTGGCCGGCGCGAAGGAGAAGTCGGTCAGCTCGTTGTTGAGCAGGAAGCCGCGGCCCGGCACGGTGATGCCGCTGCCGCCGGTCTGCTCGATGGTGAGGGTGTAGGAGACGACGTTGCCCCACTTGTCGGCGGTGGTGAGGTGCGTGGTGTTCTCGCCCTCGTACGTCGTCGGCGCCGCCTTGTCACCGGCCTTGCCGCACTTCCCGGGGTGCCGGGGGTCGCCGGGCGTCACCGGGCTGGTGAGCACCGCGTCGTCCTTGATGAGGCAGGCCCGCGAGTCGGCGTACTTCTGCGACAGGAGTTGGCGGGTGGGGACGTCCTCGAAGGCCGGGTCACCGACCCAGCGGCCGCGGTCGGCGAACGCGATCCGGCTGGCCTCGATGTAGTGGTGCAGGTACTGGACGGCGGACGCCTTCGAAAGATCCGTCCTCTCCAGCATGTTGAGGGCTTCGCCGACGGTGGTGCCGCCGGACGACGACGGCGCGATCGAGTAGACGCCGAGCCCCCGGTACGAGGTCTTGGACGGGGCCTGGAACTTCGCACGGTACGCCTTGAGGTCCTTCGTGGACAGCTTGCCGGGTCGGGCCACATAGTCCGAACCCGGTTCCACCGGAGGCTTGTTGACGGTCTTGACGATGTCTTCGCCGATGCCGCCGCGGTAGACGGCACCCATGCCCTCGCGGCCCAACTGCGCGTAGGTGCGGGCCAGGTCGGGGTTCTTGAGGGTGGAGCCGACGACCGGGAGCTGCCCACCCGGCAGGAACAGCTCCGCCGTGTCGGGGAATTGGCGGAACCGAGCCTCGTTGGACGCGGTCTGCGTACGGAAGGTGTCGTCGACGGTGAAGCCGTCGCGGGCCAGCTTCTCGGCGGGCTTCAGGACCGCGCCGAGCCGCTTGCTGCCCCAGGCGTCGAGCGCCGACTGCCAGGTGGCCGGGGTGCCGGGCGTGCCCACGCTCAGCCCGCTGGTCACGGCGTCGGCGAAGGCGAGCGGTTTGCCGTTCTCCAGGAAGAGGTCGGAGCCCGCGGTCAGCGGCGCGGTCTCCCGGCCGTCGATCGTGCGGACCGAGCGGGACTTGGCGTCGTAGTAGACGAAGTAGCCGCCACCGCCCACACCCGACGAATAGGGCTCCGTGACGCCGAGGGCGGCGGCGGTGGCGACGGCGGCGTCCACCGCGTTGCCCCCGTGGCGCAGGACCTCGATGCCCGCGGCCGAGGCGTCCGCGTCGACGCTCGCGACGGCGCCGCCGTAGCCGACGGCCACCGGCTCCTTCTGCGGCGTGGCGTGCGTGGCTCCGGAAGACGGAGGTGCCGCCGCCCCGACGGCCACCATGCTCGCCGCAACCGCGCACAACGACAGATTCCGCCCAGCTGAACGCCTCATCAGTACCTCCGGTCAACAGCGGTTCGCGCAGCGTAACTTGACTTCCGCTACCCGTCAGGACCCCCTCGAACACCGGTGCGTCGGTTGGCTAGAGTGCGCCCCCATGACTGACGACGTGCGCACCATCGTCCTCGGCCTGATCGCGGCGGGCATCTGTGTCGCGCTGGGCTGGGTCGCCCGTACCCAACTGTGGCGGCGCAGGCTCCGCCGCAAGCAGGCCTTCTTCGGACTGCCCGCCAACTCCGAGTCCCTGCTGGTGGTGAACCGCGAGGCGGGCGGGCCCGAACTGACGGTGAAGCGGCACGACGTCTTCGCCCTCCTCGAACTCTCCGCCGTCATCAAGGACTGCGGCGCCCACGCCCAGATCGTCGCCCACGACACGGCCCAGCAGGGCTTCGGCGAGCGCACGGAGTTCTGTGTCGGCGGACCCGGCTCGAACCGGCGGATGGCGGCGCACATGGTGAGCCTGCTGCCGGGGATCCGGGTGAACACCGACCCCGAGCCGGGCCCGGACCGCGGCGCCTTCCAGATCGGCTCCGAGCGGTACCGGCTGGAGCCCGGGAGAGCGGAGTACGTGATCCTGGCCCGCCTCACCGCCGGAGAGGCGGGGGACGCCGGTCAGGCCAGACCGGTCTTCCTCGTCTGCGGGCAACTGCCCATCACCCATCAGGCCGCGACCCGCTATCTGGCCCGGCACCACGAGCGGCTGGCGCGCAAGCACGGCGGCGGCTCCTTGGTGCTGCTGCTGAAGGTCGTGAACTCGGGGGCCTACGGCCCGGACGTCGTCGAGCTGGTGGCGGATGTCACGAAGACGGCGCAGACTCCGCTGCCCGCATCGGCGACGACGCCGCCGCGCAGCACCCACCGCGCGGGGAAATAGTCGGCGAACAGGGGCCCGAGGCCCGAAGTACCAAGGGGAGCGGTGCCCCTGTCGCGTACGAATGCGACAGGGGCCCGCTCGGCCTCGGCAAGCAGGCCCGCTTCCGTCCGGCAGCAAGCTGACCTTCTCCCCGTACGTGCGGGGAGTGATCTCCGACTGCCGCTGGGCGGAAACCGCCGATGCTCTGGCTACTGCGCTCCCGGCAGCAGCGTCCCTGGTTCGGCCGGCGCGACATCGGCGGCCTCGGTCTTGGGACTGCGCCGCTGCCGCCTGGCCACCCACTGGGCGAACCATGACAGCAACATGCACATCCCGATGTAGATCGGAGAGATCACCATCACCACAGGGATGAAGGGCAAATCGTAGTCGAGGTTCGACGCGATCAGCTTCCCGGCGTGGAGGAACTCCTCGTAGGTGATCAGATAGCCGAGCGAGGTGTCCTTCAGGGCCACCACCAGCTGGCTGATGATGGCGGGCAGCATGGCCCGTACGGCCTGCGGTACGAGCACGTGGGCCATGACCTGTGTCTTGCGCATGCCGAGGGCGTACGCGGCCTCGTGCTGGCCGCGCTCCACGGAGTTGATGCCGGAGCGGAAGACCTCGGCGAGGACGGAGCCGTTGTAGAGGGTCAGGCCGGCGACCAGGGCGGGCAGCGGCTCGACCTTGAGGGCCACGTAGATGAAGAAGATCATCACGAGGACCGGCATGGCGCGGAAGAACTCGACGAACAGCGTGGCCAGCCAGCGCACCGGCTTGTGGTCGGACAGCCGTCCGACGGCGAGCACGGTGCCGAGCGCGAGGGAGAGCACGGCCGAGACGGCGAACGCCTTCAGCGTGTTCCCGAGGCCGCGCAGCAGCAGCTCCTGGATGCCCTTGTACTCGAAGGGGGTCCACTTGGTGGCCGTGAACTGGTCGGTGTCGAAGAGCAGGTACAGCAGCCAGGCGACGAGTCCGAGCACGATGAGGGTGGAGATGAGCCCGTACAGCTTGTGGCGGCGCTCGGTCTTCGGCCCGGGGATGTCGTAGAGGGCGGTGGCGGAGTGGTCGAGTGCTTTCATCGGGCGACTCCCCAGCGCTTTTCCAGGACGTTGAAGAGCGCGCTGATGGCGAGGGTGATGATGAGGTAGCCGAGCGCGATCCAGACGAACGTCCAGATGATGTTGTAGCCGAGTTCGCTGAGCGTCTTGTACGTGCCGAGCAGCTCGACGACGCTGAACGCGCCGGCGATGGCCGAGTTCTTGGCGAGCGCGATCAGGGTGGAGCCGACCGGCGGGATCACCGACCGGAAGGCCTGCGGCAGGATCACGGTGGTCAGCGTCTGGCCGAAGCTCATGCCGAGGCTGCGGGCCGCCTCGCCCTGCCCCCGGGGCACGGTGTTGATGCCGGAGCGCAGCGCCTCGCAGATGAACGCGGAGGTGTAGCAGCCCAGCGCGAGCACGGCGAACAGCTGGAAGGGCAGGACCAGGCCGAAGCGCGGCAGGCCGAGCAGCACCGCGAAGAACAGCAGGGTCAGCGGGGTGTTGCGCAGGACGGTGACCCAGGCGGTGCCGAAGGCGCGGAAGGAGCCGACGGGCGCGACCCGGAACGACGCCATGAGGAAGCCGAGCACCAGCGCGAGGACCGAGGCGTAGACGGTCAGCTCGACGGTGCCGAGGAAGCCCTTCCAGTACGTCGAGAAGTTGTCGGTCAGGACATTCATGGGACGCCTCCTCAGTTCGCCGGGTAGCGGTCGATGGGCGGGGGCTTCGGCGCGGCCTCGCCGGACAGGCCGAGGGTGGCCTCGAACGCCTTCTTCCAGTCGCCGTTCTTCTGGCGGGCCGCCAGGGCGTCGTCCATGGCGAAGCGGAGCGCGGTGTCGCTCTTGGGCAGTCCGATGCCGTAGGGCTCCTCGGAGAACGGCTTTCCGGCGATCTTCATCTCGTCGGGCGCCTTGGCGGCGAAGCCGAGCAGGATCGCGTCGTCGGTGGTGACCGCGTCGACCTGATAGGTCAGCAGGTTGTCGACACAGATGGAGTACGTGTCGTAGGCGACGAGGTCGGCCTTCGGGTAGTCGGCCTGGATGCGCTGGTACGGGGTCGAACCGGCCGCCGAGCAGACCCGCTTGCCGGCGAGGTCCTGCGGGCCCTTGATGTCGTCCTCGTCGGTGCGCACGAGCAGCGACTGGCCGGCCATGTAGTAGGGCCCGGCGAAGCCGACGAGCTTCTTGCGGTTGTCGTTGATGGTGTAGGTGCCGACGTAGTAGTCGATCTGCCCGTTCTGCAGGGCGGTCTCGCGGTTGGCGGAGGCGATCGTCTTGAAGCGGATCCGCGCCGGGTCGAGCCCGAGCGAGGCCGACATCATCTTGGCGATCTCGATGTCGAAGCCGGAGTAGACGCCGTTGGCCGGGTTCTTCTCGCCGAGGTAGGGCTGGTCCTCCTTGGCGCCGACGACGAAGTAGCCGCGGCTCTTCGCCTTCTTCCACGTCTTCGAGTCGGGCAGCGAGAACCCCTGGGCGATTCCGTATTCGGGGAGTTCGTCGGCCGACGGGCCCTTGGTGGGCGGGCTGCCGTCCTTGCCGCAGGCGGTGGCGGCCGAGGCCGCCACCAGGAGCGCGGCGAGCAGCCGCAGCGACTTGGGAAACATGTGGTGCTGCACTCCCCCGTCAGTGCTTGAGGATCTTGGAGAGGAAGTCGCGGGCGCGCTCGCTCTCCGGGTGGGTGAAGAACTCCTCGGGGGCGCGGTCCTCGACGATCTTCCCGTCGGCCATGAAGACGACGCGGTCGGCGGCGGTGCGCGCGAAGCCCATCTCGTGGGTGACCACGACCATCGTCATGCCGTCACGGGCGAGCTGCTGCATGACCTCCAGGACCTCGTTGATCATCTCGGGGTCGAGGGCCGAGGTCGGCTCGTCGAAGAGCAGGGCCTTGGGGTCCATGGCGAGGGCGCGGGCGATGGCCACGCGCTGCTGCTGGCCGCCGGAGAGCTGCGCGGGGAACTTGTCGGCGTGGGCGGCGAGGCCGACCCGGTCGAGGAGTTCGCGGGAGCGCTTGTCGGCCTCGTCCTTCTTGCGCTTTCTGACCTTGACCTGGGCCAGTGAGACGTTCTGGAGGACCGTCTTGTGCGCGAAGAGGTTGAACGACTGGAAGACCATGCCCACTTCGGCCCTGAGCTGGGCGAGCGCCTTGCCCTCCGCGGGCAGTGGCTTGCCGTCGAGTCTGATGGTGCCCGACTCGATGGTCTCGAGCCGGTTGATCGTCCGGCAGAGCGTCGACTTGCCCGACCCCGAAGGGCCGATGACCACGACCACCTCCCCCTTGCCGACGGTGAGCTCGATGTCCTGGAGGACATGCAGCTTCCCGTAGTACTTGTTCACGTCACGCAGCTCGATCAACGGATCGACGCCCATGGCAGTCCCTGCCCACTCATCGCTGTGTCGGTCCGCGCAAACTACCCACGCCAATATGGGACTTAATGGACGACACGCTCGTATGGGCATTAACCGTATTTGCTGCTCAGCGGTACGGTCAGGACTCGGCGGCCTCCGCGTAGAACTGCGACAGCTCGGGGGCGCCGCTCTCGGCCCAGGCGTGTCCCGCCTCGACCACGTCGATCTCGCGGCCGGACGCCAGGCGCACCACGGGCTGCCCGTTGGGCCAGATCACCCAGGCCGCGCCGGCGACGTGGTGGACCATGATCGTGCCCAGATAGAGGCCCGCGTCATTGCCGAGCCAGTGCAGTACGTCCTCGTCCTCCCGCCAGCGCGGCACCAGTTGGTCCAGGGCCGCCAACGAGGCCACCGAGTCGTCGAGTTCCACCCCGGCGTCCTCGGCCTGAGCGCGCAACAGCTCGCACTCGGCGAGCAGTTCGGCGACTCCTGCGGCGTCGGTGCCGTCCTCGGCACCCGGGCCGGACACGACGAGGGGGGCGTTCCCGTGCCTCTTGCGCCACTGGTCCACGAAAGGGATCTTCATACCGTCCAGCGTCGCATTCGGCGCCGTCGGCGCACCACAGGCGCGCGGGCCAAGGTGACCGGCCGTTCGCGGGGAGTTCACAGCCACTTCGGCCGCACCTCATTGACGCGTTCCTGACGCCTCCTTACCTTCATGGCGCACCAGTCCCGGCACACACATCGACGAAAGGGAGCCGGCCGTGCGCCGACGCACCTGGGGAACAGCCGTCCTGCTGGCCGTCTGCGCGGGGCTGGTCCCCGTCACGACAGCGCAGGCCGCACCGCACAGACCCGAGCCGCTCCCCCTGGAGCGGCTCTTCGACAACCGGGCGGTGAGCGACGACGCCACACCCGGCCGGGCGGACTTCGACGGAGCGGGCGGTTCGCTGTCCGCGCAGGATCTCGCCGCGGCGGGCTGGACTCCCGGCCGTGGCCTGGGAGTTGACGGCGCGCGCCTGACCTGGCCGCACTCGGCGGGGAAAGGTTTCGACAACGTCACCGCCGACGGGCAGCGGGTGCGGGTGACCGGGCGCGGTGACGCGCTGGCGTTCCTGGTCGCGGGGACCGGCGGGGACGCGAGCGGTACGGGCGTCGTGCGGTACGCGGACGGCTCGCGGTCCGCGTACACGCTGACCGCGCCGGACTGGCGGACGGGACCGCTCGCGACGAAGTCGGTCGCCCTTCCGCACCGGAACACCCCCGACGGCCAACTGGCCGAAAAGACGCGGCTGTTCGTGGTCAGCGTGCCGCTGCGGGCCGGGCGGGTGATCGCTTCCGTGGAGCTGCCGCGGACCCGAGGTGTCGCGCTCCATGTGTTCGCGCTGTCCGTGCGCGCGCAGCAGCGGGGGTGGACGGGGAGCTGGTCGGCGTCGCCCGCCGGGTACACCGTGGTGGGCCCCTGGGCCGACCGCACGGTCCGGCTCGTGGTGCACACCAGTACGGGCGGGCCGCGGGTGCGGATCCGGCTGGAGAACACCTTCGCGTCGACGCCCGTACGGATCGGCAGCGCGTCGGTCGCGGTGCAGGGGGCGGGGGCGGAGGCACGGAGCACGCCGGTGCCGCTGCGGTTCGGCGGCGCGTCCGGCACCCGACTCGCCGCCGGAGCGCAGGTTTTCAGTGATCCGGTGGACTTCGACGTACCGGCGGCCGCGAACCTGCTGGTGAGCTTCCACCTGCCGGAGCCGGTGGCCGCGGCGCCGGTGCACAGCCAGGCGATCCAGCTCGGTTACGTCAGCGGGCCCGGGGACCACGCGGGAGAGGCGGCCGGCTCGGCGTACACGTCCACGATCGCGTACTGGCCGCTGCTCACCGGGGTCGACGTCGGCGGCGGGCCGGGGTCCGTGGTGCTGCTCGGGGACTCCATCACCGATGGCGTGAAGTCGACGCAGAACGCCAACCACCGGTGGCCCGACGTGCTGGCCGCGCGGCTCCTCGGCCAGTCGAAGGTGCCGCGCTACGGGGTGCTGAACCAGGGGATCTCGGCGAACAAGGTCGTCACGGACCGGTACTCCGGTGACGGGATCTCCACGGACACCGGCGGGGTGAGCGCCCTGCACCGGCTCGACCGGGACGTGCTGGCCCAGACGTCGGCCCGTACGGTCGTCGTCTTCCAGGGGATCAACGACCTGCGCTGGGGCGCCTCGGCGGAGCAGGTCACGGCCGGGCTGCGGGAGATCGTGCGGCGGGCGCACGCGCGCGGGCTGAAGGTGATCGGGGCGACGGTCACGCCGTGCGAGGGCGAGGCGCTGTGCCCGGCCGCCGTGGACGCCGAGCGGGTCGCCGTGAACACGTATCTGCGCGGGCCGGACTCGCCCTTCGACGGGCTGGCCGACTTCGACTCCGTGGTGCGGGATCCGGCGCATCCCGCCCGGATGCTGCCCGCCTACGACAGCGGGGACCATCTGCATCCGGGCGACACGGGCCTGAAGGCCCTGGCCGACTCGGTCGACCTGCGGATGCTGGTGCCGTAGCCCGGCTACGGGGCGGCGGGGGCCGGCTTCTGGGCCAGCAGGGTGCCCTGCCGGCCCTGGGTCGCGCGCTCGAAGTCGTCCGGCTCGCGGACCAGGCGGGCCTGGACGGCGAGCCCGGCCGCTTCCAGGTGGCCCTCGACCTCCTCGGGCGAGCGCCAGTAGACGTCGAGCGAGAGATCGTGGCCGTAGGCGTGATCGAGATGACGGATCAGGTCGCCGATCTTGTAGCCGACCAGGAGCTGGCCGCCGGGGGCGAGCACGCGGTGGAACTCGGCGAAGATCACCGGCAGGACCTCCGGCGGTGTGTGCACCGTCGAGTACCAGGAGACGATGCCGCTCAGCGCGTCGTCCGGAAGGTCGAGGTGCGTCATCGAGCCCTCCTCGAACCGCAGGTTCGGGTAGGCGCGGCGGGCCTCGGCGATCATCTTCGGCGAGAGGTCGACGCCGAAGGCGGTCAGCCCGAGGTCGCGCAGATGGGCCGTCGCGTGGCCGGGTCCGCAGCCGAGGTCGGCCACCGGCCCTTCGCCGCCGCGGGCCCGGACGAGAGCGGCGAAGGCGCCGAACATCGCGACCCCGTAGGGATCGCGGCCGAACAGCGGCGGGATGATCTCGGCGTAGGCGCCCGCGGCGGTGTCGTAGGCGAGCCGGGTGGACTGCAGGTAGGACGTCTGGTCGGTCGTCATGGTCGGCGACGCTAGTGCCGACCACTGACAACGCCCCGGGCCGGGCGAACGGATCAGGTCAGACGTCGAGGTCCACCACGACCGGCGCGTGGTCGGAGGCGCCCTTGCCCTTGCGCTCCTCGCGGTCGACGTACGCGTCCGAGACCGCCTTCGCGAACGGCTCGTTCCCGTAGACCAGGTCGATGCGCATGCCGCGGTTCTTCGGGAAGCCGAGGGCGCGGTAGTCCCAGTACGTGAAGGGGCGGTCGTACTTGAGCGGGCGCGGCACGACGTCGGTGAGGCCCGTCTCGCGCAGGGCGGCGAGGGCGGCGCGCTCGGGGGCGGTGACATGGGTGAGGCCGTCGAAGGCGGCGAGGTCCCAGACGTCCTCGTCGGTCGGTGCCACGTTGTAGTCGCCCAGGACGGCGAAGGGGCGGCCGCCCGCGGCGTCGCCCGCGACGGCCGCCTTCAGTGCCTCGAACCACTGGAGCTTGTATCCGTAGTGCGGGTGGTCGATCTCCCGGCCGTTCGGCACGTACACCGACCAGACGCGGACCGGGCCGCAGGTCGCGGAGACGGCGCGGGGCTCCTCCGTCCCCTCGTAGTCCGGGCCGCCGGGCAGGCCCTTGACCACGTCGTCGAGGCCGACGCGGGAGAGCAGCGCCACCCCGTTCCACCGGCCTGTCGCGTTCACCGCCGACTCGTAGCCCAGCTCGCGCAGCGCGTCCGCGGGGAACTGCTCCTCCGAGCATTTGGTCTCCTGGATGCACAGCACGTCCGTGCCGCTGCTCTCCAGCCAGGCCAGCAGGCGCGGGAGGCGCGCGGTGATCGAGTTCACGTTCCACGTAGCGATGCGCATGTCCCCCAACCTACCGGGCGGGTACGACAACGGGCTCGCGCGACCGCCGGTCGGGAAGCGGCCGGATATAGACAGGCAATCTTGCAAGTTTTCCTGTTAGACAGTTAGCCTGCCGAACATGAGTGACAGCACCCCCACCCCTCTCTCCCTCGACGAGCGCCCCGCCCTCGTCCTCATCGACCTCCAGCAGGGCATCCTCGGCCTGCCGACCGTGCACCCCTCCGGTGACGTCCTGACGAACGCCGTCCGGCTCGCCGACGCCTTCCGCGCCAAGGACCTGCCGGTCGTCCGGGTGCGGGTCGGCTGGTCGCAGGACGGCGGGGACCTGCCGGTCAGCCGGGCCGTCACGCCGGGCCCGGCGCAGGCTCCCCCGGCCGCGTTCTCCGAGTTCCCCGAGGACCTCGGGCCGCTCGGCGACGACATCGTGATCACCAAGCGGCACTGGGGCGCCTTCACCGGCACCGAGCTGGATCTGCAGCTGCGCCGGCGCGGGGTCACGCAGATCGTGCTCTGCGGCATCTCCACGTCGATCGGCGTCGAGTCGACCGCCCGCTCCGCGTTCGAGCTGAGCTACCACCTGGTGGTCGTGGACGACGCGACGACCGACACGGACGCCGATTCCCACGCGCACAGCTTCGGGAAGATCTTCCCGCGCATCGCCGAGCTGGGCTCGACCGAGGACGTGCTCGCGCTCCTCGGCAAGTAGCGGCGGCTCACACCTGCGCCGAGGCGCCCGGCGTCAGGCGCAGGTGTTCCGTACCGCCGAGCGCGCCGATCTGGCTGTCGTAGATCGGGCGCGCGAGGTCGGTCAGCAGCGCGTCGTGGATGTCGTACGCGCGCGTGGGCTTGACCTCACGGACGTACTCGATCACCTCGGCGATCTTGTTCCAGGGCGCCATCACGGGCAGCATCAGCGTCTCGACCGGCTGGTCGGGGACGGTGAGGGCGTCGCCGGGGTGGAAGACCGTGCCGCCGTCGATCAGATAGCCGACGTTCGTGATCCGCGGGATGTCCGGGTGGATGACCGCGTGCAGTTCGCCGTGGACCTGGACGTCGAATCCGGCGGCCGTGAACGTGTCGCCGTGGCCGACCGTGTGGACGCGGCCCGGGAAGGCCGCCGAGATCTGCTCCGCGACCGACTTCAGGGTCCAGATCCGCGCCTCGGGGTTGGCCTCCAGGGCCGCCCGCAGCCGATCCTCGTTGAAGTGGTCCGGGTGCTCGTGCGTCACCAGGATCGCCTCGGCGCCGAGCGCCGCGTCCTCCTCCGTGAAGGTGCCGGGGTCGATGACGAGGGCGCGCCCGTCCTTCTCCAGACGGACACAGGCGTGGGTCTTCTTCGTGAGCTTCATGGTTCCATCCTGCTCCCGGTACCCGCCTGCCGGTCACTCCTGCGGGGTGGTCTCTTCCCTGATGACCTGCTGGGCCACCTTGAACGCCGCGTTCGCGGCCGGGACGCCGCAGTAGACCGCCGCCTGGAGCAGGATCTCCTTGATCTCGGCGGCGGTGAGGCCGTTGCGCAGGGCGGCGCGGGTGTGGAAGGCCAGTTCGTCGAGGTGACCGCCCGCGACCAGGGCCGTGAGCGTCACCGACGAGCGCATCCGGCGGTCGAGCCCGGGGCGGCTCCAGATCTCGCCCCAGGCGTAGCGCGTGATGAACTCCTGGAAGTCGCCGGAGAACTCGTCGGCGGAGGCGAGCGCCCGGTCGACGTGCGCGTCGCCCAGGACCTCGCGGCGCACCTTGAGACCCACCTCGTGCGGATCGGGGCGGACCGCGGCCTCGGGCTGCCGGATCGCCGCCGTGATCTCGGCGACCGGTGTGACCGGCGGGGGTGTCGGCGCGAGGACCGGCTTGGCCGGAGCGGCCTGGATGGCGTGCTGGCCGGTCTCGTAGCCGGGCAGCCACGCGGTGGTGAAGTGCCGCACGAGGAGGTCGGTCACCGCGGCCGGCTGCTCGACGGGGGCCAGGTGGGAGGCGCCGGGGACGACGGCGAGCCGGGCGTCCGGTATGCCGGCGACCAGCGTGCGGGCCTCGGCGGGGCCGGTGACCTGGTCGTCCGAGCCGACGAGGACCAGGGTGGGAACGCCGACCGCCCCCAGTTCCGTACGGATGTCGAAGGCGGCCAGGGCCTCGCAGGAGGCGATGTAGCAGCCCGGGTCGGTGGTGCGGACCATCTGCACGGCCCAGTCGGTGATGGCGGGCTGCGCGGCGGCGAACCCGGCCGTGAACCAGCGCTCGGGCGAGGTCCGGGCGATGGGGTCCAGGCCGTTGCTGCGCACGATGACGCCGCGCTGGCGGAACTCGTCGGCGGTGCCGAAGCGGGGCGAGGCGGCTATCAGGCCCAGCGACGCGACGCGCTCGGGATGGCGCAGCGCCAGCTCCGCGCCGATCGCGCCGCCCAGGGAGCAGCCCGCGTACCCGAACCGCTGGACGCCCACCTCGTCGAGCGTGGCCAGCACCCGCTCGGCCAGCTCGGCGACGGAACCGGCCGGGCGCGCGGGGGCGCCGCCGTGGCCCGGCAGGTCGAACCGGAACACGCGCCAGTGCTTGATCAGCTCGGGGATCTGCCGGTCCCACATGTGCCAGGTCGTACCCAGTGAGGGACCCAAGATCAGGACAGGGGCGTCTTCCGGCCCGTCAAAGCGGTATTGCAGGGTGTTCTTCGGCGTCTCACTCACGCCGAAGACGTTCTCACATCGCACAAATTCGCACGTGCCTGGGTCGGGTCCCCTCGCAAGCCGTCCCACGTTGTGTGGACTTCGCGAAGATCCTTTACTGGCGGACGAGAAGCTGCGTGCGGCCGAACACGGTGGCCGCGGCGCGGGCCGTCGGGGTGCCGGTGTCGAGGTCCGCTCCGGCCTCCAGCAGGGCGGTGACCACCTCGTCCTCGCCCTTGAACAGGGCGCCGGAGAGGGGGGTCTGGCCGCGGGCGTTGGTGCGGTCCGGGTCCGCGCCCCGCTCCAGGAGGGCCCGGACGGTGTCGGCGTGGCCGTGGTAGGCGGCCAGCATCACGAGGGTGTTGCCGGCCGGGTCCGCCGCGTCCGCCGGCAGGCCGTGCGCGAGGAACGCGACGAGTTCGCCGGTGTCGCCCGCGCGGGCCAGGTCCATGGCGATGTCGACGACGCGTGCCGTCTGTTCCGCTGTCAGGGCGGCGCTGTCCATCGGTCTCCGCTCGTGGGTCGGTGCGCGCGCCCGGCCCGGGAGGGCCCCGGGCCGGGCGGGCGGTTCAGAGCCGGCCCTCGGCCAGCGCCTCGATCGCCCGGCGGACGCCTTCGCCGTAGGCGGGGTCGGCCTGGGTGCAGTTGCCGATGTGCCGCTCGACGGTCTGCGGGGACGCGCCGTCGATCGCCCGGGCGGTGTTCGCGAAGAGCGCCTGCTGCTGCTCGGGGGTCATCAGGCGGAACAGGTTGCCGGGCTGCTCGAAGTAGTTGTCGTCGTCCTCCCGGAAGTCGAACCGGTCGGCGACCGAGCCCACGGCCTGCCGCGGCTCGCGGTACGCGGGCTGCTCCTGCCAGCGGCCGTACGCGTTGGGCTCGATGCCCGGCGTGGCCCCCTGGTTGCCGTCGACGCGCAGTTGGCCGTCGCGGTGGAAGGAGTTCGCCGGGTTCTTCGGGGCGTTGACCGGGATCTGGTGGTGGTTCACGCCGAGGCGGTAGCGCTGGGCGTCGCCGTAGGAGAACAGCCGGCCCTGGAGCATCCGGTCCGGGGAGAAGCCGATGCCCGGCACCACGTTGGCGGGGTTGAAGGCGGCCTGCTCCACGTCCGCGAAGTAGTTCTCCGGGTTGCGGTTCAGCTCCCACTCGCCGACCTCGATCAGCGGGTAGTCCTTCTTCGACCAGACCTTGGTGAGGTCGAAGGGGTGGAAGCGGTAGTGCTCCGCGTCGGCCTCCGGCATGACCTGGATGTACAGCTTCCACTTCGGGAAGTCGCCGTTCTCGATGGCGTCGAACAGGTCCCGCTGGTGCGATTCGCGGTCCTTGCCGACGAGCGCCTCCGCCTCGGCGTCGGTGAGGTTCTCGATGCCCTGCTGGGTGCGGTGGTGGAACTTCACCCAGAACCGCTCGCCGTCGGCGTTGACCAGGCTGTAGGTGTGCGACCCGAAGCCGTGCATGTGCCGGTACGAGGACGGGATGCCGCGGTCCGACATCACGATGGTGACCTGGTGCAGCGCCTCGGGCAGGTTGGTCCAGAAGTCCCAGTTGTTCTCGGCGTCGCGCAGGTTCGTGCGCGGGTCGCGCTTCACGGCGTGGTTGAGGTCGGGGAACTTCAGGGAGTCCCGGAAGAAGAAGACGGGGGTGTTGTTGCCGACCAGGTCCCAGACGCCCTCGTCGGTGTAGAACTTCAGGGCGAAGCCTCGAATGTCGCGCTCGGCGTCGGCGGCGCCCCGCTCCCCGGCGACGGTCGAGAACCGGGCGAACATGTCCGTCTTCTTGCCGACCTCGGAGAAGACCTTCGCGGACGTGTACCGCGTGATGTCCTGCGTGATCGTGAGCGTGCCGAAGGCGCCCGAGCCCTTGGCGTGCATCCGCCGCTCCGGAATGACCTCGCGGTCGAAGTGGGCCAGCTTCTCCAGGAACCACACGTCCTGGAGGAGCATCGGGCCCCGCGCTCCGGCGGTCAGGGAGTTCTGGTTGTCGGGCACCGGTGCGCCGGCGACCGTGGTCAGCGGCTTCTGGTTGTTCTCGGGCAAGGCTCGCTCCTGGAGGTGTCGACGCGGGCGTCCGCGTGGGCACCTGCATGGATGACCTTCAGTCGCGCTTCCGAAACCGGCGCCGCACCCGGTCGGCGGGACCGGTTCGGCCTCGTCCGGCGCGACACCGCGACCGGCCCGGTCGATCATGAACGCATGCGTGAGGGTGAGAAGAGCGGTGTCCTGCTGTACAACGCCCTGCTGATCGACGGCCTGGGCCGGGCCCCGGTACCGGACGGGGCGCTGCTCGTGGACGGCGGGACGGTGGCGTGGGCGGGCAGCCTGGCCGCGGCGCCGCCGGCGGTGCGCTCGGCGCGGCGGGTGGACCTGGGCGGGCGGACCGTGTGCCCGGGATTCATCGACACCCATGTGCACTTCGCCCTGCCGGGGCGCGCCGGTTCTCCGCTGAGCGGGGTGAACGAGCTGCCGAGTTACCGGGTGCTGAAGGTGCTGGACCGGCTGCGGGTGACGCTGGAGAACGGGGTCACGACGGCGCGGGACCTGATGGGGCTCGACGCGGGGTTCCGGCGGGCCCTGGAGGAGCGCAGGATCGTCGGACCGCGGCTGCGGGTGGCGGTGTCGATGCTCAGCCAGCGCGCGGGGCACGCGGACTTCACGCTCGCCAGTGGGGTCGACGGGTACGCGGCGGCGGTCGCCATGCCGCTCAGCCCGCCCGGTCTGGTGAACTCGGTCGACGAGGTCCGGCTGCGGGTGCGCGAGCTGGTGGCGGCCGGCGCTGACTGCGTCAAGGTGGCCAGCAGCGGCGGTGTCACCTCGCCGCACGACCAGCCGGAGTGGCTGGGGATGCGCCCGGAGATGCTGCGGGCGGTGCGCGAGGAGGCGGACGCGTACGGCGGGCTGCCCGTCGCCGCGCACGCCATCGGACGGCCCGGGATCGAGGCCGCGGTCCGCTCGGGCGTGACGAGCGTCGAGCACGGTTACGCCCTCGACGACGAGCTGCGCGCGGAGATGGTGGACCGCGGCCAGTTCCTGGTCCCCACCCTGCTGGAGACGCTGACGGACGTGGACTCCCCGGGGGTGCCGCCCGCCGTGCGGGAGAAGTCCGCGCACTGGCACCGCGTGGCGCAGGAGTCGGTCGCCGCGAGCGCGGCGGCCGGGGTGCGCATCGCGATGGGCACGGACAGCGGACTGACCGCGAGCCACGGCGGCAACCTCAAGGAGCTGGGGCTGCTCGTGCGGTTCGCCGGTATGACGCCGTTGCAGGCGATCACCGCGGGCACGGCGGAGGCCGCGCGGCTGTGCGGGGTCGACGGCATCACCGGCACGCTGGAGGCCGGTAAGGCCGCCGACCTGGTCGTCGTCGGCACGAACCCGCTGTCCGACATCGACTCGCTGGGAGACCCCCGGTCGATCCACGCCGTCCTCAAGGAGGGACGGATCGCGATCGACCGGGCCGGCGTCCTCTCGGGGAGCGGGCTGCCGGGTCTCCAGGACTCCGCTACTTCTTGAGGAACTCCAGCAGGTCCTTGTTGAACTTCTCCTTGTCGCCCTCGACGAGCGCGATGCCGTGCGAGCCGCCCTCGTAGACCTTGAGGGTCGCGTCCTGGATGATCTCGGCGGACTTGCGGCCGGTGGCGTCGATCGGGACGACCTGGTCGTCGTCGCCGTGCACCACGAGGGTGGGCACGTCGAACTTCTTGAGGTCGTCGGTGAAGTCGGTGGCCGCGAAGGCGTCCACGCAGGCGACGCCGCCCTGGATCGTCTCCTGCATGGCCATGTACCAGAAGGCGTCCTTGTTGCCCTGGGTGACCTTGTTGCCCTCGCGGTTGGCGCTGAAGAAGCCGACCGAGGTGTCCTTCCAGAACTGGGAGCGCTCCTTGAGGATGCCGGCCTTGATGTCGTCGAAGACGCTCTGCGGGACGCCCTCGGGGTTGTCCGGGCCCTGGAGCATCAGCGGCGGGATCGCCGACAGCAGCACGGCGGAGCGGATCCGGGAGGTGCCGTGCCGGCCGATGTAGCGGGACAGTTCGCCGCCGCCCATCGAGTGCGCGACCAGCGTGACGTCGGTCAGGTCGAGGCCGGTGATGAGGTCGTTGAGGTCGTCGGCGAACGTGTCCCAGTCGTAGCCGTCCCACACCGGGGTGGACCGGCCGTGGCCGCGGCGGTCGTGGGCGATGCCCCGGTACCCCGCGTCGGCGACGGCCTTGAGCTGGTCCTGCCAGGCGTCGCCGTTGAGCGGCCAGCCGTGGATGAAGACGACCGGACGGCCCTGCCCCCAGTCCTTGTAGAAGATGTCCACGCCGTCGCGAGTGGTGCAGATGGGCATGATGGTTCTCCGTCCTTGGCGGGAGGTCGAGCGAGCGCTCTGGGGGGGGAGGCGGACACGCACGTCCCCGGGGTTCGGCCGCCCCGCAACCGCGTGCGGCCAACGCTCTCCATCCTGACCGAATGCGGCGGTCTCGCAACGTGGGAGGCGGGGCGGTGCCGAGTTGCGACGGGGAGGGGCTCGGCGAGGATGAAAAGGGCCGGTCGTACTGTTCAGACAACAGTGGGTGGAGCGCCGCCACGGGCGACTCCACAGGCCTTTGTGAAGGAGCTTTTCATGCCGGGCGAGACGGACAAGGCAGTACTCGCGGGTGGCTGTTTCTGGGGGATGGAGGACCTGATCCGGAAGCTGCCGGGGGTGCTCTCGACGCGCGTCGGCTACACCGGCGGCGACACCCCGAACGCCACGTACCGCAACCACGGCGACCACGCCGAGGCGATCGAGATCGCCTACGACCCGGCGCGGACCACCTACCGGGACCTTCTGGAGTTCTTCTTCCAGATCCACGACCCGAGCACGAAGGACCGCCAGGGCAACGACATCGGGCGCAGCTACCGCTCGGCGATCTACTACGCGGACGACGCGCAGCGCCAGGTCGCCCTGGACACCATCGCGGACGTGGACGCCAGCGGGCTGTGGCCCGGCAAGGTCGTCACCGAGGTGGAGCCGCTGGGCGACTTCTGGGAGGCCGAGCCGGAGCACCAGGACTACCTGGAGCGCTACCCCGACGGCTACACCTGCCACTTCCCGCGGCCGAACTGGAAGCTGCCCCGGCGGGCCGAGGCGGGGAGCACGTCATGAGCGAGAACGACGCCTTCGCCGACGACGTCTACCAGCCGGACGGCTCCGAGGTGCAGGACGACGAAGGGCTGCTGGACGCGGCGGACACCCTCCTTGAGGGGGTGGAGGACCCGCTGGACGAGGGGTACTCGCCGCCGGAGCGGTTCGAGGGCCGCTACGACAGCGACCCCGAGAGCCTGGACGAACGGCTCGCGGAGGAGGTGCCCGACGTGGAGCCGCCGCCGGGCGACGGGCTCGGCGACACCAGCGACACCGACGGTGAGCTGTTGGACTCCGAGGTCGGCGACGCCCGGTCGGGGCGGCTCGTGGCCGAGGAGATGGACCTGGACGGCGCCACCGAGGAGTCGCTGACGGCGCAGGACGCCGGTCTCGACGGGGCCGGAGCGTCGGCCGAGGAGGCCGCCGTGCACATCGTCGACGACGAGACCGGCTGAGCGGCGCGGGCCGTCCGGAGATCCGGACGGCCCGGCTCAGGGTTCGGTGGTCGAGACGACGAAGACCATCGGGTGGTCCGGGTTCGACAGGTTCACCACGATGCTCTGCGTCGGCATCGGGTCCTTCTGCTCGTGGGTGAGGCCGTACCAGGGCCCCGGACCGGTGAAGTCCCATCCGGCGACGTTCCGGTCGCGGGCGCCGATCGTGATGTCGTCCTTCTTCAAGGAGTCGACCGTGAAGTCGTCGTCGACTGCCCGGAGGAACGTGTCGAGCCCGCCCTTGCTGGTGAGGAACTGCGTGTACAGGCGGCTGACCTTGTAGTTGTTCGTCTCGTAGTAGGCGACGTTGCGCGAGTAGTGCGGGATCTCCGTCTCGTAGAGCCGCCGCTGCACCTTCGACGGCCAGCCGATGGTCAGGCCGGTCGCCGAGTACTTCGCCTCCTTGTCCTTGCCGCTGTCGCGGCTCTGGTTCGCGGAGATCACCAGATATCCGGCGGGGATGCCGATGAGCAGCACGATGATCAGAAGGGTCAGCGCGCGGCGGCGGATCACGTGACCGCGCGGCTCCTCCGGCGGGCACGTCTCCTCGTACGGGGACGGAGGCTGGCGGGGCACGGTCATGGCTGGCTCTGGCTTTCCTGTCACTGTTCCACGTTCCAAGCGGTCCGCGTGCGCGCGCTCTACCGGTCCTCGGCGCCCGACGCCGTCTCGCGGGCCTGGGCGTAGCGCTCGTACCGCTCGTAGCGCTCGACGCGGCGGCGCTTGGCGCGGCGGAACCGGCGGGCGACGAGGCGGGCGAGGTCCGCGGCGCCGACCATGCCGGCCTCGGGGCCGAGCTGGGCGCGGGCGATGCGGGCCTCGGGGCGGTAGCCGCGGCCGGTCAGCTGGCGCTTGAAGGCGTCGCGGGCCGGGGCGATCAGCAGGTCGTCGGCGGCGCTCACGCCGCCGCCGATCACGAAGCACGACGGGTCGAGGGCGGCCGCGAGGTTGGCGATGCCGACGCCGAGCCACTGGCCGATGTCCTGGAGCAGTTCGACGCACATGGCGTCGCCCTCGCGGGCCAGCTGGGTGATGAGCGGTCCGCTGATCTCCGGCACGTTGCCCTGGACCCGCTCGATGATGTTGTACGCGACCGGGGAGTCGGCCGCCGCGAGCTCGCGGGCCTCCCTGACCAGGGCGTTGCCCGAGCTGTACTGCTCCCAGCAGCCGCGGTTGCCGCACGGGCAGCGGTGGCCGCCGGGCACGACCTGCATGTGGCCGAACTCGCCGGCGACGCCGTACTTGCCGCGCTTGACCTGGCCGTCCTCCAGGATCGCGCCGCCGATGCCGGTCCCGAGGGTGATCATGACGAGGTGGTCCTCGCCGCGGCCCGCGCCGAAGCGCCACTCCGCCCAGGCGGCGGTGTTCGCGTCGTTGTCGACCAGCACGGGGACCGCGAGGCGGCCGGCGAGGCGGTCGCGGAGCGGTTCGTTGCGCCAGGACAGGTGCGGGGCGAACAGGACGCGGTTGCGGTCCGCGTCGACCCAGCCGGCCGCGCCGATGCCGACCGCGTGCACGTCGTGCCGGTCGGACAGGTCGAGGACCAGCTCACAGATCGTGTCCTCGACGACCTTCGGGCTCTTCGACTTGTCCGGGGTCTCCGTGCGCAGCGTCTCCAGGATGGTGCCGTCCGCGTCGACGACACCTGCCATCACCTTCGTGCCGCCGATGTCGATGCCCACGGTGGGGACGCGGGGGGCGGTCAGGTGCGAGCGGCGTTCCCTGGTGCCGACCGTCCGCAGGACGGTGGCCCGTGCGCTGCCACGGTGTGCGAGGTCGCGGTAGGTGCTCATTGCGGCGATTCTGCCTCACGGCGCGGCTCCGCCGCATGCCGGGTTTGGGGTCGTCGTCGGTCGGCCGCGGCCCGGTGGGGCTTCTCGCGCAGTTCCCCGCGCCCCTGGGCGAGCGGAGCTCGTTTCAGGGGCGAAGATGGCGCGCGAGCAGATGGGCGTGAAGCGCACCGCCCTCACCCTGCTGCGCGTCAATCAGAAGGACGGCTTCGACTGCCCGGGCTGCGCCTGGCCCGAGCCGGAGCACCGGACGACGCGCTGCCCGAGGTCGGACACGCCTGCGGGCACAACCTCATCGCCGGCGCGTCGGTGGC
>NZ_JBEYYU010000044.1:0-77162 GCF_040645755.1 Streptomyces sp. NPDC046716
ACCCGATACGACAAGACCGCGACCTCCTTCGAAGCCGCGGTCACCCTCGCATCAACGCTCCTCTGGCTTCGCCTACTTTGAAGACACGCCCTAGGGCGCCTGCGGGGCTCTGGCCGTCGGAGGGGCCTGCGGGTCGGGTGGCGTGGCTCCGGGGAGGTCCGGGAAGGGGGTTTTGGAGGCGGCGGGCTGCGATCGTACGGGCGTCGCGTCGGCGCGTACGAGGCCGCGGACGGCCGGGATCAGGAGCAGGACGGCCGCGCAGCCGAGGGTGACCGCGCCGCCCGTCAGCAGGACGTGGTGGGTGCCGAAGGCGCCGGCGGCCGGGCCCGCGAGGGCCTGGCCGACGGGTTGCATGGCGAGGGAGCCGGCGACGTCGTAGGCGTGGATGCGGTTGAGGACGTCGCGCGGGACCTGGGTCTGGACGCT
This sequence comes from Streptomyces sp. NPDC046716, assembly GCF_040645755.1. Lineage (NCBI taxonomy): Bacteria > Bacillati > Actinomycetota > Actinomycetes > Kitasatosporales > Streptomycetaceae > Streptomyces > Streptomyces sp. NPDC046716. Next base: position 427 of record NZ_JBEYYU010000044.1, read on the forward strand.
GGTCGCCCACATCACGCCCCAGAAGGACATGCCCGCGCCGGCGACCACGCAGCCCGCCATCATCCCGGGGACGCTCAGGCCCGCGCCGACCACCGCCGGGAACAGGGCGAAGGAGAACAGGGCGAGGGAACCGGCGCGCAGCATGCGGCGCGGGCGCAGGCGCAGGGCGATCAGGCCGCCGATGACGGTGCCCGCGCCGAGCGCGGAGTTGACCAGGCCGTAGGCGCGCGGGCCGTGTTCCTGCGTGACCTGGGTGGCGACGAGCGGGACGGCCGGGCCGAAGGCGCCGATCATGAGCACGCACCAGACGGCTATGACACCCCAGAGCCAGGTTCGGGAGCGGAACTCCCGCCACCCCTCGACCAGTTCGGTGCGGAAGGTCGTCGCCGTGGAGGTGGGGTTGTCGTCCGGAGGCGCCGGAGGGAGCCTGAGGAGCAGCAGGCACAGGGCGCTCAGGGCGTACGTGCCCGCGTGCGCGGCGAAGACCAGGCCCGGGGAGACGAACGCGACGAGCATCCCCGCCACGGCGGGGCCCGCCAGCTGGGAGCCCGACTCGGCCACGCGTATCGCGCCGTTCGCCGCCTGGACGTCGTCGGCGAGGCGGGGCACGGTGCTGGCGACGCCGGGCTGGAACAGCGCGGCCGCCGTGCCGTTGACCGCGCCGATGACGCAGATCTCCCAGAGCACGACATGGCCCGTGAAGAACATGACGGCGGCCAGGGACTGCGTGACCAGGCGGGTGGCGTCGGCGCCGATCATGAGGAGGCGGGTGTCGAAGCGGTCCGCGATCACCCCGCCGAAGATGACGAGGCCGGCGAAGCAGGTGACGGACGCCGCCATCGCGAGGCCGACCGCGCCCGCTCCGTACCCGTACTGGAGCAGTCCGGCGGCGAGCGCCACGGGGAGCATGGTGTCGCCCAGTTTGGCGACGGCCCGTGCGGTGAAGAAGAGCCCGAAGTCCCGTGACCAGATGCCGCGTCCGCCGCTGCGGCCCCGCGCTGTCGTAGCCCTCATCCCCGCCCCGGCCCCTCCCACGCGTGATCCCCCGACGGGCGGATGATGTCACGCGCTCCCCCGCCCGCCCCAGCCGATTTCAGTCCGCGGTGATCACGCCCAGTTCCGGGTGGGAGTCGAGGAGTCGGGGCGGTGCGGCCTGGCGCCAGGAGTCGGCGAGGATGTCGCGCAGTTCGTCCGTGTCGTCGAGCGCGGCCAGCCGGACGCGCACCCACGCGGAGAACGCCTCGTGATCGGCGACCCAGAACTTGTCCGGCTCGGCCCGCACCAGCTCGTCGCGCTCCACCTTGGGGCAGCGCACGGCGATCGAGGTCTCCTCCTCGGGCATCGTGGCGAACATCTTGCCCGCCACCCGGAACGTGGGCATGCTCCAGGCGGTCTTCTCCGTCGTGTCCGGCAGGGACAGGGCGATGGTGCGTACGTCTTCGGCGTCCGGCATGGAAGGAACCGTAGCCAAGCCCACTGACAACGGCCCGCCGAGACGTCTCAGGGCACGCGTTTGTCGAGCCAGACGGTCAGGTCCTCCTGGACCTCGTCGCGGTTGGTCTCGTTGAGGATCTCGTGGCGGGCGCCCTCGTAGCCCTTCCAGGTCAGGTCCTCCACGCCCACGTAGCGGAGGTCCTCGAGCAGTTCGTGGACGAGGGTCATGCGCTGGTTGCAGGGGTCCTCGGTGCCGACGGCGAGGTGGATCGGCAGGTCGGCGGGGATGCGGGCGAGGTTCGCGGGGTCGTTGATGCGGCGCACGGCGCGGACCCAGTCCAGGGACAGGCCCGCCGAGAACGGGAAGCCGCAGCGCTCGTCGGCGACGTACTTGTCGACCTCGGCCTCGTCCCGCGAGAGCCACTCGAAGCCGGTGCGGTGCTCGTAGGGGTCGTTGAAGGAGGTGAAGAGGTCGGGGACGTACGAGGACGGGGCCGCTCGGCCGTCGCGGGCGATCCGGCTCTCCAGGTCCGCGATCGAGCTCTCGTTGTCGGCTCCGGGCAGGGAGCGGAAGGTGCCGGAGAGGATCAGGCCCACCAGGTCGTCCGCGTACCGCTGGGCGTAGTCGCGGGCGAGGAGCGAGCCGAGACTGTGGCCGAGGAGGACGAAGGGGACGTCCGGGTACAGGGCCCTCGCCTGGTCGCCGATGGCCTTCAGGTCCTCGATGATCGACACCCAGGCGTCGACGGTGGCGGGGTCGCCGTCGTCGGTGACGCCGTAGCCGCCGGTGGTCGCGGCGGTGGCGCCGTGGCCGCGATGGTCGGAGGCGATGACGCCGTAGCCGTGGGCGGTGAGGTGACGGGCGAACCGGTCGTAGCGCAGACCGTGCTCGGCGGCTCCGTGGGCGATCTGCACGAAGGCGCGCGGCCTGCCGCCGGCGGGCAGCCAGGTGTACGTGGCCACGGCCGCGCCGTCGCCGGTGCTGAGCGCGCTGGTGGTGTACGTGGGTTCGGCGTCGGACATGGGGGCTCCTTCTCGGACGGTCCGGCGGACTCTGAACGCGGCCGGTGCTGTGCCGACCTGCATCTCCCCTACCCCGGCGGCCTCCATTCCTGCCGTGCCCGGACGGCGGCCCGGTCAGGCCGCGGATCCGGTCCGCTGCTGGAGGCGCTTGTAGTAGAGCGTCGTGGGCCGCAGCACTCCGGCGGGATCGGACGCGTAGTCGGGGATCGTGCCGACGCGCTGCCAGTCGGCGGCGCGGTAGAAGCCCTCGGCGGGGCTGTCGGTCTCGGTGTCGAGGACGAGCAGGGTGATGCCGCGGGCGGTGGCGGCCCGCTCGGCGGTGGCGAGCAGGACACGGCCGAGACCCCGGCCGCGGGCGGCGCTGTGCACCATCAGTTTGCGCACCTCGGCACGGTGCCGGCCGTTCGGCATTCCGGTGAAGCCGAGGGTGATCGTGCCGAGGCAGCGGCCGTCGGTGTCGTGCGCGGCCCAGACGGCGATGTCGCCGCGGGTGACGGCGGGGGTGAGGTCGCGCCACCAGGCGATCGCCTCGTCCCGGGTGAGTCCGTCGAGGAATCCGAGGGAGCCCCCGCCCGCGACGACGTCCAGCAGGAGATCGCCCAGGGGCGTCGTCCAGGAGGGGAAGTCGGCGGGCGTCAGCAGGACCGGGGTCGTCATGGGAGCACCACCACCAGTGCGTAGCGGACGGGGTCGGGGCCGGGGCAGTGGAAGTGCGTGGGGCCCCACAGCCGGAAGCGGAGGCAGTCTCCGGGGGCGAGGCGGTGGGTGACGCTCTGCACCGTGAGGTCGAGGAGGCCGTCCAGGACCCAGATGTGCTGTTCGAGGCCGGGGACGGGCGGCCGGTCGTAGGCGATGTCGCCGTACGGCTCCAGGGTGCCTTCGACGATCTCGGCGCGCAGTCCGGCGAGCGGCGGGGAGACCGAGCGGCGCAGGAAGCCGCTGGCGTCGTCGCGCCAGACGGGCTGGTCGGCGGCGCGCACCACTTGGGCCGGGGCGGACTCGACCTCGCTCAGGAGCTGCGACATGGTCCGCCCGTACACGGCGCACAGCCGGTTGAGCAGGGCCGCGGTCGGGCTGATCTCGGCCCGCTCGGCGCGGGACAGGGTGGACCGGCTGACTCCGCTGCGCTCCGCCAGCTCGCCGAGGGACCAGCCGTGCTCAGCCCGCAGCTCGGACAGGCGGGCGCCGAGCCGGGTGTCGACGGGGTCCGCCTCCCCATCGGTGCCGCTCCGCGGCGACTCACTCTCGCGTCTCATATTCGGCACGGTATCCCACATATGAAACGAGCAGGTTACGCGGGTCGCATGCGGCGGTCACGTGGAGTCGGCGGAATTGTCAGAGCCCGCCATTACGGTGGACGCCGTTCACGGTCCACTACGGGGTGAGGGTGTTCATGGGGCAGGGATCGGCACTGGTGGCGTTATGGGCGGCGGGGACTCCTGTGCGGCGGGCGGTGGAGTTCGTCCCGGACAAGTTCGATCCCGCGGGACTCGATCCGTTCATCGCGGGGCTCGACGTGGTCGGGCAGTTCCTTCCCCTGGAGCAGGAGGTGGTCAGAGACCCCGGCTCGGACCGGGTGTACCTCCTCGACATGTACGACCCGCGCCATGCCGAGGTCCATCCGCTGGCCCCCTCGATGGAGTCGCTGCACCGCCTGGTGGGCGCGGTCGCGGACTTCGACGGTCGGTGCGGGCGGTTCGCCGATCTGGCCGGGCGGGCGGGGCCCGGGACCGTGCGGGAGGCGCGCGAGCGGCTGGTCTCGGTCCTGGGCGAGGAGGCCTGGGGTGCGCAGGACTGGGGCGTCGGGAGTGGGCCGGAGCACTGGCCGCTCGGGCTGCCGAACCTGTGGCGGATCGTGGCGGTCGTCAAGCCGCTGGCGCTGATCGCGGCGCCGGGGCGCGGGCTGCTGCTCGATCTGCCCGCGCGGGCGCTGGTGGACGTGTTCGGGCCGGACGGGGTGCGGCGATTCACGCCGGACGAGCTGCCGCCCGCGCTCGTGCACGAGCCGACGCGGCGGTTCCTCGTCGAGGTCGGGCTGCCGAGGGAGGCGCCGTCGTTCTGCGCCGCCGGGTCGCCGGACGCCCCGCTGCGCACCCTCGCCGAGGATCACGCGGAGTCCGCCCGTGATCCGGAACTGCGGCACCTGTACGAAGGCGCCGACGGCCGTCCGCCCGTGGCCGACGCCGATCAGTGGCTGCACCTGGGCAGTACCCCGCAGGACGTGGACGTGGTGCTCGACGGTCGCTCGGGCGCGGTCCACCACGCGCCGTGCACCTACGACCGGCTGACTCCGATGAACGCCGACATCTCCTCGCTGGCCTTCGCTCTGTGGATGCACGGGGTGGAGAGGGAGGTCGTGGAGCGCTACGACCTCAAGGGCAGCACCGACGACTTCTACGTCCATCTCGCCGAGATCATGCTGACGACCCTGGCCGCGTGCGACCCGGAGGCCTGCCGGGAATCGGAGGACCTGGACGAGTACGTGTACTGGCCGGAGGTGTTCCACGACGCGGCGGGCGGGGTGCTCTGACAGCACCGGCCCGACGCCGGGTGGGTCGCGCTCTCAGGCCGCCGCGGCCTCCCCCAGCGCGTCGAGCACCGGCCGGATCAGCGGATGGGTCTCGGCGCCGTGCCGGACCGCGGCGAAGACCTTGCGGGTCGGCACCACGCCGTCGATGGGCCGGACGACGACCTCGGCGAGGTCCATGCCGCGCAGCGCCGAGCGTGGCACGAGCGCGACGCCGCCGCCAGCGGAGGCGAGCGAGACGACCGCGCGGAAGTCGTCGGAAAGGTGCTCGAACTGCGGGGAGAACCCGGCGTGCTCGCAGGCGAGGACCACCACGTCGTGGCAGGGGTTGCCGGGGTACGGGCCGATCCAGGTGTCCTTGGCCAGGTCCGCGACCGGCACCCACTCCGCGTCGGCGAGCCGGTGCGCGACGGGCAGCACCGCGTCGAAGGGCTCGGCGTACAGCGGCACCCGGGTGATCCGGTCGTCGTCGGCGCCGGGCGCGCCCCGGTACTCGACGGCGACGGCGACATCGATCCGGCGGTCGAGCAGCATCGGCAGGCTGGCGTCGCCCTCGGCGTCCTGGACGCGGACGCGGATGCCGGGGGCGGTCCTGCCCAGACGGGCCAGGGCGGGGCCCACGACGAGCCCGATGCCGGTCGCGAAGGAGGCGACGGTGACCGTCCCCGCCTCGCCGGTGCTGTAGGCGGCAAGCTCCGCCTCGGCCGTCTCCAGCTGCGCCAGAACGGCGTTGGTGTGCTTCAGCAGGATCTCGCCGGCCGGGGTGAGCCGTACGCCGCGCGCCCCGCGCTCGACGAGCTTGTGGCCGGTCTCCTGCTCCAGGGCGGTGAGCTGCTGGGAGACCGCGGAGGGCGTCAGATAGAGCGCGGCGGCAGCCGCCGTCACGGTGCGGTGGTCGGCCACCGCACGGAGGATGTGCAGCCGCCGCGCTTCGATCATGCCCCTATTCTCCCAAACCGATCAGCCTCGGCCGACCGGCCGCTCAGCCGAGCTGCGCGCGGGCGTCGACGAACGCGTCGACGGCCCGGTTCACGTCCTCGGTGGAGTGCGCGGCCGACAGCTGGACCCGGATCCGGGCCTTGTCCTGCGGGACCACCGGGTACGAGAAGCCGATCACGTACACGCCGCGCTCGAGCAGCAGCTCGGCCATGCGGCCCGCGACAGCGGCGTCGCCGATCATCACCGGGGCGATGGCGTGGTCGCCGGGGAGGATGTCGAAGCCCTCCTCCGTCATCCGCGTACGGAACAGCTTGGTGTTGGCGGCCAGCCGCTCGCGCAGGTCGCCCGCGGACTCCAGGAGGTCGAGGACCTTCAGGGAGGCGGCGGCGATGACCGGCGCGAGGCTGTTGGAGAACAGGTAGGGGCGCGAGCGCTGGCGCAGCAGCGCGACGATCTCGGCGCGGGCGGCGACGTAGCCGCCGGAGGCGCCGCCGAGCGCCTTGCCGAGGGTGCCGGTGATGATGTCGACGCGGTCCATGACGCCGTGCAGCTCGGGAGTGCCGCGGCCGCCGGGGCCGACGAAGCCGACGGCGTGCGAGTCGTCGACCATGACCATGGCGTCGTACGCCTCGGCGAGGTCGCAGATGTCGCCGAGCGGGGCGACGTAGCCGTCCATGGAGAAGACACCGTCGGTGACGATGAGCTTGCGGCGGGCACCGGCCTCGCCGGCCGCCTTGAGCTGGGCCTCCAGGTCGGCCATGTCGCGGTTGGCGTAGCGGAAGCGCTTGGCCTTGGACAGCCGGATGCCGTCGATGATCGAGGCGTGGTTGAGGGCGTCGGAGATCACCGCGTCCTCGGGGCCGAGCAGGGTCTCGAAGACGCCGCCGTTGGCGTCGAAGCAGGAGGAGTAGAGGATCGTGTCCTCCTGGCCGAGGAAGGAGGACAGGCGCGCCTCCAGTTCCTTGTGGACCTCCTGGGTGCCGCAGATGAAGCGGACGGAGGCCATGCCGTAGCCCCAGCGGTCGAGGGCCGCGTGTCCCGCGGCGATGACCTCGGGGTGATCGGCGAGGCCCAGGTAGTTGTTGGCGCAGAAGTTCAGCACCTCGCCGGGGCGGCCCCCCGAGGTCACGCCGACGGTGGCCGACTGCGGGGTGCCGATGACGCGCTCGGGCTTGTGCAGGCCCGCGGCGACGATCTCGTCGAGGGTGACCCGGAGGTCTTCGCGTACGTTGTCGAACATGCGTAAGTCCTTAGGTGCGGGGGGAGTTCAGGCGGTCCAGTCGAGGATGACCTTGCCGCCGCGGCCGCTCGCCGCGTCGTCGAAGGCGGCGTGGAAGTCGGTGTACGCGTACCGGCCGGTGATCACCGGGGCGAGGTCGAGGCCGCCTTCCAGGAGGACCGACATCGCGTACCAGGTCTCGAACATCTCACGTCCGTAGATGCCCTTGATGGTGATCATCGAGGTGACGATGCGGGCCCAGTCGACGGCGAACTCCTGCGACGGCAGGCCGAGCATGGCGATCTTGCCGCCGTGGGTCATGTTGGCGAGCATGTCGCGCATGGCCGTCGGGTTGCCGGACATCTCCAGGCCGATGTCGAAGCCCTCGCGCAGGCCGAGCTCGCGCTGGCCGTCGGCGATGGTGGACGTGGCGACGTTCAGGGCGAGGCTGACGCCGACCTTGCGGGCCAGCTCCAGGCGCTCCTCGCTGACGTCCGTGATCACGACGTTGCGGGCGCCGGCGTGCTGGGCGACCGCGGCGGCCATCAGGCCGATCGGCCCGGCGCCGGTGATCAGCACGTCCTCGCCGACCAGCGGGAAGGACAGCGCGGTGTGCACGGCGTTGCCGAACGGGTCGAAGATCGCGGCGACGTCGAGGTCGACGGGGGTCCGGTGCACCCACACGTTCGAGGCGGGCAGCGCGACGTACTCGGCGAACGCGCCGTCGCGGCCCACGCCCAGGCCGACCGTCGCCCGGCACAGGTGGCGGCGGCCGGCCAGGCAGTTGCGGCACTTGCCGCACACGAGGTGGCCCTCGCCGCTGACCCGGTCGCCGACGGTGATGTCCGCGACGTCACGACCGGTCCCGACGACCTCGCCGACGAACTCGTGGCCGACGACGAGCGGGGCGCTGATGGTCGACTGCGCCCAGCCGTCCCAGGCGCGGATGTGCAGATCGGTGCCGCAGATACCGGTGCGCAGCACCTTGATCAGCACGTCGCCGGGGCCGACGGACGGTTCGGGCACGTCCGTCAGCCACAGTCCCGGTTCGGCTTTCTCCTTGACCAGCGCCTTCAACGGCTCGGCTCCTGTCGTCGCGCACGCGGGCAGCACGCGGCCACCCGCGTAGCAAGCAGAGGGGGGTGGCGGCCGTCCTCCGCCGCCGCCCCCGACTCTTCCTCACCAGGGCTGTCCGGGTCCATCGAGGTTTTCTTAAGCGCCGCCGCAGCTTTCCTACAGGCCCCGGGGGCCCTCGGCGCGGGCGGTCAACTCGGGTGCGCGCGGGAGAATTTCCCGGTCGGGTCGCCGCGTCCGCGCACGATGTGCATCAGTTCGCCGGCCATCGCCTTGATGGTCGCGAGCCCCGAGCGGCCCCACAGGCGCGGCTCGGTGTCCACCACGCAGACGGTGCCGAGCGCGAGCCCCGTACGGTCGTCGAGCAGCGGAGCGCCCAGGTACGAGCGGGTGCCGGTCTCGTCGACCACCGGATTGCCCGCGAACCGCGGGTAGTCGCGGACGTCGTCGAGGACGAGCGCCTTGCGCCGCGCCACGACGTGCGGGCAGTAGCCGTGGTCGCGCGCCACGGACCGGCTCGCCGCACTCGGCCGGACGCCGTCCGGGGTGTGCAGACCGGCGAAGAACTGGCGGTCCCCGTCGATGAAGTTGACCCCCGCGAAGGGCGCCCCGGCCACCTCGGCGAGCCGGTCCGCGAACAGGTCGAAGGCGGCTTCCGGCCGTCGCCCCAGATCGAGCCGGAGCAGCCGCCGGGCCCGCTCCGGTCCCTCCTTGTCGACCGGGGTCAGCAGCAGACGTCCGGTCGCGTCGTACGTCACGTGTGGGCTCCGTAGCCGGTGGCCGCGGGAGCCGCGTGGGCCAGCAGATGCCGGACGAGGGTGAGCAGGGTCTGGATGCCGGAGCTGGAGATGCGCGCGTCGCAGCGCACCACGGGCACCCGGGGGTCCAGGTCGATGGCGGCGCGCACCTCCTCGGGTTCGTAGCGGTAGGAGCCGTCGAACTCGTTGACCGCCACGATGAAGCCCATGCCGCGCTCCTCGAAGAAGTCGACGGCGGCGAAGCAGTCCTCCAGGCGGCGGGTGTCGGCGAGGATCACCGCCCCCAGCGCGCCCTCGGAGAGCTCGTCCCACATGAACCAGAAACGCTCCTGGCCGGGCGTACCGAAGAGGTAGAGCACGTGTTCGGGGTCCAGGGTGATCCGGCCGAAGTCCATCGCGACCGTCGTCTCGACCTTGTTCTCGATGCCGTCGAGATGGTCGGTGTCGGCGCTGACCGTCGTGAGCAGCTCTTCCGTGCTGAGCGGAGCGATCTCGCTGACCGCTCCGACAAAGGTCGTCTTGCCGACCCCGAACCCGCCCGCGACCAGGATCTTCAGTGCGGTGGGGAACAGGTCAGAGCTGTCGTCGTAGTCCATCGAGCACTGCCTCCAGTAGGGACCGGTCAGTGGGGTTTTCGTGGAACGTGGGGGGCTTGGCGGTGACCGCCCCGCAGTCGACGAGGTCGGACAGGAGCACCTTGGTGACGACTGCGGGGAGCTTCAGGTGCCCGGCGATCTCCGCGACCGATGTGGGCCGGGCACACAGTTCGAGCGCCTGGCCGTGCTCGGGCCCCAGGTAGCCGAGGGGGGTCGTCCCGGTGGCCATGACGAGGGTGAGCAGATCGAGCGAGGTGCTCGGCCGGGTGCGCCCGTTGCTGACGGTGTAGGGACGTACGAGGCGGCCTGCCGCACCGTCGAGCCACGGCCCGTCCTGCGGGGCCGTCACCCTCAATTCCTCATCGCCGTGGGTTCGGCCGAGGTCTGCCGGGGCGCGGTCACCAGGTAGGGCCGCACGCTCTTGACGAGCATGGCCATCTCGTAGCCGAGCACGGCGGCGTCGGCCTCCCGCCCGGCGAGCACCGCGAGACAGGTGCCGGATCCCGCGGTCGACACGAACAGCAGCGCGGAGTCCAGCTCCACGACGACCTGTCGTACGTCGCCGCCGTCGCCGAACCTGACGCCGGCGCTGCGGCCCAGCGAGTAGAGGCCGGAGGCGAGCGCCGCCATGTGGTCGGCGCTGTCGGTGTCCAGGCCGTGTACGGACTTGACCAGGCCGTCGGAGGAGAGGAGCACGGCGCTGTTGGTGTGGGGTACGCGCTGGACGAGGCCGCTCATCAGCCAGTCGAGATCGGACACATGACCCGTCGGCACATCGCTCGCCATGGGGGATCGACTCCTTGGTGGACTGCTCGGTGTGGTGCTGGTGATCGGGGACACGGGAGAGGCGGGACAGGGAGAGTCAGGAGAGGGACCGGTCGGGCGTGGGGGCCCGGCGGGTGTCTCCTGGCGCTGTACGCGCGCGTGGCGGGGCGTCATGTGCCGTTCCCGCCCTCGTTCCGTGGGTCGCGGTGCGGGACCTCGCGCGGATCGGCGGCCTCGGCGAGGGTGATGCCGCGCTGGAACGCCGCCATGAGGCCGGGGTCGTGCCCGGCGGGCGACTCGTCGTCCTGGCGTGGTGCGGGTCCGCCGCGCAGCTGTGGCGCGAGGTGTTCCTGTGCTCTGCGCCGGGGCAGTTGAGGCCGGCCCATGGTGCCGCGCACCGGTCCGGCCAGGGGTGCGGGCGGGTCCTCCGTGCTCTGGACCACGGTCTCGCGGTCCTCGGGGCGGATGCCGGGCACGGCCTCGGCCGGGGTGGAGCGGGTGCTGCCGGCGATGCGCTGGGGCAGCGGCCTGGGCAGGCCGGACGGGGCGGGGGGTGTCTCCGGCTGCGGCCGGGGCGGTACCGCGGCGGGCGGCCGCGGGTCGGCGGGCGGGACCTGCCGTACGGGCGGCGGGGACGCGACAGCCGCGGCGGCGGCCTGCGGGCCCAGCACGCTGTCGGCGGTCGCGGCGGCGGTGGCCTTGCGCACCCGGGGCGCGCGCTCGCCGTCCTCGGAGCCGAGCAGCTCCTGGGGTACGACGAGGACGGCCTGGACTCCCCCGTAGATGTTGGTCTGCAGCCGCACGGTGATGCCGTGCCGCCGAGCGAGCTGGGACACGACGAACAGGCCGATCCGGCCGTCCTGGAGCAGGCTGGCGACGTTGACCTGGTCGGGGTCGGTGAGCAGGGCGTTCATCTTGTTCTGCTCGGTGACCGGCATGCCCAGTCCGCGGTCCTCGACCTCGATGGCGAGTCCGGAGGTCACCAGGTTGGCGCGGAGCAGGACCTGGGTGTGCGGGGCGGAGAACACCGTGGCGTTCTCGACGAGTTCGGCGAGCAGGTGGATGCAGTCGGCGACGGCGTGTCCGCGCACCGTGCCGTCGATCGGCGGGACCAGTTTGACCCGGGAGTACTGCTCGACCTCGGCGATGGCGGAGCGCATCACCTCGGTCATGGACACCGGGTGGCTCCACTGGCGCCGCGAGACGGCGCCGCCGAGGACGGCGAGGTTCTCCGCGTGCCTGCGGATGCGGGTCGCGAGGTGGTCCACATGGAACAGGCCCTTGAGCAGGTCCGGGTCCTCGACGTCGTTCTCCAGGTCGTCGAGGATCGAGATCTCGCGGTGGACGAGGGACTGCAGGCGTCGCGCCAGGTTGACGAAGACCTCGACCTTCTGCCGGCTGCCCGCCTGGCTGGAGAGCTGGGAGGCCTGGACGACGGCGGTGACCGCGATGTCCTGGGCGCGGGCCATGTCGGCGGAGAGTCTGTCGAAGTCGTCGGCGCCCGGCGGCGGGGTCTTGGGGGCGCGGCGCGGTGGCGGCTCCTCGCCCTTGCGCAACTGGTCGACCAGGCCGCGCAGTTCGGCCTGGCCGCGGGCGCTGGCGCGGCGCAGTCCGACGACCCGGTCGTGGACGGCGGTGGCCGTGCGGTCGGCGGCCACCGCGGCGATCAGGATGGCCGCCGTCGTGACCACGCAGGCTCCGGTGAGTACCGCCCACAGCTCGGTGCTGGGGCGTACGCCGGTGGACCGTACGAGAAAGATGACGGCGGCGCAGGCGCCGAGCGCCACCGCGAGTGGGGGCAGCACGGCGATGCGCAGCAGTTGCGGCCGTATGTGGGTCTCCGCCGGTCGCGGCGCGGCGGCCCGCCCGGCCGGCTTGCCGTGCCGGCCGCCTTCACGCCGGTCCGCGCGTGGGACCGGCTGGCGAAGCTGAGACATGCGGCGTCCTCGGACTCTCAGGTGTGGGGGGGCTCTCGGGTCTGGGCTGATGAGGGCACGTCGCGACGACCGCGCGTCGCTCGGCGGCCACTCACGGTAGTCGTCCACGTCGTAAGTGCGGTGGGCAGTTGCCAAACTCGGACGGTCGAGGTCCCGCTCTGGTATGAGTCCTCGCACTGCAGAGCGATATCGCGTGGGGTTGCGGTGCGGCGGACCGGATTGTCAGTGCCCGCGCGTACGGTCGGCTCTCATGGCCACCTCCTTCGACCTCACGCTCGACTGCGCGGACGCGACCGTGCTCGCCGACTTCTGGAAGACGGCGCTCGGTTACGTGGACGAGCCCCCGCCCGCGCCGTTCGCGACGCGCGAGGAGTGGCTCGCCTCCTTCGGGCCGCCCGAGGACGAGGAGGAGGACGACGGCGCGTGGCTGTGCGATCCGGACGGGGTCGGGCCGCGGCTGTCGATCCTGAAGGTGCGCGAGCCGAAGACGGCCAAGAACCGGCTGCACATCGACGTACGGGTACCGGGCCACGGCTCACCGGAGGAGCGCTGGTCCCGCATCGTCGCGGAGGCGGAGCGGCTGGTGCGGGCCGGCGGCTCGATCGTGGCGTCGTTCGACGGCCATCACGTCCTGATGGCGGATCCGGAGGGGAACGAGTTCTGCGTGGGGGCGCGTTCGCGTCCCGCGGGGTGAGGATCCGTCGGCCGTGCGGGCCGCGGGGCTAGCCTGGGATGTCGATAGGAGAGGAAGAACTTGTTCACCAAGACCCTGTTGATCCCCACCCCCGACGGCACGGCCGACGCCTTCGCCGCCTTCCCGGACCACGGTTCGCGGCACCCGGGGGTGCTGCTGTACATGGACGCCTTCGGTCTCCGTGCCGAGCTGGAGCGCAAGGCCCGCGAGTTGGCGTCCCACGGCTACTACGTACTCGTGCCGAACGTCTTCTACCGGGACAGCCCGACCCCGGTGGTCGACCTCCCCGAGCACATCGACGACGCCTCGCGGCCGGTGCTGTTCGAGACGCTGTGGCCGATGATCGAGGCGCACACCGCGGAGCGCGCTCTGCGGGACGCCGACGCCTTTCTCGCGTTCCTCACCGCGCAGCCCGAGGTGGCCGACGGTCCGGTCGCCGCGGTCGGGTACTGCATGGGCGCCGCCCTGGCCCTGCGCACCGCCGCGGCTTGTCCCGACCGGGTGGCGGCCGTCGCCGGGTTCCATCCCGCGGCCCTGGTCACGGACGCACCGGACAGCCCGCACCGCCGGTTCTCCGCGATCACCGGGGAGATCCATCTCGGCCTGGCCGAGGGCGACATGACCCCCGCGTCCCTGGCCGCGCTCGACCAGGCCCTGACCACGGCGGGCCGCGCCGCGTCGACGGAGATCTACCCGGGCACCGTCCACGGCTTCACGATGTCGGACACGTCGGCATTCGACGCGGAGGGGCTGGAGCGGCACTGGGACCGCTTGCTGCCGCTGCTCGAGAGGGCGTTGGGCAAGGACTGAGAGGCCCCGGGGACGGGCCGGCGCACCCGCGCCGGGACCCTGGCGTGCCCTCCGTCGCGGCCCCTAGGGCCTGTCTTCAAACTCCCCTCTGCCCCGCGACGCCTGGCACGCTCCCCCACACTCGAACCGGCTTCGCACGGCTCGTGCGGGAGGTACCCCCTTCGCCGCACCGGGCACAAGGCCGAGTACGTCCAGTACGAGGCCTTGCACCCGGCACGGCGAGAGCACGCACCAGACGCCGCGGGGCCGCCCTTCGGGCGACGAGGGGAGTGTGAAGACAGGCCCTAGCCCGCCACCGCCACCTCTGGCTCCCCCGCGTCCGCCACCGGCCAGCCGCCCGCCGGCACCGCGGCGGCCACGCGCCACCACTGGGTCGTGGGCAGCGACTCGGCCGACGGCTCGAAGGGCTCGCCCGGGCGCGGGAGGGCGAGTCGGGCGGCGGCACGGCGGGCCGCGTCGACGGAGTGCTCGCCCGGCTCGGTCCACGGGTGCGGGGCCAGATTGAACGTGCCCCAGTGGATCGGCAGCATCGGCCCGGACACCGGGCCGCCCTGGAGGTCGAGGTGGGCGCGCATGCCCTCCTCGGGCGTCATGTGGATGTCCGGCCAGTACTCGGAGTACGCCCCGATCTGGATCATGGTGACGTCGAACGGGCCGTGCTCCGCGCCGATCTCCTTGAAGCCCTGGAAATAGCCGGTGTCACCGCTGTGGAAGACGCGGTGGTCGGGCCCGGTGACCACCCACGACGCCCACAGCGTGTGCTGGGCGTTGCGCAGGCCGCGGCCGCAGAAGTGGCGGGCGGGGGTCGCGGTGAGCGTCACCCCGGCGACCGTGGTCTCCTCGTTCCAGTCCAGCTCGCGCAGCCGGTCGGCGGGCACGCCCCAGTGCTCCAGGTGGGCGCCCACTCCGAGCGGCACCGCGAAGACGGTGTCGGTGTCGGCCAGCGCCTTGATCGTGGGCATGTCCAGGTGGTCGTAGTGGTCGTGCGAGATCACCACCACGTCGACCGGGCCGAGCGCGGCGAGCGGCAGCGGCGCGGGGTGCAGCCGCTTGGGGCCGGCGAAGGGGAACGGGGAGCAGCGGTCGCCCCAGACCGGGTCGAAGAGCACCCGCGCCCCGTCGATCTCGGCCAGCACGCTGGAGTGGCCCATCCATGTGATGCGCAGGCCGCTCGCCGACGGCTTCGACAGGTCGGCGAGGGTCGTGGCGTGCACGGGCACGGTCCCGGCGGGGGCGCGCAGGGCGCGCTCCTCCTTGCGGAAGTAGACCTTCGCGAACTCGATCATGGAGCCGTCGGGGCGGGTGCGGGCGCCCTCCGGGTTCTGGAAGGAGCCGTCCGCGAAGTTCGGCGACCTGCGGATGCGCTCCAGGCGCGCGCCGGTGGGCTCGGCGCCGAAAGCGGCGGGTTGCAGCGATCGCAGCCCGGAACTCAGAGAACGTGACACGGCGCCTCCCGTTGATCGATCAGGGTTCCCATTATGTGCGGCCCCACGGACAACGCACGGCGCCCCCGGTTTCGTCCCCGCCCAGCGCGGGTGATTCCGCGCTGATTCCCCGTTCAGTGTCCCGTCCCGTGCCCCGCGCACGTTGACAGGGCTCCCGCCCCCTCCCGATACTGACCGACCATTCAGCAACACATCTGGAGGACTACGTGCCGGCACTCCCCGCCAGCCCGCTGATCGAGCTGACCTGGACCGACCACGTCAGCGGCCGCAAGGGTTACCTGGTGGTCGACCGGCTGGTCCGTGGGGTGTCCAGCGGCGGCCTGCGGATGCGCCCGGGCTGCACCCTCGCCGAGGTCGCCGGACTCGCGCGCGGCATGACGATGAAGGAGGCCCTGCACTACGACCCGCAGGCCCGCTACGTCCCGCTCGGCGGCGCCAAGGGCGGCATCGACTGCGATCCGCGGGACCCGGAGGCGTACGGCGTCCTGGTGCGGTACCTGAAGGCGATGCGCCCGTTCATCGAGTCCGTCTGGACGACCGGCGAGGATCTGGGGCTCACCCAGGACCTGGTCGACGCGGCGGCGGAGGAGGCGGGGCTCGTCTCTTCGATCCAGGCGGTGTACCCGCTGCTCGACGACGAGGCCGCCGCGCGGGCGCGGCTCGCCGCCGCCTTCGCGGTCGACGTGGACGGCATCGGCCTCGACGAGCTGGTGGGCGGCTGCGGTGTCGCCGAGTCGGTGCTCGCCGCGCTCGACCGCGCGCGCGTCCCGCACGCGGGCACCCGTGTCGCGTTGCAGGGGCTGGGCACGATGGGCGGCGCGACGGCCCGGTTCCTCGCCCGCGCGGGCCTGAAGGTCGTCGCCGTCGCCGACCTCACGGGGACGGTCGCGAACCCCGAGGGCCTCGACGTGGAGGCGCTGCTCGCGGGCCGCGACGCGTACGGCGGCGTGGACCGCTCGCGCCTGCGCCCCGGGGACCGTGAGCTGCCGGGGGACGCGTGGCTGGCGGCCGACGCGGACGTACTGGTCCCGGCCGCCGTCTCGTACGCGATCGACACGGAGAACCAGCGACGGATCACCGCCCGCTGGATCGTCGAGGCGGCCAACATGCCGGTCCTGCCGGAGGCGGAGGACCTGCTCGCGGAACGCGGCATCACGGTCCTGCCCGACGTGGTGGTCAACTCCGGGACGAACGCCTGGTGGTGGTGGACCCTCTTCGGCGACATCGGCGCCGACGCGGACGAGGCGTTCGGCCGTACGCGGCGTTCCATGCGCGACCTCATCGACCGGATGCTGGCCCGCGCCGCGGCCGACGGGACGACGCCGCGGGCCGCGGCGCACGCGATCGTCACCGAGCGGCTGCCCGTGCTGGCCGAGCGGTTCGGCTGGTACCGGTGACGTAGGCGGGCGGCGTCGAGAGCCGGTCGGTGCCGCAAGCGGTCAGTCGGCGACCAGCGGGGTGTCGACCAGGTGCTCCGCCAGGAACCACGCCTGGAGCTCGCCGGTGCGCACGACCTGGGAGACCAGCAGATCGTTGGTGCCGTCGTCGCCCAGGGCGGCGGCCTTCGCGGCGCTCTCCCTGCTCTCCACGAGAATCGTCCGGTGGGCGTCGAGCAGCCGGGACAGCATCGCCGGGACGGGCTCCACTCCGTCCGGAGGGCGCGGCACCGAGGTCAGCTCCGCGACGTGCCGGGGGTCGCCGACGGCCACGCCGCCCAGCGTCTGGACGCGTTCGGCGAGGGCGTCGACGATCTCCAGCTGCGCCTGCGCGTGCTTGTCCAGAAGGAGGTGGAGCTGGAAGAAGGTCGGGCCGCGCATGATCCAGTGGTGCTTCTTGTAGAGGCCGTACAGGATCTGGGTGTCCGCCAGGATCTTGTTCAGGCGCTCGCACCCGTAGGCACGCGCCTCGTCGGTCAGGCCCAGCGGGAAGCCCTTGAGCGTGCCGAACCGCTGGATCACCGGCTCCTGCCGGGCGGCCGCGTCGGCGCCCGTCGGGGTGGTGGTGGATGTGATCGTCATGGTGCGCCTCCGGGGCCGTGCCGCTGTACTGGAACAGTGACGCTAGGCGCGGGCGCGGCCCCCGTGTTGTCTGTCGGCGCACGCGCGCGTGCCCCTCAGTGTCCGATCGGCCGGAGTACCGCGGCCTCGTCCACGGCGCCGCTGACGGCCGCCGTCTTCAGGGCCCGCCACTCGCGCGGGGAGTGCCCGTACACCCCGCGGAACGACCGGCTGAAGTGCGCGGAGCTGACGAACCCCCACCGGTGCGCCACCGCCGCCACGCTGGGCCCGGCGGCGCCGCCGCGCAGCAGTTCGCGGGCGCAGCGGGCCAGTCGGCGCCGCTGGATGAGCCGGCTGACGGTGAGGTTCTCCTTCTCGAAGAGACGGTGCAGATAGCGCACGGAGATGTGGTGGGCGGCTGCGACCGTCTCCGGGGAGAGCGCGGGGTCGGCCAGGTGGCGGTCGATGTGGTCCCGGATGCGCCGCACCAGGTCGTCGCGCGCGCCGTCCCCCGGCCGCGCCCGCTCGGCGGCCAGCGTGCCGAACAGGTCCAGGGCGCCCGCGGCGAGCCGGTCGGCGATCGCGGGCGGGCAGGACGGCGCGGACTCCACCAGGGTCGTGAGGAACGGCACGAGGATCGCGCCGACGCCCGTCTCGGTGCCGACGGCGGTGCCGGTGACCCGGCGCAGCTCGTCGTCGGGCAGGTCGAGGGCGTGCCGCGGCAGCAGGACGGTCCGGCACGCGAACGGTTCGGGGAAGTCCAGGGTGTACGGGCGCGCCGTGTCGTGGACCAGGAGCCCGCCCGCCTCGACGGTGGCGGTGCGGCCGTCCTGCCGGAGTTCGGCCCGGCCGGAGGTCTGGATGTGCGCCGCGACGAACGGCCGCGGTGAGCGCGCGATGTCCGCCCGGCTGCGGATCAGTCGCTGGGGGCCGGCCTCCATCGTGGCCAGCCGCAGCGGTCCGAGCCGTCCCGGGACGATCCGTCCCGGGACGGCGCCGTCCCCGGCTGCCTCGCTCCCCTCCGCCGCGTACGGAGTCACCCGCATCGGCACCAGGGCGCGGCCGACGGTGTCGCGCCAGTGAGCGAGCCGCTCCCCGGCTGACGTCGCCTCAGTGGTCGGAAACAGGTTCAACCAGGCTCTCCTCTACACCCGTGGTCACTCCGTCCCACCAGTCAAGCGGTGCCCCGCGCCGGACTCCAGGCACAAAGGAGGCAGAAACGGGAGGCACGAACACCGGGTGCAGAAGAAGGGGCGCCCTGCCTAGTGCTCCCACTTTGCGAGCCGCTCACGCGCGCGGGCGACGATCTCCGGATTGGCGTCCGGGCCGAGTTCGGCGCAGTGCGCGAGTGCCTGCCGGGCCCGCTCCGGCCGGCCCGCGGCCAGCAGGGCGTCGACGAGCAGCAGCAGACTGCGTCCCTCGAGGCCGATGTTCCCCGACGACCGGCACAGGGCGATGGCCGCCTCCAGGTGGTCGACGGCATCGTCCCAGCGGCCCAGCCGCCCCGAGCACTGGCCGATACCGGAGAGCGCGCCGAGCCGGGTGATGGTGGCGCTGTGCGGCTCCACCTGGTCGCCCGCCTCGTCCAGGAACACGATCACGTCCTGGTAGACCGTCAGCGCCTCCTCGTCGCGCTTCTCGACCTCCAGGGTCATCGCCCGGCCGTGCAGGACCTGGAGCAGTCCGAGGACGTCGTCGGCCTCGCGGAACATCTCCGCCGCCCGGTCCGCCGCCTCGAACGCCTCCTCGGGCCGGCGCAGCAGACGGTACGCCCAGGACGCGTAGTGGTGCGCCCACGCCTGCTGCACGGGATCGCCCGCCCGCCGCGCGGCCGCGAGTGCCGCGGCGGACAGCGGGAGGCTGTCGAGCGGCCTGCCCTCGCACAACATGACCGCCCACGCGTGGTAGTTGAGCTGGGTCGCCTCGACGAGCGGGTCGCCGAGGGCCCGCGCGCTGCGCGCCGCGGTGCCGAAGACCTCCGACCAGTGTCCCCAGAAGAGCCACTGGTCGGAGAACCAGTGCAGCGCCTCCGCCACCTCGACCACGGTGGCGTGGTCGCCTTCGCGCGCGGCGGCCCGCAGCGCGGCGAGCCAGTTGGCGCCCTCGGCCTGGAGCCAGTGCCGGGCCCGCTCGGCGCTGGACAGGTCGACGGTGCCCCGCCAGGAGGCGGGCGGCGCCCCGTGGTCGGGCTCGTACCAGCGGCCCGCGACCACGGCGGTTTCCAGGAGCCAGCGGTGCAGCGCCTGCCGGGAGGCGTCGACGGCGGGCCCGAACTCCTCGGTGGCCAGGCGCGCCTGCGCGTACAGGCGCAGCAGGTCGTGCAGCCGGTAGCGGTCCGCGCGCGAGCCGAGCAGTCCGGCCTCGACCAGCTCCTCCAGGGTGTCCTCGGCGTCGAACAGCTCCTGCCCGGTGAGCCGCGCGGCGAGCGCGGCGCTCGCGTCCGGGCCCGGAACCAGTGCCAGGCGCCGGAACATCCGGGCGGCCGTCGCCGTGAGCTGCCGGTAGGACAGGTCGAAGGCGCCGCTCACCCGTACGTCTCCCGCGGTCAGCGCGTCGAGCCTGCGCTCCGCGTGCCCGAGCCGGTCGGCGAGCCGGCGCACGGTCCAGCCGGTGCGGGTGGCCAGCCAGTTGCCCGCGATGCGCAGGGCGAGGGCGAGATGGCCGCAGCGCCGGGCGACGTCGGCGAGGGCGTCCGGCTCCGCCGCCGCGCGCTCCTTGCCGATCAGCAGGGTGAGGAACTCGGCGGCCTCGTCGGGGCTCAGTTCGCCGAGCGGGACCCGGTGCACGGCGTCGAGTCCGGTCAGCATGCGCCGGCTCGTGACGATCACCATGGCCGGGCCCGAGCCCGGCAGCAGCGGCCGCACCTGTGCCTCGTCGCGTGCGTTGTCGAGCACCAGCAGGCAGCGCCGCTCGGCGAGGACGCGCCGGTAGAGCTCGGGGCGCCCGGCGAGGCCCGTCCTGGCGAGGTCCCGGTCCGGGGTGCCGAGGGCCTTGAGGACGGAGACCATCAGCTCGGCGGCGGGCGGCGGCTCCTCGTCCGTACCGGACAGGTCGATCATCAGCTGGCCGTGCGGGAAGTGCCCGGCGAGCTGCCGCGAGGCGTGCAGCGCGAGGGTCGTCTTGCCCGCGCCGGGAGCGCCGGACACGGCGACGACGACGGCCTGTCCGCCGGCCGTGCGGTCCGTCGCGGCCAGGTCGGCGAGTCGCCGCAGCTCCGGCTCGCGCCCCACGAAGTCGTCGACGCCGCGCGGGAACGCGCGTACACCGGCCGGGCTGTAGCCGGAGTCCCGGCCGGTCCTGGCCGCCGCGAGCAGCCGCTCCCGCTCGGTCTCGGCCAGGCCCAGGCCGTCCGCGAGCGCGGCGACGGTGCGCCGCTGCGGGGCCGCGCGGCGGCCGCGCTCCAGGTCGCCGATGCCGCGCACGCTCATGCCCGACGCCTCGGCGAGCCCTTCGATGGTGAGCGACCTGGCCACCCGCAGATTCCGCAACAACGCCCCGAACGACGTTCGATCCTCTGACACCACTACCCCCACAAGCACCTGATCAGTTCTTCATTCTAGGAGGTGGGGGGTGGTTGCGGGCATCAGGCGTGTTAACCGTCGCCATCGGGCCAATCCGGTCAGTCCCGTCCGGACGTGCACGGTCGGGACAGGCCCGGTGCGCTCGCGGTCAACTGCCGGTCGCCGGACGCGCCTAGCGTCCAGGGGCACGGTCCGTCCGGACCGGCACCCGCCACCCCCCTCGATCCCCAGGAGCACACCCATGTCCGTCGATCCGGTACTCGAGCCCGCCGCGACCGCCTTCGCCGAGGCCACCGCCAACCCGCCCTACCTCTTCCAGCTGCACCCCGAGGAGGGCCGCAAGGCCGTCGACGACGTGCAGTCGGGCCCGGTCGAGCTGCCCGAGGTCGACGAGGAGTGGATCACCGTCGAGGGTGGTCCCACGGGCAGCGTCCGCGCCCGCATCGTCCGTCCCGCGGGCGCCGAGGGCGTCCTTCCGGTCGTCCTGTACATCCACGGCGCCGGCTGGGTCTTCGGCAACGCCCACACCCATGACCGGCTGGTGCGCGAGCTCGCCGTCGGCACGGGCGCGGCCGTCGTCTTCCCCGAGTACGACCTCTCGCCCGAGGCCCGCTACCCGGTCGCCATCGAGCAGAACTTCGCCGTCGCCCGCTGGATCGTGGACCAGGGCGCGACCAAGGACCTCGACGGCGACCGGCTCGCCGTCGCCGGTGACTCGGTGGGCGGCAACATGACCGCCGCCCTCACCCTCATGGCCAAGCAGCGCGGCGGCGTCCCGCTGCTGCAGCAGGTCCTCTTCTACCCGGTGACCGACGCGGCCTTCGACACGGGCTCCTACGAGCAGTTCGCGACCGGCTACTTCCTGCGCCGCGACGGCATGCAGTGGTTCTGGGACCAGTACACGACCGACGAGGCCGAGCGCGCCCAGATCACCGCGTCCCCGCTGCGCGCCACCACCGAGCAGCTGACCGGACTGCCGAAGGCCCTGGTCATCACGGGCGAGGCCGATGTGCTGCGCGACGAGGGCGAGGCCTACGCGAACAAGCTGCGCGCGGCCGGTGTCCCGGTCACCGCCGTCCGCTTCCAGGGCATCATCCACGACTTCGTGATGCTGAACGCGCTGCGCGAGACGCACGCCGCCGAGGCCGCGATCGCGCTGGCGATCAGCACCCTGCGCTCCGCCCTGCACTCCGCCTGACGCCCGCCTCCTCCCCGCTGCACCTGTCGAAGGACTCATCATGACGAACCCCACCCCGACCGTGGTCCTGGTCCACGGCGCCTTCGCCGACGCCGCGAGCTGGGCCGGTGTCATCGCCGACCTGAAGCGCGACGGCATCCCGGTGATCGCCCCGCCCAACCCGCTGCGCGGTCTGGCCGCCGACTCCGCGTACGTCGCCTCGCTCGTCGCCCAGATCGACGGCCCCGTCGTCCTGGCCGGCCACTCCTACGGTGGCGCCCTGATCACGGTCGCGGGTGCCGCGGAGAACGTCGTCGGCCTGGTCTACGTGGCCGCGTACGTCCTCGAAGAGGGCGAGAGCCTGGGCGAACTCCAGGGCCGCTTCCCCGCGTCGCCGCTGGTCAGCAATCTGAAGCAGTGGACGTACCCGGTCGCGGACGGCGAGCCTGCCGTCGAGGTCACCATCGCCGAGGACGCCTTCCCCGCGATCTTCGCCGCCGATGTGCCCGCGGAGACGACCTCGGTCCTCGCGGTGGCCCAGCGCCCGCTCGCCGCTGGCGCGTTCGAGGAGAAGGCGACCGCGGCGGCCTGGCGGACCACGCCGTCGTGGGCCGTGATCGCCGGCGCCGACCAGGCGATCAACCCCGAGGTCGAGCGGTTCGGCGCCAGCCGTGCCGGCGCCACCGTCGTCGAGGTGGACGGCGCGTCGCACGCGATCGCCGTCTCCCGCCCGAAGGAGGTCGCCGAGGTGATCCGCACGGCGGTGCGCGCCGCCGGCTGACCCCGCCCGCAGACCGCCGTGCTCGTGCGAGCACGGCGGTCTCGCAGGAGCCGAAGCACCGGATGCCCCGGACGACATAGGGTTGCCCGGTGACCAGAGTCCGGTTGAGCGTTGCCGAACGGCGCGCGGAACTGCTGCGGGCCGCCATCGAGCAGATCGAGGTGCGCGGCGTCGCCGCCGTGCGCATCTCCGACGTGGCCTCGGCGCTGGGGGTGAGCAACGCCCTGGTGCTGTACCACTTCTCGACGAAGGAGAAGCTCGTCTCGGCCGCGTTCACCTACGCCGCCGAGGACGACCTGGCCCGTCTCCACAAACTGCTCGGCCGGCGGACCACGGCGCTCAAGCGGCTGCGCGCGGCGGTGCGCTGGTACGCGCCCACCGGCCAGGCCAAGGGATGGCGGCTGTGGATCGAGGGCTGGGCCGCCGCGCTGCGCGAGCCCGCCCTGCGCGAGGTCGCCCGCGACCTCGACAAGCAGTGGAAGGCGGCTCTCGCCGAGGTCGTCGCCGAAGGCGTGGCGGCCGACGAGTTCAGCTGCCCCGACCCGATGGGTGCGGCGCTGCGCCTGACGGCCCTCCTCGACGGCCTCGCCGTGCAGATGACCACGTACCAGGGCGCCGTGTCCCGGGCCCGCGCCCAGGAATGGGTGGACGAGGCCCTGGCCCGCGAACTGGGCCTGGAGCGCGCCCAGTTGACGTCAGGGCGCTGACTCCCCACTCCCGCGGCGACGGTTCAGGACGCGGATTCCAGCTGCAGCTTGATCTCGTGCGGGTCGAGGAACCCCTTGGCCTGCACCCGGTCGCCGGAGGACTCGCCGCGCAGCCGGCGCCCGATCCAGGGCACCAGGAACTCCCGGGCCCAGTGGATGTCGTCGCGCCGCACCTCGAACGTGCCGCGGGGCGGCAGCAGCGGCCAGGCCTGCTCGGGGTCGGCGGGCACTTCGATACCGAGGGCCTGCGCGGCGCGCAGCGCGACCCGGGTGTGGCCCTCGGCGGCGAGGTGCAGCCGGTCCTCGTCCCAGGCCCTGCGGTCCTGGATGGACTTGAGCGACCACAGGTCGAGCATCGCGCAGCCGTGCCGGTCGGCGATGGCCCGTACGTGCATGTTGTACGTGGCGATCTTGCCGCGCAGATGCTTGAGGACGGCGACGTCGCGGGTGTCGAAGCCGGTGGCGACCAGGACGGTGCCCGCGGCCTCGGTGAGCCGGACCACGGCCTTCTCGAAGCGCTCGGCCACGTCGTCGGGGTCGGTGCCGGGCCGGATGATGTCGTTGCCGCCCGCGACGAAGGTCACCAGGTCCGGGGCGAGCTCGACGGCCCGCGGGATCTGGTGCTCGATGATCTGGTCGATGAGCTTGCCGCGTACGGCGAGGTTCGCGTACTGGAAGGTGTCCTCGGGGGCCCGGTCGTCCAGGAGGACGGCGAGCCGGTCGGCCCAGCCGACGAAGGTCCCGTCGGGGCCGGGGTCCCCGACGCCCTCGGTGAAGCTGTCCCCCACCGCGGCGTACGAGCGGATCAGCCCGCTGTCGTGCGCGTCCGTCGCGTCGGCCGGGTTCACTGCGTCCGTGAGTGCTCTCGATTCGTTTGCCACGACCACACATCTTTCACCCCGAGGTGTGACCTACGCGACCGTAACCAGGGGTTGACGAGTGGTGAGAAAGCACACCCGGCCCCCAGGGAATATCTGGGGGCCGGGTGTGGCGCGTGGGGCGCGTGGGGTGTGCCGGGGGTCAGAGGGTGACGCCGTGGCTCCGCAGGTAGGCGACCGGGTCGACGTCCGAGCCGTAGCTCGCGGTCGTCCGGATCTCGAAGTGCAGGTGCGGTCCGGTGACGTTGCCGGTCGCGCCCGAGAGGCCGATCTGCTGGCCCGCCGTGACCGTCTGGCCGGCGGAGACGCCGACCGAGGAGAGGTGGGCGTACTGGGAGTAGTAGCCGTCGGCGTTCTTGATGACGATCTGGTTGCCGTACGCGCCGCCGTCGCCGGCCGAGACGACGGTGCCGTTGGAGACGGCCTTGATCGGGGTGCCGGTGGCCACCACGAAGTCGGTGCCCGTGTGGTAGCCGCTGGACCACATTGCGCCGGACGAGTGGTACTGGGTGCCGACGGAGCCCTCGACGGGCTTCACGTAGCCGGACCCGGTCGAGGCCGTGCTCGCCCGGGTGGCCGTGGCGGACGTCCCGCTCGCGCCGCCGACGGTGAGCTCGGTGCCGGGCGTGATCAGCGACGCGTTGCCGCCGATGACGCTCTTGTTGTCCTTGTAGAGCTGCTGCCAGCCTCCGTCGACGTTCTGGCTCTTGGCGATCTTCGCCAGGGTGTCGCCGGACTTCACGGTGTACGTGGTGCTGCCGGAGTCCGCGGCCTGCGCCCCGGTGGCGCCGATGAGCGGCAGCGCGAGCGCGGCCCCTCCGACGGTGGCGAGGGCAGCGGCGCGGGTGGCGCGGCGGGTCTTCGGGCGGCGGTGCTTCCCCTGTGCGGGCATGACGCTTTTCCTCTCCGTCGCCTGCGAGGTGAGCTGTCGGGTTCGGACTGGAGATGTCCGGCCGGCCTCCCGGGAAGGGGACCGGCTGCACCCCGAGCCACGTCGGGAAATCCCTCGGCGGCGTACTGCCTGTGGGTCCCCCGCTCCTGCCGTCACGGGTCGTGGTGGGAACTCCGGGCGGCGGCAGGACTAGGCGTTCCGTCCGGTGTGATGGGTGACCGTAAAGCAGCGCAACCGGCCGCGACAAACACCGAATTCGAATTTCGGGGTTTTCTTTGATCAACTGAGGGATTTCTGTGTGACCCTCTGTCGCGCCCGCACCTTTACCAACGCCATACCTGCGGGAATTCCGTCGTCCGGCGGCGACGGGAACCGCCACGCACGGTCACCGCTATGAGCCCGCTCACGCGGCCGTCCGCAATCCCCCTTCACTTGTGGATAGTTGGCGCAGAACTGGATAAATCAGACACATGGTTGCCCGGGGAATCGATGTCGTATCGTCAGGTGCAGGCCCACCGGCGAGCGGCGCCGGAGCGCCCGATTCGGAGGAGCCCCCGTGACGCAGCACGCCCCGTCCACCGAGCCCGAACTGACCGCAGTGCGCAACTTCCGCGATGTGGGCGGCCTGCCGACCGTGGACGGCGGGCGGGTACGGCCCGGCGTGCTCTTCCGCAGCGGCCACCTCGCGCACGCCACCGCCGAGGACGCGGCGTTCCTGTCCACCCTCGGCCTGCACACGGTCTTCGACTTCCGCAACGCGGCGGACCAGAAGCTGGAGGGCGCCGACGTCGAGCTGCCCGGCGTGCGCAACGTGAATCTTCCGCTGACCGACCCGGCCGACGGAGCCGAGTTCTGGAAGATGGTGCGCGACGGCGACATAGACCAACTGCGGACGCTGCTCTCCGACGGACAGGCGGCGCAGCGCATGATCACCTCGTACCGGGCCATCGTCACCGACCGCACCGCCGAGCACAGCCGGGTCCTGCACGCGATGGCCGAGGACAGCATGCCCGCCCTGATGCACTGCGCGGCCGGCAAGGACCGCGCGGGCCTGTCGATCGCCGTGACGCTGCTCGCCGTCGGCGTCGAGCGGGACGCCATCGAGGCGGACTACCTGAAGTCGAACGAGAAGCACCGCCGCTACAAGATCCGCCGCGCCGGCGGCGCCACGGGCGACGCCTACGCGCCCGAGGTCATGGAGCTGCTCGCGCCGCTCTTCGACGCGCGCGCCGAGTATCTGCACGCGGCCTTCGAGACCATCGAGCAGACGTGGGGCACCACCGACCGCTACTTCTCGGAGGGCCTGAAGCTCGGCGCGGCCGACCGCGACCGGCTGCGCGAGCGGCTGGTCGACTGAGACCGGGAGGACCGGCCCGGCGGTCTCAGCGGTTCCCGCCCAGCGTGAACAGCAGGTAGACGAACGCGGCGAAGGCGTGTCCCACGAATACGTAGATCAGGACCCGCACCCAGATGCCGCGCGGCAGCTTGTCCTCGATGTCGCGGCCGCCCGGCCGCTGTGCGTCACTCATGACATGCCTCCCAGGCACAGTGCGGTGGTCGGGCTCTGCAGCAAGGTGTGGACGAAGAGGAGTTCGGACCCGCCGGTGTCCGCGGCCGCGATGCGGTGCGGGGTGAGCGAGTCGAAGTGCGCACTGTCCCCCGGCCCCAGCCGGTACGAGGTGTCACCGAGGCGCAGCCGCAGCCGCCCTTCGAGGACGTAGAGCCATTCCTCGCCCGGGTGCACGCGCACGATGTCGCCCTGGGCGCCGTACGGGACGTGCACCCGCAGCGCCTGCATGCCGCGTCCCGAGGCGCCGGCCTGGACATAGGTCCAGCCGCCCGCCTCGGTCGCCTCCATGGTCCCGGCGCGCACGACGGCGTCGCGATCGGCGGGGGCCTCGCCCAGCAGTTCGGAGACCGTCGTACCGTAGGTGCGGGCGAGTGCGAGCAGCATCGGCAGCGAGGGCTGGCGCTGTCCGGTCTCCAGCCGGGAGAGATGGGCCGGTGACAGACCGGCCGTGCCGGCCGCGGCCTCCAGGGTGAGGGAGGCTCGACGGCGCAGGGCGCGCAGCTGGGGCGCGACGGCGGGCAGCTCCGGGGGTTCCGGAGCCTCCTCCGGGAGGGCAGGGCTCATACCGACGATTCAGCCAGAGCCCTGCCCGAGAGGCAAATTTATTGCCTCAGAGGCAAGGCCCCTGGGGCGCTCGATCTCGAGGTGTCCTCAGCGGATGGCGACCGCCTGCTTCACCAGGGTCTTCCCGAAGTCCCACATGATTCCGCCGCCGCCGTGCGCGTCGTCCATGACGGCGGTGAACGCCTCGACGAACCGCTCGACGTCCGCCTCGTCCAGGACGAGCGGCGGGATCAGCTTGATGACCTCGAGATGGTCCCCGGAGACCTGGGTGAGGATCCGGTGCTTCTGCAGCAGCGGCACCACGACCATCTGCGCGAACAGACCCTTGCGCGCGGCCTGCAGCATGGTCCAGCGGCTGCGCAGCTTCAGCGACTTGGGCCTGCCGAACTCGATCCCGATCATCAGGCCGCGGCCGCGGACGTCGCTCAGCAGCTCGTAGCGGTCGATGAGCCCGGCGAGCCGGGACCTCAGCAGCTCCCCCATGGCCCGGGCGTTCGCGACGGTCTGCTCGTCCTCCATCACGGAGAGCACGGCGAGGCCCGCGGCCATCGCCTGGGCGTTGGAGCCGAAGCTCGCCGAGTGGACGAGGACCCGGTCCATGGACGAGTAGACCTTCTTGAAGATCCAGTCCTTGCCGAGCGTGGCGCCCACCGGCACGTACCCGCCGGAGAGCGCCTTGGCCACGCACACCAGGTCCGGCTCGACGCCGTCCTCGTGCTGGTAGGCGTAGAAGTCGCCGGTGCGGCCGAGCCCGGTCTGCACCTCGTCGGCGATGAGCAACGCCTTGTGCTGGTGCAGGAGTTGCTGCGCCGCGTGCAGATAGCCGGGCGGCGCCTCGTGCACGCCCTTGCCCTGGATCGGCTCGACGATGAGCGCGGCGACGTCGCCCTTCTTCAACTCCCTTGCCAGGGCGTCGAGGTCGCCGAGCGGGACGGCGGTGTCGGGCAGCAGCGGGGCGAATCCGTCGCGGAACCCGTCCTCGCCGTTGACCGACAGTGACCCGGTGGTCAGGCCGTGGAAGGCGTGCGAGCAGTAGAGCACCCGCGGCTTCCCGGTGGCGTACCGGGCGAACTTCAGCGCCGTCTCGACCGCTTCCGTACCGCTGTTGCCGAAGAACACCCGGTCCAGATGCGGGCTGTGGGTGAGCAGCTTCTCGGCGAGCAGCCCCGGCAGCGGCTGGCAGTCGAACCGGGTCAGGTCGGCGAGGGAGGCGTCGAGGACGTCGTGCAGCGCCTTGCGGACGACAGGGTGGTGGCGGCCCAGGCCCATGACGCCGAACCCGGCGAGCATGTCCAGGTAGTCGTTGCCGTCCGCGTCCCAGAAGTGCGCGCCCTCGGCCCGCTCGTAGACCTTGTCGAAGCCGATGGTGTGCAGCATCTTCGGCAGCTGGTGGTTGAGGTACTTGGCGTGCAGCTCGTACCGTTCGGCGCCGCGCTCGGCGAGCAGCGTCTGGAGGTCGAACTCCTTGCTCATGCGTCGTTCTCCTTGCCGGACTTCAGACTGAGGGAGGAACTGATCCGCCCGGCGATCTCCACCGGAGTCAGACCGATGTCGGCCAGCACCTCGCCGCGCTTGGCGTGTGCGAGGAACTGCTCGGGGATCCCGAACCGCCGTACGGGCACGTCGACTTCGGCGTCGCCGAGCGCGAGGGCGACCGCGGAGCCGACTCCGGCGGCCCTGCTGTTGTCCTCGACGACGGCGACGAGCTCGTACCCGGTGGCCAGCGGGGCGAGATCCGGATCGACGGGCTTGACCCACCGCGGGTCGACGACCGTGCAGTTGATGCCCCGCGCCTCGAGCAGCTCGGCGGTCTGCAGACAGACCGGGGCCATCACGCCGACCGATACGAGCAGCACGCGCGGGTTGTCGGACCGGTGCAGCACGTCGATGCCGCCCACCCGGTCGACGGCCGGGACCGGCACGCCCACCGACTCCTTGGGGAACCGCAGTACGGTCGGCGCGTCGTCCACGGCGACGGCCTCGCGCAGCTGCGCGCGGAGCTGGTCGGCGTCGCGCGGCGCGGCGATCCGCAGCCCCGGCACCACCTGGAGCACGGACATGTCCCACATGCCGTTGTGCGAGGCGCCGTCGACCCCGGTGACGCCGGCCCGGTCGAGGACGAAGGTGACGCCGCTCTTGTGCAGGGCGACGTCCATGAGGAGCTGGTCGAAGGCGCGGTTGAGGAAGGTCGCGTAGACGGCGACGACCGGGTGCAGCCCGCCGGTGGCCAGGCCCGCGGCGGAGACGGCGGCGTGCTGTTCGGCGATGCCGACGTCCCACACCCGGTCGGGGAACTCGGCCGCGAACTTCGTCAGGCCCACCGGGTGCAGCATGGCCGCGGTGATGGCGACGACGTCCTCCCGCTCGCGTCCGATCGCCGCGATCTCGTCGCCGAACACCGAGGTCCAGGAGGGGCCGTTGGACGGGGCGAGCGGCTCGCAGGTGAGGGGGTCCATCACGCCGACGGTGTGGAAGCGGTCGGCCTCGTCGGCGAGCGCCGGCTCGTAGCCGCGGCCCTTCTCGGTCAGGCAGTGCACGAGGACCGGCCCGTGGAAGCGCTTCGCGCGGCGCAGCGCGGACTCCATGGCCCCGATGTCGTGCCCGTCGATGGGCCCTACGTACTTCAGGCCCAGGTCCTCGAACATGCCCTGCGGGGCGAACGCGTCCTTGAAGCCCTTCTTGGCGCCGTGCAGGGACTCGTAGACGGTGTGTCCCACGACGGGGGTGCGCAGCAGGACGTCCTTGCCCCAGGCCAGCACCTTCTCGTAGCCGTCGGTCGTGCGCAGGGTCGCCAGATGGTTGGCGAGCCCGCCGATGGTGGGCGCGTAGGAGCGCTCGTTGTCGTTGACCACGATGATCAGCGGGCGGTCCTTGGCCGCCGCGATGTTGTTCAGCGCCTCCCAGGCCATGCCGCCGGTCAGCGCGCCGTCGCCGATGACGGCGACGACGTGCCCGCGCTCCCCCTGCACCTGCCGCGCCTTGGCGAGCCCGTCGGCCCAGCCGAGGGCGGTGGAGGCGTGGCTGTTCTCGACGATGTCGTGCTCGGACTCCTCGCGCGAGGGGTAGCCGGACAGGCCGCCCTTGCCTCGCAGCTTGCTGAAATCCTGACGGCCGGTCAGCAGCTTGTGCACATAGCTCTGATGGCCGGTGTCCCAGACGAGCCGGTCGACGGGCGACTCGAAGACCCGGTGGAGCGCGACGGTCAGTTCCACCACGCCCAGGTTGGGTCCGAGGTGACCGCCGGTTCTGGCGACCGCGTGGATCAGGAACTCCCTGATCTCCACGGCCAGTTCGTCGAGCTCCTCCTCGCTCAGCGCCTTCAGATCGCGCGGCCCCCGGATGGTTTCCAGAATCGTCACGCTCGAGCCCCCTTCCTGGTCGAACTCACGAACCGGCACTCAGCCCACGGTGACGTCGGGCGGGCCCGACGCGGCGCCGTCCTTCTCCATCTGTTCGGCGATCTTCATCGCCTCCTCGATCAGCGTCTCCACGATCTTCGACTCGGGGACGGTCTTGATGACCTCGCCCTTGACGAAGATCTGCCCCTTGCCGTTGCCGGAGGCGACGCCGAGATCGGCCTCGCGGGCCTCCCCCGGACCGTTGACGACACACCCCATGACGGCGACGCGGAGCGGCACCTCCATGCCGTCGAGCCCGGCGGTCACCTCGTCGGCCAGCTTGTAGACGTCCACCTGGGCCCGCCCGCAGGACGGACAGGAGACGATCTCCAGGCGTCGCTGGCGCAGCCCCAGCGACTCCAGGATCTGGATGCCGACCTTGCACTCCTCGGCCGGCGGGGCGGACAGCGAGACCCGGATGGTGTCGCCGATGCCCTCGGAGAGCAGGGCGCCGAAGGCGACGGCCGACTTGACGGTGCCCTGGAAGGCGGGGCCCGCCTCCGTGACCCCGAGGTGCAGCGGATAGTCGCACGCGGCGGCGAGCTGCCGGTAGGCGTTGACCATCACCACGGGGTCGTTGTGCTTGACGGAGATCTTGAGGTCGCGGAATCCGTGCTCCTCGAAGAGCGACGCCTCCCACAGCGCCGACTCCACGAGCGCCTCCGGGGTCGCCTTCCCGTACTTCTCCAGGAGCCGGCGGTCGAGCGAACCGGCGTTGACCCCGATCCTGATCGGCGTGCCCGCGTCGGACGCGGCCTTGGCGATCTGCTCGACCTGGTCGTCGAACTTCTTGATGTTGCCCGGGTTCACCCGCACCGCCGCACATCCGGCGTCGATGGCGGCGAACACGTACTTGGGCTGGAAGTGGATGTCCGCGATGACAGGGATCTGCGACTTGCGCGCGATGGTCGCGAGCGCGTCCGCGTCGTCCTGCGTGGGGCACGCCACCCGCACGATCTGACAGCCGGACGCGGTCAGTTCGGCGATCTGCTGCAGCGTGGCCCCGATGTCCGAGGTCCGTGTCGTCGTCATCGACTGCACGGACACCGGTGCGCCGCCTCCCACCGCCACCGGTCCGACCATGATCCGGCGGCTGGCACGCCGCTCGGCGATGGGTCGGACCGGTACCTCGGGGAGGCCCAGTGAGACGGGCTCTCCGGTCATGCCACGCTCACCCACGATTCCCGGCGACGGTCTCGGACATGGCGCGGATGGACTCCTTCAGCGACCCCATGGTGGCGAGCACGGCCGTCGGCTCGTAGCCGCAGTGCGCCATGCAGTTGGCGCAGCGCGGGTCCTTGCCGCGCCCGTACGCCTCCCAGTCGGTGTCCTCGATCAGCTGCCGGTACGACGGCACGTACCCGTCGCTCATCAGGTAGCAGGGCTTCTGCCAGCCGAAGAGCGAGTAGTTCGGGATCGCCCACGCCGTGCACGGGAAGTCGACCTTGCCCTCCAGGAAGTCCAGGAAGAGCGGCGAGTGGTTGAGCCGCCAGCGCCGCCGGTTGCCGCCCGAGAACGCCTTCTTGAACAGCTCCCGGGTCTGCGTGACCCCGAGGAAGTGCTCCTGGTCGGGCGCCTTCTCGTAGGCGTAGGCGGGCGAGATCATCATCTCGTCGACCTTGAGGTCGTCGTTGAGGTAGTTCATCACCTCGATGATGTTCTGCGGGGTGTCGGTGTTGAAGAAGGTCGAGTTCGTGGTGACCCGGAAGCCGCGCCGCTTGGCCTCCTTGATCGCCTCGACCGCCTCGTCGAAGACGCCTTCCTTGGCGACGGACTCGTCGTGACGCTCGCGCATCCCGTCGATGTGCACCGTGAAGGCGAAGAACGGCGACGGCTTGAACTTGTCCATCTTCTTGCGCATCAGCAGCGCGTTGGTGCACAGGAAGACGTACTTCTTCCTGGCCACCAACTGCCGCACGATCTCATCGATCTGAGGGTGCATCAGCGGCTCGCCGCCGGCGATGGACACCATCGGCGCACCGGACTCCAGCACGGCGCCGACGGCCTGCGCGACGGGCATGCGCTGCTTGAGCACCCCCGCCGGGTGCTGGATCTTGCCGCAGCCCTCGCACTTCAGGTTGCAGGCGTACAGCGGTTCCAGTTCGACAATGAGCGGGAACTTGTCCCGCCTGCGGATCTTCTGTTCAGCGAGATACGTCGCAACCTTGATGGACTGACGCAGCGGCATGGCCATCTGGGCTCACCTCCGAGGGAGCAGCAAAGAACGGTGCCATTCGAAAAAAGCGGGAAGGACGGCACGAAGGACGCGGAAAGCAGATAGTCCACCGCGAACCGTGCCGATCCTGACGAGTTCGTGTTCCGGGGCGTCGACGACCACCCGGACGGCCGCAACCGGACGCTCACCGGTCCCGACCGCCGTGCGCAGTGTGGCCGCCGACTCCATGTCGACCGCGATCGCGCCGGTGGCCAGCAGGTCGCCGCGCTCATGACCGCGTACGACGTGATCGGAACCGGTGAGCGGTCCGGTGTGC
The DNA here is from genome assembly GCF_040645755.1 of Streptomyces sp. NPDC046716. Taxonomy (NCBI): domain Bacteria; kingdom Bacillati; phylum Actinomycetota; class Actinomycetes; order Kitasatosporales; family Streptomycetaceae; genus Streptomyces; species Streptomyces sp. NPDC046716. Next base: position 33,625 of record NZ_JBEYYU010000044.1, read on the forward strand.
ACGGTCCGTCCGGGCACGGCCTTCACCAGTTCCTTCACCAGCAGTTCCGTGCTCACGCACGGGGTGCTGCCGTGCTGGTCGCGGGTCTCCTGGGCCACGACGAGGTCGCCGGGGTGCATGCCGGGCGCGAGCCCGGCGCAGAACCCGGTGGCGATCACCGCGGCCTCGCGCAGCGCCGGGTCCTGGAGGACGCGCGCCGTCGCGCGCTCGGCGGCGACGGGCCCCATACCCGTACGCAGCACGGTCACGGGAGCGCTCGCGCCCGCCCGGCTGCCGGTGCGCAGGGCGACGTGCTCGATGCCCAGCGCGCAGGCGACGAGCAGCGCCGTGGTCTCCGGTGGGCGCACGGCCACCGGGTTGTCGCCCATCAGGCGTCCTTGAACGGCTCGCCGTGGACATACCGGCCGAGCGCGGTCAGCGGGAAGACCTGCCGGTACAGGTGGTAGTTGATCGAGAAGTCCCAGGGGAAGCCGGTACCGGTGAAGTACGGCTCGTCCCAGGTGCCGTCCTCGGTCTGGGTCTCGGCGAGGAAGGTGATCCCCCGCTCGACGGCCTTGGAGTCCCGCTCGCCGGCCGAAAGCAGCGCCATCAGCGCCCAGGCGGTCTGCGAGGCGGTGGAGACGCCGTGCCCCTTCCAGTCCTCGTAGCGGTACGAGCGAAGGTCCTCGCCCCAGCCGCCGTCCTCGTTCTGGACCGACTCCAGCCAGTCGACCGCGCGGCGGATCGCGGGGTGCGCGGCGGGCATCCCGGCGGCGGTGAGCGCGGGCAGCACCGACCCGGTGCCGTAGACGTAGTTGACGCCCCAGCGGCCGAACCAGGCGCCGTTCTCCTCCTGTTCGGCGAGCAGCCACTCGATGCCGCGGCGGGTGCGCGGATCGTGCGACCGTCCCTCGACGGCGAGCATCTCGACGACGTGCCCGGTTACGTCGGCGGACGGCGGGTCGATGACCTCGCCGAAGTCGCAGAACGGCAGCCGGTTGGGGAACGGGCTGGTGTTGTCGACGTCGAAGGCGCCCCACGCCCCGTTCTTCGACTGCATCCCGAGGTTCCAGCGCACCCCGCGGTCGATGGCCTTCTCGATGCGCGCGGTGTCGGGGTGGGTCACGCGGCGCAGCGCGAGCACGACCTCCGCGGTGTCGTCGATGTCGGGGTAGTTGTCGTTGTGGAACTCGAACGCCCAGCCGCCCGGCTCCAGGGCCGGCTTGCGCACCGACCAGTCGCCGGGCCGGTCGATCTGTTCGTCGAGCATCCAGGTGGCGGCCTTGACGAGCGCCGGGTGGTCGCCGGGCAGTCCCGCGTCGGCGAGGGCGATGGTGGCCAGGCAGGTGTCCCAGACGGGTGACTGGCAGGCCTCGATCATGCGGGCGCCGTCCTCGCGCCACACCGTGAACCGGTCGAGCGAGGCGAGACCGGCCTTCAGGACGGGGTGATCGAGGTCGTAGCCGAGCAGGTGCAGGGCGATGACGGAGTAGACCGCGGGCGGCTGGATGCCGCCCCAGCAGCCGTCGTTCTCCTGGCGCTCGATGATCCAGCGCCCGGCCGAGTTCATGGCGGCCTTGCGCAGCCGCTTCAGCGCCACCTTCTGGTAGCCGTGCATGATCTTGTCGAGCCGCTGGAAGGCGCCGTCCCAACTCGCCACCGGGGCCAGGGGCTTGGCCGGGTTCGGGTCGCGGGCGTCGGTGTGCAGCTCGTCCAGGGTGAACGGCGCGGGCCGCACCGGTCGCTTCGCGGACACGATGGTGAGGGGCACGATGGTCTGCCGCGCCCAGCACCCGAAGTCGTAGATGTTGAGCGGCATCCACTTCGGGAAGTAGATGAGCTCCGGCGGGAGTTCGGGGAGGTCGTCCCACTTCCACCAGCCGAAGAGGGCCAGCCAGATCCGGGTGAAGACGCGGCTCGCGGCGATGCCGCCGCGCTCGCGGACCCAGGCGGAGGCCTTCGCCATGTGCGGAGCGTCCGGGGAGTCACCGGCGAGGCGCAGGGCGACGTAGGCCTCGATGGTGGTGGAGAGTTCGCCGGGTCCGCCGTAGAAGGTGGCCCAGGTGCCGTCGTCCCGCTGTTCCCCGCGGATGAAGAGCGCGGCGGCGTCGGTGGTGTCCTGGTCGCGGATGCCCAGGAACTGCCTCAGCAGCAGGTCCTCGGCGTCCATCGTCACGTTGGTGTCGAGGTCACCCTTCCACCACCCCTGGGCGTCCTGCCGGGCGAGCAGGAAGTCCGTGGCGCGCTGTATGGCTCGGTTGGCGGCGTGGAGCGTCCCGGCCGCCTCGGGGGTCGTGTCGGACGGTGGGGCAGTGGTGGCCGAGGATGCTGCGGGAGCTGCCGCTCCGGTGCTTCCGTCGGTCGTCGCTGTCATGGCTATCCCTTCGTGCAGTGGCTCATCTCTGCTGGGTAACCGTCGGCCGATGCCCTGGCGGGACACCGGCCGGCGACTGCGAGTCATATGCGGCCGATAGTGATCATCTCTTTCGTACGACGACGAAGTCGGCGAGCGCCGCGAACTGGGCGCGCACCGTGGCTGGCATCTGGACGGTGTCCAGGGCTTCGAGGGCGATCGTGTGCTGGCGCCGGGCCTCGTCGGCGGTCCACTGCCGTCCGCCGGCCTCTTCGATGAGGGCGGCCCGGGCGGCGAACTCCGCCTCGGAGAAGTTGTCGAAGTCGTTGTTCTTGGCGTCGGCGGCGAGGAGTTCGCCCAGCCGCTCGGAGGCCGGTCCGCCCGCCGCGAGCGCGGCCACGACCGGCAGCGACTTCTTGCGCTGGCGCAGGTCGCTCCAGGTCTGCTTGCCCGTGGAATCGGGGTCGCCCCAGATGCCGAGGAGGTCGTCGACGGCCTGGAAGGCCAGGCCAAGGTGGTAGCCGTACTTCTCCAGGGCGTCGGCGGTGACGTCGTCGGCGCCGCCGAGGACCGCGCCGATGGAGGAGGCGCAGGCGAGCAGGGCACCCGTCTTGTTGCCCTCCATCTCCAGGCACTCCTCGACGCTGACCCGCTCGCGGTGCTCGTAGGAGATGTCCTGCGCCTGACCGTCGATCAGGGCGCGGCTGGCGGTGGTGAGGCGTCGGGTGGCGCGTCCGGCGTCCACCGAGGCGATCTCCAGGAGCACCTCGTTGGCGAGGGCGAACAGCGCGTCGCCGACGAGGATCGCCTGCGCCGGGCCGTGCACCTTCCAGACGGTGTCGCGGTGGCGGCGCTGCTCGTCGCCGTCCATCAGATCGTCGTGCAGCAGCGAGAAGTTGTGGACCAGCTCGACCGCGACGGCACCCGGGACGCCCACCTCGGGGGCGGCACCGGCGGCCTGTGCGGAGAGCACGGCGAGCGCGGGGCGCACGGCCTTGCCGCCGTCGCCGTCGGCGGGGTTGCCCGCTGCGTCGATCCAGCCGAAGTGGTAGGCGGCGACGGTGTTCATGGGCGGCGCGAGCCGGTCCACGGCCTTCTTCAGCACTGGCGTGGCCAGGGTTCGGCCGCGCTCGAGAAGCGCGGTCACGTCCACCGCGTCGGCAGCCTCTTCGGCCGAGGGCACAGGTGGCACAGTCTCTCCTTGATGTGGCGTTCCAGCCGTTGTCGACGGTCCGGCCGTCGTAGGCGTTTCTACCGAGGGAATGTCGAGGCTCACGCCGCCTCCCGGAACAGATGGCCACGGGGGCGGCCCTGAGCGGCGAGGGCCGCGTCCGCGGCGCCGACCCCGCTGCGAACTGCGCCTTCCATCGTCGCGGGCCATCCGGTGGCGGTCCATGCACCGGCCAAGTAGAGACCGGGCGCACGGGTGCGCGCGGCGGGCCGGAGGGCGCCCGTGCCGGGGGTGGGCGCGAAGGTGGCGGTGCGCTCCCGGGTCACGAAGAAGTCGATGACGCGTGCGCCGCGCGCAGCCGGGAGCAGCCGCTCCAGCTCGGGCAGATAGCGCTCGCGCAGCGTGGCGACGGGCTCGTCGATGTCGTCCTGGGCGGCGGACTGGGAGACGGCCAGGTACTGGCCCTCGGTCAGTCCGGACGCCTCGGTGCGGTCGAAGACCCACTGCACCGGGGAGCCCAGCGCGGCGAAGAAGGGACGTTTGAGCACCTTGCGGTCGTACACCACGTGCAGGTTCAGGATCGGCGCGGTGCCGATGTCGAGCAGCCGCTCCCGGTCGTCGAGCGCACCGTCCGGCAGCAGGTCGTACGTCTCGCGCTGCGGCACGGCGAGCACGACGGTGTCGGCGGTGAGGATCTGGCCGGAAGTGTCGGGTCCCTCGGGAACCTCCACCGCCCAACGGCCGTTTTCCGTACGGGAGATGGAGGTGACGCGTGTACGGAGTCCGGTGGTCACACCCGCGGAGTCGAGCGCCTTGCGGGCCAAAGTGTCGTGGAGGTCGCCGAGGGGCACCCGGGCCCAGCCGATATCGGCGGCGCCTGGATCGGACAGCAGCCCGGTCTTGAACACCATGGCGGCCAGCGCGAGCGAGCACTCGCCCGCCACCGCGTTCAGCGTCGCGACCCCGACCAGGTCCCACAGCGCCTCGACGGCCCGCTCCGACTGACCGTGCTCGGCCAGCCAGGAGCCGAAGTCCCGCTCGTCGAGCGCCGGATCGTCGAGGTCCAGGCCCTTGAGTGCGAGCGCGGCCCGTCCGACGTTGGCCCGCTCGGCCAGGGACAGATGCGGGTACGTGGCCAGGCTCTTCGCCAGATGCAGCGGCACGGGCAGCGCCGTCCGCCGCAGCCGCCCGAGCCGATTGCGGTCCGCGTCGAGGACGGGCACGTCGAGACGGTCCTGCAGCGGTGCGAGGTCCGTGGCGTCGATGCGGTCGAGGAACCAGCGGTAGGCGGTGCAGCAGCGCAAGTACACATGCTGGCCGTTGTCGACGGTCAGGTCGCCGCGCTTGAAGGAGAAGGCGAGCCCGCCGAGCCGGGGGCGGCCGTCCAGGAGCGTGACGTCCATGCCGCCGTCGGCGAGGGCGAGCGCGGCCGTGATCCCCGCGAGCCCGCCGCCGACGACCACCGCGACGGGCCGTCGCCGTTCGTCGGACGACGCCTCTGCGTGGCTGCTCATGCGCCCTCCCCCTCGGTGCTTCTGATGGTGCGTACGGCCAGCGTGCGGCGGGTTTCGACGGATGTGACGAAGCCGCGGCCGGCCGTTGCATGCAGGGACGCCGCGTCGCCGCGGAGGGTTGCCCGCCGCTTCACGTTCGCCGTGCTGTCGAGAACACCGCGCACCACCGTGCCCATCAGACGCGCCTCCTGAGAGCCGCGCGGGACGACGCGCGGGAGACGGTCCGCGCGTCGAGCCCGGACAGACCGCGCACGGCGACGTACGCCTTCTCGTGGCCGGGCAGCGAGACACGGCCGCGCAGCACGGCCTCCGGCTCGCGCTCGATGCGGTCGAGCAGGCGCCGGTAGATACCGGCCATGGCGGCGACACAGGCGCCGGAGCGCCGGTCGAGCAGGGGCAGCAGCTGATAACCCTCGGCGAACAGGGCGCGGGCGCGCCGCACCTCGAAGTGCACGAGTCCGGCGAAGTCCGATCCCGCGGGCGGGACCGCGGAGTCGAATCCGGCCGAGCAGCCGAACTTGGCGAGGTCGTCGGCGGGCAGGTAGGTGCGCCCGTCGGCGGCGTCCTCACGGACGTCCCGCAGGATGTTGGTCAGCTGGAGCGCGAGCCCGAGCGTGTCGGCGTACTCGGCCGCGCGCTCGGCGCCCCTGGCACCCGGCTCGGTGCCGAAGACGCCGAGGGAGACCCGTCCGATGGCGCCGGCGACGCACCGGCAGTACACCTTCAGGTCGTCCCAGGTCTCGTAGGTCTCGCCGCGCAGGTCCATCAGGACGCCGTCGATGAGTTCGTCGAGCCCGCCGAGCGGGATCGGGAAGCGGTCGGCGGCGTGCGCGAGGGCGACGGCCACCGGATCGGTGTCGTCCTCCTCGACCTTGCCCGCCTGCACCCGGGCGAGCAGGGCCCGGGTCTCGTCGAGCCGCTCGGCCTTGACGTCGGGCGGCAGCGTGCCGTCCCCGATGTCGTCGACGCGGCGCGAGAACGCGTACACCGCCGACATGGCCCGCCGCTTCGCGGTCGGCAGCAGCCGGATGCCGTAGGCGAAGTTGCGCGCCTGTTGTCCGGTGACGGTCTCGCAGTAGCCGTATGCGGCGAGCACCGGTGCCGACACGTGCTGGTCAGACTCCACGGCCTTGCTCACCCCTCTCCTCGCAGAGTCGCTCCCACCTCGCGCAGCAGCCGGAGCTTGGTGGGCTTCGGTGGTCCAGGTAGGACGTCGTACTTGACGGCGGTGATCGCGTGGACCGCCGCCTTCCCCCCTGCCACGAAACCGGCCAGCAGCAGCTTCAGCCTGCCGTGGACGCTACCCACCAGGGGGGTGCCTTCATTCAAGAGCCGCAGGGCGCGATCCGCTTCGTGAGCGACCAGCGCGCGCACCGATGCGCCCGCGCTGGGTGCGGCGAGATCCGCTTCCTGGACGTGGAACTGTTTCATGTCCTCGGCAGGCAGGTAGATGCGGTCGCGGCCGAGGTCCTCGGCCACGTCCTGGAGGTGTTCGACGATCTGCAGTCCGGTGCAGACCGCGTCCGAGCGGCGGATGCGCTCGGGGGTCGAGGTGCCGGTGATGGCGAGGACGAGGCGGCCCACGGGGTTGGCGGACAGCTCGCAGTAGGCGAGCAGGTCGTCGTAGGTCTCGTAGCGCGTGACGAGCTGGTCCTGGCGGTTGGCCTGGAGGAGGCCGAGGAACGGCTCGGGCGTCAGGGAGCGGCGGCGCACGGTGGGCTGCAGGGCGGCGAGCAGCGGGTGGCTCGGGGTGCCGTCGAAGACCTTGTGGAGGTCGGCCTCCAGGGCGTCCAGCATCACGAGCCGGTCGTCCGCCCGTTCGGGTGAGACGCCGAGCCGGCGGGCGTCGGCGCCGCCGGGAGCGAGGTCACCGTCGCCGATGTCGTCGACCAGGCGCGCGTACCCGTACACGGCCATCAGGTCGTCGCGCCAGGCGCGCGGCAGGAAGGCCGGGGCCACCGGGAAGTTCTCGTCGGCGGCCTTGTCGAGGGTGGCGCCCGTCGTGGAGTCCGGGCGCACACGAGAGGATGCGCTCACCGGGTGCGGTCCGCTTCCGGAACGACGGCGAAAGCATCGTGGACCTGGAGAGTTTCCGTAGCCATTGCCGTCACATCTCCCGTTCTACACTGCGGACCCAATACATCCCATTTCGGACACGCCGCCCGGCCGTCCGCGCGGTTGACCGGCCGCCCGAAGAGCCGGGAGGCCGTGCATTATCGCCCCACTTGCCGCGATTCGGCACCGGTACAGCTTACGTTGTACAACGACCGCTGCCACGTCGGGGTGTTCTGCGCATCACAACAACACACCGATTGACGCCAAGATTCCCTGGAGGCACGGAAGTTGACCTCCCCTTGACCATGATCGGGAATTAGCTGCTCAATACAGGCATCCGGGGTGGACACATCGAAGGCCCCACCGCCATGAGCCGGTGGGGCCTTAAGACGCAGGAGGCGGGTTCGCGGGTTACTTGCCCGTGAACTTCTCGTACTCCTTGAGTACCTCGGCCGTCGGACCGTCCATACGCAGCTCCCCGCGCTCCAGCCACAGGACGCGGTCGCAGGTGTCCCGGATCGACTTGTTGTTGTGGCTGACGAGGAAGACCGTGCCGGCCTCCTTGCGCAGCTCGCGGATGCGGGCCTCGGAGCGCTTCTGGAACTTGCGGTCACCCGTGGCCAGGGCCTCGTCGATCATGAGGACGTCGTGGTCCTTGGCGGCCGCGATGGAGAAGCGCAGCCGCGCCGCCATGCCGGACGAGTACGTCCGCATCGGCAGGGTGATGAAATCACCCTTCTCGTTGATGCCCGAGAAGTCGACGATGTCCTGGTAGCGCGCCCTGATCTCCTCGCGCGACATGCCCATCGCGAGGCCGCCGAGGATGACGTTGCGCTCACCGGTCAGGTCGTTCATCAGGGCCGCGTTCACGCCGAGCAGCGAGGGCTGGCCGTCGGTGTAGACCTTGCCCTTCTCGGCGGGGAGCAGGCCCGCGATGGCGCGCAGCAGCGTCGACTTGCCCGAACCGTTCGAGCCGATCAGGCCGATCGCCTCGCCGCGGTAGGAGGTGAAGGAGACGCCGCGCACCGCGTGCACCTTGCGCACCCCGCGCTCCTCGCCGCGCTTGAGTATCCGGCTCAGCGCGGAAGTGGCGCTGCCCTTGCCCGTCTTGGCGCCGTTGACGCGGTAGACGATGTGCAGTTCGTCCGCGATGACCGTGGGAACCAGGGCATCGGCGGTCTTGTCGAGATCAGCCACGGCCGTACCGCTCCTCTGCCTTCCAGAAGTAGATGAAGCCGGCCAGGCCGATCACGACGGCCCACGCGGCGGCGAAGGCCCACACGTGCGGCGGCAGATAGGTGCCCGCGTCGTATCCCTCGTGGCTCATGAAGGCGAAGCGGATCAGGTCCATGTAGATGGCCGCGGGGTTCCACTGGAGCACGTCGTCGAGCCAGCTGGGGACGTTCTCCTTGCCCGCCAGCATCGCCGGGATGCTGAACATGACGCCGGACGCGTACATCCACGTACGCATGATGAACGGCATCAGCTGCGCGAGGTCGGGCGTCTTGCTGCCCATCCTGGCGAAGATCAGGGCGAGGCCCATGTTGAAGCCGAACTGCAGCACCAGCGCGGGCAGCACCAGGATCCACGACAGGGCCGGCATGACGCCGAAACCCAGCATGATCAGGATGAGCACGATCATGGAGAACAGCAGCTGCTGGAGCTGCTGGAGCGCGAAGGAGATCGGCAGCGAGGCCCGGGGGAAGTGCAGCGCCCTGACCAGGCCGAGGTTGCCGGAGATCGCGCGGACTCCGGCCATGACCGAGCTCTGCGTGAAGGTGAAGACGAAGACGCCCGTCACCAGGAACGGCACGTAGATGTCTTCCGGGATCCCCCGCTTCGCGCCGAGCAGCAGGCCGAAGATGAAGAAGTAGACCGCGGCGTTCAGCAGCGGGGTCGCCACCTGCCAGACCTGGCCCAGTTTGGCCTGGCTGTACTGGGCGGTCAGCTTCGCCTGCGAGAAGGCGATGATGAAGTGCCGTCGGCTCCACAGCTGGCGTACGTACTCGCTCAGACCGGGGCGGGCACCGCTGACGGACAAACCGTACTTGGCGGCGAGCTCGGCAGGGGAGAGCCCGTCGTCGGGTGACGGGGACGCGCTCACCGCGACACCGCCGTCATGCGTTGTCTCACTCACAGAAGGGAACTTTCGTCTACAAAAGCGCAGCCTGGTCGGGCATCGGCACAAGCAGAGGACAGGTTTCGCCCCGCATGCTCTCAGAACAGAGCTTGTCAGATCACGGGAGGTCGGCCCAGTCGGGTCAGCCGCCACACCGTGCGCCACTTCATGGGGCGCCGCGGGCCGCAGGGGCTGGTCCAGCCCTCCTTGAACCCGCCGAACCAGGCCTTGAGGGCGGGACCCGAGGGACGTCGGGCCAGGGTGAGGAGCAGCCAGACGCCCAGGTAGACCGGGATCAGGGGCGCGGGCAGATTGCGACGGGCGAGCCAGACCCGGTTGCGGGCCACCATGCGGTGGTAGACCGCGTGCCGGGACGGGGCCGTCGTCGGGTGGTGCAGCACCATGTCGGCGCGGTAGTCGATCAGCCAGCCGGCGTCGAGGGCCCGCCAGGCGAGGTCGGTCTCCTCGTGGGCGTAGAAGAACTCGCCGGGCAGAGCGCCGACCTCGTCGATGACCCGGGTGCGGCAGGCGTTGGCGCCGCCGAGGAAGGTCGTCACGCGCGAGGAGCGCATCGGGTCGGCCGCGCGCAGCCGCGGGACGTGGCGGCGCTGGGTCTCCCCGGTGTCCGGGTCGGCGATCCGGAAGCTGACGATGCCGAGCTTCGGATCGGCGGCGAAGGCCTCCCGGCACTTCTGCGCGGTGTCGGTCAGCGGCAGCAGGCCGTCGTCGTCCAGGAACATCAGGATGTCGACGTCGCCGCCGGAGGGGCCGAACGCCTCGATGCCGACGTTGCGGCCGCCGGGGATGCCCAGGTTCTCGGGCAGCTCCACGGTCCGCACGCCCTCGGGGACCTCCGGGACCGGCGAGCCGTTGCCGACCACGACCACCTCGACGGGGTCGCCGTCCTGCTTGGCGACCGAGTCGAGGAGCGCGCGCAGCTCGGCCGGGCGGTTGCCCATGGTGATGACCACCGCGCCGACCTTGGGCGTAGGTGCCGGGGTGCTCACTTCAGCCTGCTCGAAGCGAGGATCGACACGAGGTGGAGCAGGGTCTGGAGGAGCGCGATGCCCGCCAGGACGGCCACACCCAGGCGCGTGAAGAAGAGATCGCCGCGGATCTGGTCGACGATCGCGAGGACAAGGATGAGCAGCGTCGCCTCGATGCCGAGGATGAGCCGGTGGAACTTGAACGCGGCGGCGGCCCTGCGGGCCAGCGCCATGCCGGAGGAGCGCATCTCGGACGCGGACTCCTTGACCTGCTCCTTGCCGGTGGCCGCGCGGGCCAGGCCGACGAGGTCCGTCTCGGCCTTGATCATGATGGCGCCGAGCGCGGCGAGCGTGCCGAGGAAGGCCCACAGCCAGTCGATCCGGCCGGTGCCCCACAGATCGGCGGCGCGCAGGCCGAAGCCGACGAGAACGGCGGCGTCGGTGAGGTACGCGCCGACGCGGTCCATCCAGACGCCGGCCAGCGAGTACTGCTTGCGCCAGCGGGCGATCTCGCCGTCGACGCAGTCGAGCAGCAGGTACAGCTGGACGGCGATCACGCCGAGGACTGCGCCCCAGATGCCCGGGACGAGCAGCGCGGGGGCGGCCAGCACACCGCAGACGGTCATCAGGTAGGTCAGCTGGTTGGGCGTGACCTTGGTGTTCACCAGGTGGCGGTCGACACGCAGCGAGACCTCGCGCATGTAGAGCCGGCCCATCCAGTGCTCACCGCTCCGGCGGTCCTTCACCCCGGCGGGGTGGACGACCGGGCGGAGCTCAGCTACCGATGGCTTTTGCATAGTCGGCGTAGGCGTCCCTGATCTGGTCGGTGGACAGGTCGAGATGTTCGAGGATCGTGTAGCGGCCCGGACGGGTCTGCGGAGCGAACTCCACGACCTTCACGAACTCGTCCACGGTGAAGCCGATCTCCTCGGGCAGCACGGGCAGCCCGTGCCGGCGCAGCACCTCGGTCATGTAGACGGACTCCGCGTGGGCACCGCGCAGGTGCATCGCGAAGGCCGCTCCCAGACCGCACTGCTCGCCGTGGCTGGCGGCGCGCTTGGGGTAGAGGAGGTCGAAGGCGTGGTTGATCTCGTGGCAGGCGCCGGACGCCGGCCGTGAGTCGCCCGACACCGACATGGCGATACCGGTCATGACCAGGCCCTCGGCGAGCACCTGGAGGAAACCGTCGTCACCGATGCCGCCGGGGTGGCGCAGCACCGCCTCGCCGGCCTGGCGGGCCATGGCGGCGGCCAGGCCGTCGATGTCCTCGCCGCGCTCGCGGGCGGCGAGCTCCCAGTCCGCGACCGCGGAGATGTTGGACAGGGCGTCGCCGATGCCGGAGCGCACGAAGCGGACCGGCGCCTCACGGATGATGTCGAGGTCGATGACGACCGCGATCGGGTTCGGCACGCCGTAGCTGCCGCGGCCCGCGTCGTTGTCGAGGGTCGCGACCGGCGAGCAGAGGCCGTCGTGCGACAGGTTCGTCGCGACGGCGACCAGCGGCAGACCGACCCGGGCCGCGGCGAACTTGCCGCAGTCGATGATCTTGCCGCCGCCGAGACCGACGATGGCGTCGAAGCGGCCCGCCTTCTTGATGTCGTCGGCCAGCTTGACGGCGTCGTCGAGCGTGCCGCCGCCGACCTCGAACCACTCGGCCGTGGGCAGCGAGGGCTCGAGACGGGCCCGCAGGGCGGCGCCCGAGCCACCGCTGATCGCGATGGCCAGGCACCCCTGCGACGACGAGATCCTCTGGTCGGCGAGGACCGTGGCCAGGTCGTTGAGCGCCCCCGGCCGGATGTCGACGACGACCGGCGAGGGAATCAGCCTCGTCAGTACTGGCACGCGATCTCCCGTGCCTTGGCGAGGTCGTCGTGGTTGTCGATCTCGACCCAGCTGACGTCGCCGATGGGCGCGACGTCGACCTTGAAGCCGCGGTTGACGAGCTCCTGGTAGCCGTCCTCGTAGTACAGCTGCGGGTCGCGCTCGTACGTGGCCTTCAGGGCGTCGGCCAGCTCGTCGGCGGCCTCGCCCTCGATGAGGGTGACGCCGATGTACTCGCCGGTGGCCTCGGAGGGGTCCATCAGCTTCGTGATCTTCTGGACGCCCGCCTCGGGGTCGGCGACGACCTTCATCTCCTCGTCGCCGAGGTCCTTGACGGTGTCCAGGGCGAGGATGATCTTCTTGCCGTCGCCGCGGGCGGCGAGCAGCGTCTTCTCGACGGAGACCGGGTGCACGGTGTCGCCGTTGGCGAGGATCACCGTGTGCTTGATGGCGTCACGGCCGCACCACAGGGAGTAGGCGTTGTTCCACTTCTCGGCGACGTCGTTCTCGATCAGCGTCAGCTTCAGGCCGTACTTCGCCTCGAGCGCCGCCTTGCGCTCGTAGACGACCTCCTTGCGGTAGCCGACGATGATGCCGACCTCGGTGAGGCCGATCTCCGCGAAGTTCTTCAGGGTGAGGTCGAGGACGGAGAGCTCGTTCTCGGTTCCCTCGCCCACGACGGGCACGAGCGCCTTGGGAAGCGTCTCGGTGTAGGGGCGGAGCCGGCTGCCGGCGCCGGCGGCCAGGACGAGGCCGATCATGCGGGTTCTCCTTCATCGTGTACGGCGGGTGCTCCAGCAGAGACCCAGAAGCGGATGCTCTCGGCGAGCACCACGAGTGCCACGAGCACGGCGAGGGCCGTGAGCGCGACGGTGAAATCTGTGGGCGTGAGCAGGGCGGCCACCGCTGTGACCACCAGCGTGCGGCCCTCGTGCCCGCCGATCGCCCGCACGAGCCAGTGCGGGGGTGCTCCGGCGTCGCCACGGATGCGGTACACCGTGTCGTAGTGATGGTAGGCGACCGCCGCCACCAGACCGAAAGCCGCGGGCAACGCTCCGTTCACGTCCGCGCGGGCCGCGAGGACCAGGATCGTCAGGTACTCGGAGGCCCGGAAAATCGGGGGGACGAGCCAGTCGAGGGCGCCCTTGAGGGGGCGGGCGACGGCGAGCCCGGACGTGACGCAGTACACGGCCGCGGCGAGGACGGGCCAGCCGCTGCCGAAGCCGGTGAAGGCGCTCACCGCGACGACGGCCGCGCCGCCGAGGGCGGCGACGACGGGGGCCGCGGCGCCCTTGCCGACCCGGGCGACCGCCTGCGCGAGCGGGCCGGAGTCGGCCAGCTCGGCCAGGGCCCCGGCGGCGCGGTCGGTGCGGCGGGCCTTGCGGGTCAGCGAGCGCAGGACGCGGCCCGCGGTGGTGTAGCAGGCGGCGAGCGCGCAGCCCACGAGGAGGACGTAGAAGGTGATGCGCGGGGTGGTGAGCGCCGTGAAGAGCGCGATGAGCGCCCAGCGTTCACCGATCGGCAGCACTATCATCCGGCGCACCCAGACCGTCCAGCCGACGCTGTCGAGCTTGTCGGAGAGGGCGGCGGTGGGGCTGGTGTTGGCGTCCGCGTCGTGGTTCGCCTCGTTGAAGGAGAAGTCGACGACGTGGCGGCAGGTCTGGAGGACCATCGCGCCGAGGGCGAGTGCCCACACGTCGTCGCCGGTCGCGTTGGCCGCGCCGAGCGCGAGGCCCGCGTAGTAGGCGTACTCCTTGGCGCGGTCGAAGGTCGCGTCCAGCCAGGCGCCGAGGGTCGAGTACTGCAGCGAGTAGCGGGCGAGCTGCCCGTCGGTGCAGTCCAGGACGAAGGAGAAGAGCAGCAGCAGGCCCGCGGCGACGAAGCCGGGGCGGGTGCCGGTGGCCGCGCAGCCCGCCGCGATCAGCGCGGTGAGCAGCGACGCGGTGGTGACCTGGTTCGGGGTCAGGCCGCGGCGTGCGCACCAGCGCGCGATGTAGCGGGAGTACGGGCTGACGCAGTACGTGGTGAAGAACCCGTCGCGCGCCTTGACGGCGGTGCGCAGCCGGATCGCCTCGTCGTCGACGGCGGCGACGCGCTGGCGTGCTTCGTTGCGGGCCTGCGGGTCGTGCGGCACGGCGGCGACGAGCTCACCGAGGACGGGGCGGTGCACCGCGGTGCCGGCCGCCTCCAGGCTCTTGGCGACGGCGTCGGGCGCGATGCCGTTCTCCGCGACGGCCCGGCTCAGCGCCTGTCGGGCGGCGGGCTGCGCGGAGACCGCGCCGGGGACGGCCGAGGCGGCGAAGCGGGGGTCGGTGAGGCCGAGGCGCAGGGCGTGGGCATGACCCACGAAGCCCGCGTCGACGACCGCGACCCGCTGGTCGCCGGGGACGGCCGCGAGCGCTGCTCGGGCGTCCGCCGCGTCCGGGGCGAGCCGCACGTCGAAGCCGAGTGCCCGCAGATCGCCCTCCAGGGACGACCCGGGAACCGGCTGACCGGTGACGATGGCGGTCGACAGACGAACTCACTCCTTGGGTGCCGACGCGAGCGCGCCGGGCTCATGCACGAAGGGGGCGCCCCGCACCCTTGCACCCCTGTTCGACGGGGCTGGGCCGGGCGGCATGTCGGCAGAGGCTATCGGATGATCTGAAGCGGACGTTCACCGCCCGTTTACGGCCCGATTAGCCCCTGTCTCACGCGATCCGCGTTGCCGAGACCGCCCCGTCATCATTGTCGATCAAGGGCCCGGGCCACAAACCCGGGCCGGGGCGTGACCGGCTTAGGGTGGTGCGTCATGACATGGCTGATCACCGGCGGAGCCGGATACATCGGGGCACACGTCGCACGGGCGATGGCGGCGGCGGGCGAGCGCGTCGTCGTGCTCGACAACGTGACGTCGGGGGTGCCCGACCGGTTGCCGCAGGAAATCCCGCTGGTGCGCGGCTCGGCGACGGACGCGGAGCTCGTGGGCCGGGTGTGCGCCGAGCACGAGGTGGCCGGTGTCGTGCACCTGGCCGCGCAGAAGCAGGTCGGTGAGTCGGTCGAGCGGCCGGAGCTGTACTACCGGGAGAACGTCGGCGGGCTCGCCACTCTTCTGGAGGCGGTCGCCGCGGCGGGTGTGCGCCGGTTCGTGTTCTCCTCGTCGGCCGCCGTCTACGGCAACCCGGACATCCCGGTCTCGGACCTGATCACCGAGGAGACGCCGTGCGCTCCGGTGAATCCGTACGGCGAGACGAAGCTCGCGGGCGAGTGGCTGGTGCGGGCGGCCGGGCACGCGCACGGGATGGCGACGGCCTGTCTGCGCTACTTCAACGTCGCGGGCGCGGCCGAGCCCGCGCTCGCCGACATTGGGGTGTTCAACGTGATCCCGATGGTCTTCGACCGGCTCACGCGGGGCGAGGCCCCGCGGATCTTCGGCGACGACTACCCGACGCCGGACGGCACCTGTGTCCGTGACTACATCCATGTCGCCGACCTCGCCGAGGCACATCTGTCCGCGGTGCGCCGGCTCTCCAGGGCGGACGCGAGCGGTGATCTGACCCTGAACATCGGCACCGGCCAGGGTGTTTCCGTACGCGAACTGGTCGACGTGATCGCCGAGGTCACGGGCGATCCCAGGCCCGCGCTCGTCGAGCCGCGCCGGCCCGGTGACGCGCCGCGCGCGGTGGGGTCGTCGGCGCTGGCCGAGAAGGAGCTGGGCTGGTCCGCGACGCACAGCGTGCGCGAGATGGTCGCGTCGGCCTGGGCCGGCTGGTGCCTGCGGCATCCCGAGGCGCGCGCCGACTGATCGCGCCACCGTTCGGCGAGGCTCACCGAAACCGCATCTGCGCAGGTCACAGCAGATGACAACGGTGTTCAGTGCACTGTTTGCGGATACCCCCCACCCGTAGTTCACTGTGATCGCCGCCCCGGCTCGGGGCGGCGCGGCGAGCCGATGCGGAGGGTGGTGCGGTTCCATGGGCGCCGGACACGATCACAGCCACGGGGCACCGGCGGGGACGGCCGCCTCCGCCCACCGGGGGCGGTTGCGGGTCGCACTCGGCATCACGGTGACCGTGATGGTGGTGGAGATCGTCGGTGGCCTGGTGGCCGACTCGCTCGCCCTGATCGCGGACGCGGCCCACATGGCGACGGACGCGCTGGGGCTCGCGATGGCCCTGCTGGCGATCCACTTCGCGAACCGCCCCGCAGGCGAGCAGCGCACGTTCGGGTACGCCCGCGCCGAGATCCTGGCCGCGCTCGCCAACTGCCTGCTGCTTCTGGGGGTGGGCGGCTACGTCCTGTACGAGGCGGTTCAGCGCTTCATGGAGCCGGCCGAGACCGCGGGCGGTACGACGATCGTCTACGCCCTGATCGGCCTGGTCGCGAACATGATCTCGCTCTCCCTGCTGGTGAAGGGCCAGCAGGAGAGCCTGAACGTGCGGGGCGCCTTCCTGGAGGTCGCCGCGGACGCCCTCGGGTCCGTCGCGGTGCTCGTCTCCGCGACGGTCATCCTCACCACGGGCTGGCAGGCCGCCGACCCGATCGCGTCGCTGGTCATCGGCCTCATGATCGTCCCGCGTACAGTGAAGCTGCTGCGGGAGACCCTGGACGTCCTGCTGGAGTCCGCGCCCAAGGGCGTCGACATGGCCCGGGTCAGGGAGCACATCCTGGACCTGCCCGGGGTGGAGGACGTCCACGATCTGCACGCCTGGACCATCACCTCGGGCCTGCCGGTGCTCTCGGCGCACGTGGTCGTCTCCTCGGAGGCGCTCGGCAGCCTCGGGAACGAGAAGATGCTGCACGCCCTCCAGGACTGCCTGGGCGGCCATTTCGACGTCGAGCACTGCACGTTCCAGCTGGAGCCCGGCGGTCACGCGCAGCACGAGGCGAGGCTGTGTCATTGATCACGCCGGGCCGCACAGACGTCCGACGCGCGAGACATGCGGGACGCGGCGCGGAGCGTGACGGTGCGTCGCGTACGGCAGACTTGGGGGCAGAGGACCGAAGCGAAGGATGGGTATGCCGACCACACCTGCCACCGCGGCGAACAACGCGTCGAACGGCACCGGAGAAGCGATCTTGCTCGAACTCGTCGACGAGGACGGCAGGACGATCGGCACCGCGGAGAAGCTCGCCGCGCACCAGGCGCCGGGACAGCTCCACAGAGCCTTCTCGGTCTTTCTCTTCGACGAGCAGGGGCGCCTGCTGCTCCAGCAGCGTGCGCTCGGCAAGTACCACTCCCCCGGCGTGTGGTCGAACACCTGCTGCGGCCACCCGTACCCGGGCGAGGCGCCGTTCGCGGCGGCCGCCCGGCGCACCTTCGAGGAGCTGGGTGTCTCGCCGTCGCTGATGGCCGAGGCCGGCACCGTGCGCTACAACCACCCGGACCCCGATTCGGGCCTGGTGGAGCAGGAGTTCAATCACCTTTTCGTGGGAATGGTGCAGGCCCCGCTGAACCCGGATCCGGAGGAGGTCGGGCAGACCGCTTTCGTGACCGCGGGCGAGCTGGCCGAGCGACACGCCGAGGATCCGTTCTCGTCGTGGTTCATGACCGTGCTCGACGCCGCCCGCCCGGCGGTCAAGGAGCTGACGGGGCCCGCCGCGGGCTGGTGAGGCTCAGGCCTGCGCCGGTTTGAGGGGCAGGGCGGCCCAGATCACCTTGCCCCCGCTCGCGGTGTGCTCGACGTCGCAGACGCCGCCCGCCTCCGCGGTGATCTCCCGTACGAGGAGCAGCCCGCGGCCACCGGTCTGCCCGCTGGTGGCCTCGAGGGCCGTGGGGCGGTAGGGGTGGTCGTCCTCCACGGAGACCCGCACCCACTCCGCGCCGACGGCGACCTCGACGGCCAGCATCGGGGAGAGCAGGGCGGCGTGCTTGACCGCGTTGGTCACCAGCTCGGAGACGATCACGAGCAGCCCGTGCACCAGGTCGTCCGGCGCGGGCACGCCCTGCCGGGCGAGCAGTTCGCGCACCGCCCGCCGGGCCTGCGGGACCGACGCGTCGACCGCCTGCGCCGTGAACCGCCACACCCCCTCGTACGGCAACGGCCCGCCCGCGGCTTGCTCGGGGGGCGCGCTCCCGTGGTCGTTCATCGTCCGGTCCCCGCCCTTGCGCTCGATTGTCACCACGCTCTGAGTGTTGAGAATCCGCTGGTCCGGACCGCCGGACTGACCAGAAGTCAGCGACTATCGGTGGAATTTGACCGTCGCCGCATGACAGCGGCGGATGTCTGACCGATCCTGTCCCGGTTGTTCCACTTTCGAGGGCTCTTCAGTTTGAAGTACGAGAGGGCGGGCTGGATAGCATCCGCCACATGTCCCCTGCACCGTCCCTCACGCACACGGTGACCGACGCGGTCGCCACCGTCGTCATCGACCACCCGGCCCGGCGCAACGCCATGACCGACACCATGTGGGCCGCGCTGCCGCCGCTGCTCGACGGCCTGGCGGCGGACCCGGCCGTCCGCGTGCTCGTCCTGACCGGCGCCGGGGACACCTTCTGCGCCGGGGCGGACATCTCCACGCTCGGCGGGGACGCGGGCGCCGCGCAGGAACTGGCCGTCGCCGCCGAGGAGGCCCTGGCCGCCTTCCCGAAGCCGACCCTGGCGGCGGTCCGCGGCTTCTGCGTGGGCGGCGGCTGCCAGCTGGCGGCCGCCTGCGACCTGCGGTTCTCGGCCGAGAACACGCTGTTCGGGGTGACTCCGGCGAAGCTCGGGATCGTCTATCCGGCGTCCTCGACCCGGCGGCTCGCGTCGCTGGTGGGCCCGGCCACCGCCAAGTATCTGCTGTTCTCCGGCGAGTTGATCGGGACCGAGCGGGCGCTGCGCACCGGCCTGGTCGACGAGGTGCTGGCCGAGGCGGAGCTCGATGCGCGGGTGGCCGATTTCACGCGCGTCCTCGTGGGCCGCTCGCAACTGACGCAGGCGGCCGCCAAGGAGTTCGCGGCGGGCCGCACCGACCGGGACGCCCACTGGGCGGAGCAGGCACGCGGCAGCGGCGACACCGCGGAGGGCGTCGCCGCGTTCCTGGAGCGCCGGGCGGCACGCTTCAGCTGGACCGCGACATCCTGAGCCGGGCGGCTCCCCGGTATCGCCATCCGTACCGACCGGTCGGTAACGTACGGGCATGACTCCTGACCCGCGCCTGCGCACAGCCCGTCGCTGCCACAACGTGCTCAATCCGTTTCACTCCACGCACTACTTCTCACCCGATCTGGGCCGGGAAATGGCCGCCCTCGGTGTCGCGGACCGCAATGCCGCCTACTTCGCGGCACGTTCGGCGCCCATGGGGGCCGTCGGCGCCGGCACGGTGACGGCCGCCTTCTACAACTTCAAGCACGACCTGGTGGCGCGGCACGTGCCCGCGGTGTGGCAGGCCGCCTCGCCCGAGGACGTGCTCGCCGCACGCGCGCGTGCCGTCGACACGACGCTGCGCCGGCTGATCGGCGAGGAGGCGCTCGCCTCCGCGGAGATGGCCGAGGCCGCCGAACTCGCCCTGCGCGCGACCGAGGCCTGCACGCGCCACGCCCGGCCGCTGTACGCCGCGCACGCCGATCTCCCGGTCCCCGAGCAGCCGCACATGGCGTACTGGCACGCGGCCACGCTGCTGCGCGAGCACCGGGGCGACGGCCATCTCGCCGCCCTGCTCGGCGCCGGTCTCGACCCGGTGGAGGCGTTGGTCAGCCATGTCGCCACCGGCAAGGGCATGGCCCCCAAGTTCCTGCTCGCCACGCGCGGCTGGACCCGCGAGGAGTACGACGCGGCGGCCGAGCGGCTGCGGGCGCGGGGCCTGCTCACCGGGGACGAGGAGCTGACGCTCACCGAGGAGGGCGCGCGGCTGCGGGCCGGGATCGAGACGCTCACCGACGAGCTGGACCGGGCCCCCTACGAGCACCTCGGCGACGCCGGGGTGGCCCGCCTGACCGAACTGGCGACCGGGTTCATCGGCACCGCGCTCGGCAACGGCGCCTTCCCGCCGGACCTCATCGGCAGGGCCGCCTGAGTCCCTGCCGGTCGGCGCCCTGATCCCCCGTTGTCGGTGTCACCTGCCACAATTGCCGCGCAACCTCATTCGACTTAGGCGGTACGGGATCGTGGCGACACCCACTCTTGGGTCCATCGAAGGCAGGATTGCCGAGGAAATCGGCGTACGGGAGCGGCAGGTGAAGGCTGCCGTCGACCTCCTTGACGGCGGTTCGACGGTGCCCTTCATCGCTCGTTACCGCAAGGAGGCGACGGAGTCGCTGGACGATGCCCAGCTGCGCACCCTGGAGGAGCGGCTGCGGTATCTGCGCGAGCTGGAGGAGCGGCGCACCGCCGTGCTCGACTCGGTGCGCGAGCAGGGCAAGCTGACCGACGAGCTCGAGGCGCGGATCCTCGCCGCGGACACCAAGGCGCGGCTGGAGGACATCTATCTGCCCTTCAAGCCGAAGCGGCGCACGAAGGCGCAGATCGCGCGCGAGGCGGGCCTGGAGCCGCTGGCGGACGGCCTGCTCGGCGACCCGTCGGTGGATCCGGCGGCCGCCGCGGCCGCGTTCGTGGACGCCGACAAGGGCGTCGCGGACGCGCAGGCCGCGCTCGACGGCGCCCGCGCGATCCTCGCGGAGCGCTTCTCGGAGGACGCCGACCTCATCGGCGAGCTGCGCGAGCGCATGTGGGTGCGCGGCCGGCTCGCGGCGAAGGTCAAGTCCGGCAAGGAGGAGGCGGGCGCCAAGTTCGCCGACTACTTCGACTTCGCGGAGCCCTTCAAGGAGCTGCCCTCGCACCGCGTCCTGGCGATGCTGCGCGGCGAGAAGGAGGACGTGCTGGAGCTGGTCCTGGAGCCCGAGGAGCCGGTCGAGGACGGCGGCCCGAGCTCGTACGAACCGATCGTCGCGGACCGGTTCGGGATCAGGAACCAGGGGCGTCCGGCCGACAAGTGGCTCCAGGACACGGTCCGTTGGTCCTGGCGCACCCGCATCCTCGTGCATCTCGGCATCGACCTGCGGATGCGGCTGCGCACGGCCGCCGAGGACGAGTCGGTCAAGGTGTTCGCGGCGAACCTGCGGGACCTGCTGCTCGCCGCCCCGGCGGGCACGCGCGCGACGCTGGGCCTCGACCCCGGTTTCCGTACGGGCGTGAAGGTCGCGGTCGTCGACGCGACGGGCAAGGTCGTGGCGACCGACGTCATCCACCCGCACGTCCCGGCGAACCGCTGGGACGAGGCGGTCGCCAAGCTGGCGAAGCTGTCCAAGGAGCACGCGGTCGACCTGATCGCGATCGGCAACGGCACGGCGTCGCGCGAGACGGACAAGCTCGCCGGTGAACTGATCACCAAGCACCCGGAGCTGAAGCTCACCAAGGTGATGGTGAGCGAGGCGGGCGCGTCGGTGTACTCGGCGTCCGCGTTCGCCTCCCAGGAGCTGCCGGACATGGACGTGTCGCTGCGCGGCGCCGTGTCGATCGCCCGGCGCCTCCAGGACCCGCTGGCCGAACTGGTGAAGATCGACCCGAAGTCGATCGGTGTCGGCCAGTACCAGCACGACCTGAGCGAGGTGAAGCTCTCGCGCTCGCTGGACGCGGTGGTCGAGGACTGTGTGAACGGGGTGGGGGTGGACGTGAACACCGCGTCCGCGCCGCTCCTCGCGCGCGTGTCCGGCATCGGCGCCGGTCTCGCGGAGAACATCGTGGCGCACCGCGACGCCCATGGCCCGTTCGGCAACCGCAAGGGCCTCAAGGACGTGGCCCGGCTCGGCCCGAAGGCGTACGAGCAGTGCGCGGGCTTCCTGCGCATCCGGGGCGGCGACGACCCGCTGGACGCGTCGTCCGTGCACCCGGAGGCGTACCCCGTCGTGCGGCGGATGGCGAAGTCCACCGGCGGTGAGGTCGGTTCGCTGATGGGCGACACCGGGACGCTGCGCTCGCTCAGGCCGGCCGACTACGTGGACGACACGTTCGGGCTGCCGACCGTGACGGACATCCTGAAGGAGCTGGAGAAGCCGGGGCGCGACCCGCGGCCCGCCTTCAAGACGGCCACCTTCAAGGAGGGCGTGGAGAAGATCTCCGACCTGGAGCCGGGGATGATCCTGGAGGGCGTCGTCACGAACGTCGCCGCGTTCGGGGCGTTCATCGACATCGGCGTGCACCAGGACGGTCTCGCGCACGTGTCCGCGCTGTCGCGGACGTTCGTGAAGGACCCGCGCGATGTCGTGAAGCCCGGTGACATCGTGAAGGTGAAGGTGCAGGACGTCGACGTGCCGCGCAAGCGCATTTCGCTGACCCTGCGGCTCGACGACGAGAAGGCCTCCGGCCCGGAGCGCGGGGGGCGCGGCGGTGATCGTCGGCCGCCGCAGCAGAAGTCCCGTCAGGGTGGGCGTGGTGGTTCCGGTGGCGGGGGCAAGGGGCGGCCCGCTGCCGCGCCGGCCAATTCCGCCATGGCCGACGCGTTGAAGAAGGCCGGGTTGGCGTAGCGCCGGTCGGGTGGGTGGGGAACTGCGGGTTCGTTGTGGCTGAGCGCGCAGTTCCCCGCGCCCCTTACGGGGCGCTCATCCTGCCCGCGTCCATTTCGAGCCGGCGCGTCGTGGTGATCGCGTTGAGCATCCTGCGGTCGTGGGTGACCAGGAGCAGCGTGCCCTTGTAGGACTCCAGGGCCGATTCGAGCTGCTCGATCGCCGGCAGGTCGAGGTGGTTCGTCGGCTCGTCCAGGACCAGGAGGTTGACGCCCTTGCCCTGGAGCAGGGCGAGCGCCGCCCTGGTGCGTTCGCCCGGGGAGAGGGTCGCCGCCGGGCGCAGCACGTGGTCCGCCTTGAGGCCGAACTTGGCGAGCAGGGTGCGTACCTCGGCCGGTTCGGTGTCGGGGACCGCGGCGCCGAACGCGTCGAGCAGGGCCTCCGGGCCGTGGAACAGCGCGCGGGCCTGGTCGACCTCGCCGACCACGACGCCCGGGCCGAGCGCCGCATGGCCCTCGTCGAGCGGGATCCGGCCGAGGAGGGCGGCGAGCAGGGTGGACTTGCCGGAGCCGTTGGCGCCGGTGATCGCGACGCGGTCCGCCCAGTCGATCTGGAGCGTGACCGGCCCGAACTCGAAGTCTCCGCGCCTCAGTCGAGCGTCGCGCAGGGAGGCGACCACCGCGCCGGACCGCGGTGCGGCCGCGATCTCCATGCGCAGTTCCCACTCCTTGCGGGGTTCGTCGACGACGTCGAGGCGCTCGATCATGCGCTGCGTCTGGCGCGCCTTGGCGGCCTGCTTCTCGCTGGACTCGCTGCGGAACTTGCGGCCGATCTTGTCGTTGTCGGTCGCCTTGCGCCGGGCGTTCTTGACGCCCTTGTCCATCCAGGACCGCTGCATCTGGGCGCGGCCTTCGAGGGCAGCCCTCTTGTCGGCGTACTCGTCGTACTCCTCGCGCGCGTGGCGGCGGGCGACGTCGCGCTCCTCCAGATAGGCGTCGTAGCCGCCGCCGTAGAGGTTGATCTGCTGCTGGGCGAGGTCGAGTTCGAGGACCTTGGTGACGGTGCGGGTGAGGAACTCGCGGTCGTGGCTGACGACGACGGTGCCGGCGCGCAGGCCGCGGACGAACTCCTCCAGGCGCTCCAGGCCCTCCAGGTCGAGGTCGTTGGTGGGCTCGTCCAGGAGGAAGACGTCGTAGCGGGACAGCAGGAGCGAGGCCAGGCCCGCCCGGGCGGCCTGGCCGCCGGAGAGCGAGGTCATCGTCTGGTCGAGGCCGACGCGCAGGCCGAGCTGGCCGGCGACCTCCTCGGCCCGCTCGTCGAGGTCGGCGCCGCCCAGGCCGAGCCAGCGCTCCAGGCTCACCGCGTAGGCGTCGTCGGCGCCGGGGGTGCCGTCGACCAGTCCCTGGGTGGCCTCGTCCATGACCCGCTGGGCCTCGGCGACGCCGGTGCGGCGGGCGAGGAACTGGCGGATCGTCTCGCCGGGGCGGCGCTCCGGCTCCTGCGGCAGATGGCCGACGGTCGCGGTCGGCGGGGAGAGCAGCAGCTCGCCCTCCTCCGGGGTGTCGAGCCCGGCGAGGAGGCGGAGCAGGGTGGACTTCCCCGCTCCGTTGGCGCCGACGAGGCCGATCACGTCGCCGGGGGCGACGACGAGGTCGAGTCCGGCGAACAGGGAGCGGTCGCCGTGGCCCGCGGCGAGGTTCTTGGCTACGAGGGTGGCAGTCATCAGGGCGTTGATCCTAATCGCGGGCTTCGGGGCGTGCGACGTGGCCTGCGGCGAGGTCGGGGCCGCTGGAGCGACTGCCGGGGGACGGCGCCGTCCGCGCGTGCGGGTGCGTCGTGGCGGGGCGCGCAGTTCCCCGCGCCCCTGAAGGCGTCAGCGTGCCATCGGGGCCACCAGCACGCTGCCGGTGGTGCGGGCCACGAGGAAGGATTCCCCCTTCGTCGCCTTCCTGTCGAGGGAGATTCGGTGCCGGCCGGGGTCGAGCACCGCGTCGAAGAGGTCGTGGATGTGGGTGCGCTGCAGGCGGTCGAGGCGGTAGGCGGTGAGCTGGACGCGGCAGGTCGAGGTGACGTCGAGGCCCGCTTCGCCGTCGGCGGCGACGAGCCGGGCGAGCCGGCGCCGGTCCGCGGGGCCGCGGTCGAGGGCGCTCTCGATCTGCGCGACGAGCAGCGGGATGATCGGGGCGAGCCCGTCGACGTAGGCGATGTCGGCACCGGCGCGGTCGAACTCGGCGCGGACGGCGGCCCGCCGCGACTCGTCGACGGCACGGCCGAAGGCGACCGCGCCGTAGCCGCGCAGCTCCTCCGGGGGCACTCCGGTCGCGTCCTGGGTGATGTCCGCGCCGATGCCGATGGTGCGCAGGGCGGCGGCCAGCCTGGCGAGGACGGCGACGCGGGCGCCGATGAGCAGGACCCGCCGACGGGTGGCGGCGGGTCCCGCGGGGCTTTCGAGCAGCCGGCCGAGTTCGGCGCGGTACTCCTCGCCCCGGAAGCGGAACGGGCCTATGCCGTGGTAGCCGTTGAGCTCCAGGTCGGCCCGTTCATCGGTCTGCCAGGCGAAGTCGCGCCAGACGTAGTCGTCCTGATCGTGGTCCGCCCGCTCGATGACGGCGGTGACGGCTCCGCACTCCAGCCCCTCGCACTCGGGGCAGCCGTAGATGATGTACCGGCCGTCGGACAGGGGTGCGTCGGCCTCCAGGAGGAGGCTTCTGACGTGGGCGGTGAAGATGGCGGGCGGGATGTCGGCGGCCAGCGGAGAGACCGCGTCGAGGTCGGAGAGCCGGAACAGCAGCGGGCGACCGTCGACGATGAAGTCCAGGAAGTCCCGGTGGACCTGGTAGTCACCGTTGGACAGGACTCCCCCGGCGCGCATCGCCGGGGCCAGGCCGAAGGTCGCGTACTCGGCAGACATGGTGTGAGTATCCCCACCCGGCGGGCGTGTTGAGCACGGCATGACACATTCCGCTACCGTCCCGGCGTGAACAGTGATGTGAACGGTGACGTGATCGTGGTGGGCGGCGGGGTCATAGGGATGTCCACCGCGCTGGTGCTGGCGCGGGCCGGGCGGCGGGTGCGGGTGTGGTCGCGGGATCCCGCCGAGCGCACCACCTCGGCCGTCGCGGGCGCGCTGTGGTGGCCGTACCGGATCGACCCGGTGGAGCGGGTCGGTCCGTGGTCGCTGCGGTCGCTGCGGCGCTACGAGGGCTGGGCGGAGCGCCCGGACGAGACGGGCGTACGGATGGTCGAGGGCGTACACGAGGGTGTCCGGCTTGCCGGTCTCGGGGCGTGGGCCGGTGAGGTGGCGGGGCTGCGGGAGACCGGCGAGGGGCTCGCGGCGCGCCTTCCGCTGATCGACATGCCGGTCCATCTGGCGTGGCTGCGGGGCGAGTTGGCGGCGTCGGGCGTCGAGGTGGAGCGGCGCGAGGTGCGCTCGCTGGACGAGGCCACGGCGGTGGCCGGGGTGGTCGTGAACTGCACGGGGCTCGGGGCGCGGGAGCTGGTGCCCGACGTGTCGCTGCGGCCGGTGCGCGGGCAGTTGGTGGTCGTGGAGAACCCCGGCGTCCGTACGTGGTTCACCGCCGCCGACGAGGCGTCGGACGCCACGACGTACTTCTTCCCGCAGCCGGCCGGGCGGCTGCTCCTCGGCGGCACCGCGCAGGAGGACGACTGGTCCCTCGACCCGGATCCGGCGGTCGCGGAGGGGATCGTGCGGCGGTGCGCGGCGGTGCGCCCGGAGATCGCGGGCGCGCGGGTGGTCGAGCACCGGGTGGGTCTGCGTCCGGCGCGCCCCGCGGTGCGCATCGAGCGTGAAGTCGACGGTGCGGGACGGCTGTTGGTGCACAACTACGGGCACGGCGGGGCCGGGGTGACCGTCGCGTGGGGGTGTGCGGAGGAGGCGGCGGGGCTGGTCGCGGGCTGAGCCTCACCGCACCGGACCTCACCGCACCGGGCCTCACCAGCCGACGTCCACCACGTGTTCCAGCGCGGCCACCACGTCCTCCATGACGTGCGTGGGCGCGTACCCCTGCTCCTGCCAGGTGCGGCCGCGCGCCAGCCAGACCGACCGCAGCCCGAGGGCGGCCGCGCCCGCGATGTCGGTGTGGATCCCGTCCCCCACGATCCAGGCCTGCCGCAGGGGTCGGCCCGCGGCCGCCGCGTGGAAGATGTCGGGGGACGGTTTCTCGTGGCCCACGGTCTCGGAGACCGTCCAGCCGTCGACCAGGGCGTCGAGGCCGGTGCGGCGGATCTTCCGGGTCTGCTGGAGCGTGCGGCCGTTGGTGACGACGAGGGCCGACCAGCCGGCCCGGGCCGCCTCGACGAGTGCGGTGCGGACCGGGTCGGCCAGAGTGACACGGTCCGCCGCGCCCCGGTCGAGGACGTCCTGGACGGCGGCGGGCGGGACGTCGTTCCGATAACGGTGCGTCATGGCCCGGGCGACAATCGAGCGCGTCGTGTACCCATCGCCGTCGATCGACATGATCCACGCCAACTCATCGTCCGGCAGGCCGTGTTCGGCGAGGAAGGCCGCCATCGCGGAGCGGAACGCGGCGTCCCGGTCGATCAGCGTGTTGTCGAGGTCCACGAACAGCAGGGGCATGCCCCGGAGTAGAGCACGCCCCCGCCCGGAGGTCCTACTGCTTTCCGTGGTCCCCGATGGGGTCGCCCGCGGTCTCCGGGCCGTCGCCCGGGCCGATGCGGATCTCGAAGTCGCCGCCGTACTTCTCGTGGCCGGCGACGACCGCCGCCTCGACGACCTCGAGGCCCATGTCGCCGCGCACGATGAGCGGGTCCTGGCGCAGGTCGCGCATGAGGGCGACACACATGCCGATCATGACCAGGGTGAAGGGGGCCGCGACGAGGATCGTGAGGTTCTGCAGACCGGTGAGCGCGTTGTCGGAGCCGTCGCCGATGAGGAGCATCACCGCCGCCACGGCGCCGGTCACCACGCCCCAGAAGACGACGACGAACCGGCCGGGTTCGAGGGCGCCCTTCTGGGAGAGCGTGCCCATGACGATCGAGGCGGCGTCCGCCCCGGACACGAAGAAGATGCCCACCAGGATCATCACCAGGATGCTGGACGCCGTGGCGATCGGGAACTCGTGCAGCACTCCGAAGAGCTGGGCCTCCGGGGTGTCCGCACCGCCCAGCTGGCCGTGCTCCTGCATCTTCATCGCCGTACCGCCGAAGATCGCGAACCAGACCAGGCTGACCGTGGACGGGACCAGGATGACGCCGCCGACGAACTGGCGGATGGTGCGGCCGCGGCTGATGCGCGCGATGAACATGCCGACGAAGGGCGTCCAGGAGATCCACCAGGCCCAGTAGAAGACCGTCCAGCTGCCGAGCCAGTCGGCGACGCCCTTGCCGCTGGACGCCTCGGTGCGGCCGATGAGCTGGGGCAGTTCGCCGAGGTAGGCGCCGAGCGAGGTGGGGAGCAGGTCCAGCACGATGATGGTGGGGCCCGCGACGAAGACGAAGACGGCGAGGATCAGCGCGAGCACCATGTTGGTGTTCGACAGCCACTGGATGCCCTTCTCGACACCCGAGACGGCGGACGCGACGAACGCGACCGTCAGCACCGCGATGATCGTCACGAGGAGGCCGGTGCTCGCCCTGTCCATCCAGTTCAGGACCTCGAAGCCGGAGCCGATCTGCAGCGCGCCGAGCCCGAGGGAGGCGGCGGAGCCGAACAGCGTCGCGAAGATCGCGATGATGTCGATGACCCGGCCCCAGGCGCCGTGGGCGCGCTCCTCGCCGATGAGCGGCACGAAGACGGAGGAGATGGTCTGACGGCGGCGTCTGCGGAAGGTGGAGTAGGCGATGGCGAGGCCGACCACCGCGTAGATCGCCCAGGGGTGCAGCGTCCAGTGGAAGAGGGTGGTCGCCATGGCGGTCTCCATGGCATCGGCGGCGTCCGCCGGGTCGGTGCCCGGGGGCGGCGTCGTGAAGTGCGCGAGGGGTTCGCTCACTCCGTAGAACATGAGGCCGATGCCCATGCCCGCGCTGAACATCATGGCCACCCAGGAGACCGTGCGGAACTCGGGCTCCTCGCCCTCCTTGCCGAGGGTGATCTTCCCGTAGCGGCTGACGGCGAGCCAGAGCGCGAAGACCACGAAGGCGGAGGCGGCGAGCATGAACGCCCAACCGCCGTTGTGGATAAGGCCGTTCAGAGCGCGCGTGGAGACGCTTTCGAGGCTGTCGGTGGCGACCGAGCCCCAGACCACGAAGGCCAGGGTGAGCACGGCCGTCACACCGAACACGATCCGGTCGGTGGCGGGGCTCCGACCGCCGGACGCGTCCTGGTCGGGGCCGGGTGCGCCGGTGGGTGGTTGCTGAGGGTTTGTCACCCTTCAGGACCTACCACACCGAACGCCCCCTCCGACCCGTTCAACAGGTGGTGTCGGGCCGTCCTTCCGTCAGGTGGTACGGCGCGCGGGCGTCCAGGAGCAGCACCACGAGCGCCCGCGCGGACTGCCGCAGCGGGACGTGGGCCCCGGCGTCCGACGTCCGTACGTGGATCCCGTGCAGCGCCAACTCGTCTCCGTACTCGGCGTATTGGCCCGGGGTGAGGCGGTAGCCGCAGGGCGGGTCCTGGATGGTCTCGGCGGGCTGCGCGGGGTCGTTGTCGGCGCCGCCGACGTAGACCGGACCGGTGTCGCTCAGGCCGGCGGAGCGCGCGGCCGCCGTCGCGGCCGCGATCCGGTCGCCGTGCCGCTCGGCGAAGCCGAAGAGTCCCTTCAGCGCGGCGAGTTGGGAGTCGCGGCGGCGCCGGTTGTTCAGGGCCGCGTCGGCCTCCTCCGCCGGGGTGCCGGGGTCGACTCGGCTCTCGATGAGCAGGCCGAGGGCGTGCTTGATCCCGGACATGTTGCGCAGGATGCGTTCCTGGCCGTCGCCCGCGGTCTGCTTGACCGGGTCGCCGGTGACCGGGTCGGTCCAGATGCCGTACGTGCCCGTGGAGTACCCGGCGGCGCCGGCGGCCGGGCGGACGTGGCGCTCGGACAGGGTCTCGGCCGCGTCGTGCACGGCGGGCGCGGTGTTGAGGTTGCGCGGCCAGAGGTCGAAGAGGTCCTTGTCGTAGTACTTCGGGGTGGCGCTGTACTCGTGCAGGTCGTAGATGACGTCGGGCCGCCGGTCGCGGACGACGGCCGCCATGGCGCGCGCCTCCGCCGTCTCGAGGGCGAGGTGGTCGCGGTTGACGTCGATGCCGTCGGCGTTGCCGCGGGTGTCGGCGGCGCGCCCGTCGGGGTTGGCGGTGGGCACGACGAGCAGGGTCGTGCGGGACAGGAGGCGTGTCGTCGCCGGGTCCGTGGCCCGGGCGAGGTCGCGGACGGTGGTGAGGCAGGCCTCGCGCCCGGCGGGTTCGTCGCCGTGCTGGCTGCAGACGAGGAGCACGGTGGTGGCGGTGTGCCGGGCGCCGATGCGGACCAGTTGGAGCGGGCGGCCCTGTTCGGTGGTGCCGATGCGGGAGACGGAGACGCGGTCGGAGGCGCGGTCCACGGCGGTGAGCAGCCGCTGTTCCTCGGGCTGACTCGTCCAGCGGGCGCCGTGCGTCCGCTCGAAGCCGGTGCGGGGCAGCGTGGCGGTGGCGCGGGCCGGGACCACCGTCACCAGGGGCGCGGCGAGGGCCGCGGTGGCGAGGGCGACGGCGGCGGCACGACGGCGGGCGTTCATCGGTCACTCGCCTCCCGGGACGGGGCGGTGCGGGCGTGTCGGACGGACGCCGTCGGCGCCGGTGGTCCGGGGGGTCGCGGCCGTGGCCGAGGTGGTGGCGGCCGCGAAGGCGTCGGCGCCGCCGACCACGGGGACGCGGGCCACGGTGCGCGGCAGGTCGAGGGTGAGGGTCGGCCGGGTGGACGGCGGGTCGATGAGGTCCTTGTCGGTGCCCGCGACGATCAGGGCGAGCCGGTGTCCTGCGGGTACGACGTGGTCACTGGCGGCCAGGGAGATCGTGAGGGAGTAGGCCCTGCCCGGGGTGAGCGGGCGGCCCCGGCCGGGGTCGGCGGAGGTGCCGAGGTCGGCCCAGCCCCGGCTGAACACGGTCGAGTCGACGTCGGCGGTCGCCGTCGCGGTGTTCTTGAAGCAGGAGCTGTCGCCGGTCGTGCCGGAGCCCCAGCAGCTGCGGTCGGTGAGGGTCGTGATGCCCTCGCCGGCTCCGCCGTAGTCGCGGATCGTGGCGGGGCCGAGGTCGACCAGGACGGCGGACAGGTGGGCGGTGGCGGTGGTCGGCGTCGCGGTGACCGTCACCGTCGAGGAGCCGGAGAGCCGCAGGTCCTTGCCGAGCGGGCGGCTGATGAAGCCGGCCTTTCCGGGCGTCGAGGTGTCGATCTGTGCGGCCCAGTCGCTCTCGCCGAGGGACGGGTCGTCCGTGAACCGTTCCGTCCCGGAGCCGGGCTTCAGGCCGAGGGTGCCGACGCCGGGCGTGGAGCCCGGGCCGGGCCGCAGGGCGGTGGTCCGCGTCGCGCGCGGCGGCCAGACCGTGTCGGTGGTCCAGTGGTCGGGGGTGCGCTCGATGTCGGCCATCGGCTCGCGGTCGATGCCGTTGCGCAGGCCGAGGAGTTCGTGGTCGAACCAGCGGTGCAGGGTGTCGACCCAGTCGGCGCGGCGGAAGTCGAACGGGTCGACGTGCCCGGTCTGCGCCAGCCAGATCTTCCGCTCGACGCCGTTCTTCGCGAGCGCGTCCCACCACTGGCCGAAGTGCTTGGCGCGGACGTTGAGGTCCTGCATGCCGTGCACGACGAAGACGCTGGCCCGTACCTTGGCGGCGTCCTTGACGTAGTCGCGCTCCTGCCACAGCGAGGTCCGGTCGCCGCTGCGGGGCGCCCCGTCGACCAGCCGCTGCTGGACGGCGGCGCAGCGGGCGCGGGCGTCCGGGCTCTCCACGTAGCCCGACAGCCAGTCGGGGCCGGAGTCGTAGAGCGGGGCGCCCTGCTGGAAGTAGTAGTCGTACCAGGAGGAGATGCCGCCGATGGGGACGATGGTCTCCAGGCCCTCGACGCCGGTCGCGGCGACGCCGTTGGCGACGGTGGCGTCGTAGCTCTTGCCGATCATGCCGGTGCGGCCGTTGGTCCAGGTCGCCTTGGCGCGTTCGGCGCCCGACCGTGTGGTGTATCCCTTGGCGCGGCCGTTCAGCCAGTCGACGACGGCCTTGGCGGACCGGATGTCGGAGCGGCCGCCGACGTCGACGCAGCCGTCGGAGCGGTTGGTGCCGGCGAGGTCGACGCCGACGAAGGCGTAGCCGCGCGGCACGAAGTAGTTGTCGTAGTAGAGCGGCATCTGGACGATGTCGCCCTGTGCGTCGTAGGTCTTCAGCTGGCTCTCGTTGCCGCGCCCGCAGCAGGAGTAGTACGGGCTGGCGTCCATGATGACGGGCACCTTGCGGCCCTGCGCGGCCGGTTCGCGGGGGCGGACGATGTCGACGGCGACCCGGTCGGTCCTGCCGTCGCCGTCGCCGTCGAGCCGGGTGTCGACCCAGACGGACTCGCGGACGGCGTTCTCGTAGGAGTAGACGGGCCGGGACTCGGTCGGCCCGGCGGTGCGGGCCACGGCGTCGGCCGGGGCGACGAGCACGGCGAGCAGGGCCGCGGCGGCCGCGCCCACGAGAAGGGTCCAGAGGCGGCGGATGCGTCCGGCAGGTATCGGCATGGCCGGAAGGTACACGGGTCAACTGCCGTGCGACAGAGGGCATCGGCGTGCTGCGACAGGCGCGTGGGG
Organism: Streptomyces sp. NPDC046716; assembly: GCF_040645755.1. Lineage (NCBI taxonomy): Bacteria > Bacillati > Actinomycetota > Actinomycetes > Kitasatosporales > Streptomycetaceae > Streptomyces > Streptomyces sp. NPDC046716. The sequence continues at coordinate 65,736 of NZ_JBEYYU010000044.1, forward strand.
CGTAAAGGCGCATGTCGGTCGAATGGCGATCGTGTGACAGGAGGGGCCATGGACATGACCGAGGTGCCGGGTGCTGAATAGGGTCGCGAACACGATCACACGGGGCCGGTTCCCTCCGGTCGTGTGCGGTCGGTCCCCGGTCTGTTCCTACGACTTGGAGTTTTCCGTGTACCGCAGACTCATCGCTCCCGGCGCGCTCACGGCCGCCCTGCTGCTGGCGATCCCGGCATCGGCGGCCGACTTCCGGCCCGGGGCCTCGGGAATCGGCGATCCCTACTACCCGACGTACGGGAACGGCGGCTACGACGTCTCCCACTACGACCTGCGTCTGAAGTACCAGCCGAAGACGGACCTGTTGGAGGGCACGGCGACGATCCTCGCCTCCTCCACCCAGGATCTGTCACGCTTCGACCTCGACTTCGGGCTCACCGCGAGCGAGGTCCGGGTGAACGGGAAGAAGGCGGCGTTCGCCAGGTCCGGCGAGCAGGAACTGGAGGTGACGCCCGCGGCCGGGCTCCCGAAGGGCACGCCCTTCACGGTCGTGGTGAAGTACGCGGGCAAGCCGTCCGAGGTGAAGCTGTGGGGCTTCACGTCCTGGCAGCGCACCCCCGACGGCGGCATCGGCGCCAACGAGCCGGAGGCCGCCGCCTGGTGGTTCCCGTCGAACGACCACCCGCTCGACAAGGCCACGTACGACGTCTCGGTGGCGGTCCCCGACGGCACCCAGGCGATCTCCAACGGGACGCTGCAGTCGCAGAGTTCGAAGCTGGGCTGGACCCGCTTCAACTGGCGCTCCGTCCACCCGCAGGCCACGTATCTGACGACGCTCGCGGTCGGCAAGTTCGACATCACCACCGACACGACCTCCGACGGCACTCCGGTCGTCAACGCCTACAGCAAGGACCTCGGCGCCAACGAGGGCGCGGCGAAGGCCAGCGTGGAGCGCACCGCCGAGGTCGCCGAATGGCTGGAGTCGGTCTACGGGAAGTACCCGTTCGAGGCGCTGGGCGGCTATGTCCCGAACGTGCCGTCGTCGTTCGCCCTGGAGACGCAGACGCGGCCCTTCTACTCCCCGAAGCAGTTCGCGAACGGCTCCAACGTCTCCGTCGTCGTGCACGAGCTGGCGCACCAGTGGTACGGGGACAGTGTCTCCGTACGCGGCTGGAAGGACATCTGGATCAACGAGGGCTTCGCCCGTTACAGCCAGTGGCTGTGGTCCGAGAAGGAGGGCGAGGGCACGGCCCGGGAGCTGTCCGACTACGCGTACGCGCAGCACCCGGCGGACGACGCCTTCTGGACCGTGAAGCCCGGGGATCCCGGCGCCGAGAACCAGTTCGACGCGGCCGTCTACGACCGGGGGGCCATGGCCGTCCAGGCGCTGCGCGACGCGGTCGGCGACAAGAAGTTCTTCAAGATCCTCAAGGGCTGGCCGCAGGCGCACGCGTACGGCAACGCCGCCGTCTCCGACTTCGTCTCCTACGCGGAGCGGGTCTCCGGCAAGCCGTTGGCGTCGCTGTTCGACACCTGGCTGTATCAGCCGACGCGGCCTGCTGTTTCCTCGTCGCTCCGGGCGGTCGGGGGGCCTGAGCAGCCGCGCTCGTGGAAGGCGATCGCCGCGACGAACGGTGTGCACGGGGGGCACTGAGCCGTCTGTGGCTGGGGGGGGCTCGGTTCCCCGCGCTGTTTGTCGGGTCGGCGGTCGACTGCGGGCCGGTGGGGCTTCTCGCGCCGTTCCCCGCGCCCCCAGGCCGCCGACCATCCGCAGGCCGGTGGCCGCTTCTCGCGCCGTTCCCCGCGCCCCCAGGCCGCCGACCATCCGCGGGCCGGCGGCCGCTTCCCGTGCGCCCAGGCCGTCGTTCGTCCCACGGCCGGTGGCCGCTTCTCGCGCCGTTCCCCGCGCCCCCCAGGCCGTCGACCATCCGCAGGCCGGTGGCCGCTTCCCGCGTCTCCAGGCCGCCGTTCGTCCCACGGCCGGTGGCCGCTTCTCGCGCCCCTGAGATGCGCACTTCGTGCGGCATCTCGTCAAGAGAGGCGCGCGCCGTCCGGCGCCATTTCGTTCGGCGCCTTGTCGGGGGGGCTGGGCGGACTGCGCGATCAGACAGCACCGGCCCGCGCCCGATGAGCGAGCGGGAGGTACCGGAACCGTTCGGGCAGCCGGGGCACGACCCAGCGCACCAGCACCGCGAACCGGCGCAGCCGGCGCTCCTGGCGATCGGACCACGGGAGTCCGATCGCCTCCCGCGCCTCGGGCGGCAGCAGCCCTATCGACAGGAAGCGGAGGGCGCGGGCGAGCACCGGACGGATCAGCGGCCAGCACACACGCAGCAGCCGCGATCCGGGCGGCGGCGGAATCACCCGCCCGGCATCCGTGAGCTCGGCGACCACCGCGTTCGGCCCGATCTCGCGGGCGAGCATCTTCTCGTAGTAGGGCCAGAACTCCCCGACCGTCTGCGGCATGTCCCGGTCGTGGATCCCGAGGATCCGGCCGACCATCAGCCACTCCGCGTAGAACCGCTCGTCCTCCTCGGGCGTGAACGGCCGGGCGAAGTAGCGCCGGGCCCGCCGGGAGACCGGATAGCCGGTGGCGTGCACCCACGCGTAGTGGGCCGGGGTGAGTGCGTGGTAGCGGCGACCGCGCGGATCGGTGCCGCGGATGTCCCGGTGGACGCGGCGCAGCCGGCGCCCTTCCTCGGCGGCGGCCTCTCCCCCGTACACCCAGAGCAGGACCGAGGTCAGCGAGCGCTCGCCGCGCCCCCACGGGTCGGAGCGGAACACCGAGTGGTCGTCGACCCCGGCGCCGACCGCGGGGTGCGCGACCTGGAGGACGAACGCGGCGGGCAGGGCGAGCAGGGAGCGGATGTCGCCCGCGGTGTCCCAGAGGATCCCGCCGGGCGGGGGCGGCGGCGGATCGGGGTCGTGCTGTTTCATGCCGCTTCCTGGACGTCGTGCGGTGCGCTGTGCCTTGTGATCCAGTATGCGACGCGTGGGTCAGGCGAGACCGGCCGCGATGGCGCGGCGTACGGCGTCGGCGCGGTCGCGGATGGCCGCCTTGGCGAACAGGTTGTTGATGTGGGTCTTCACCGTGGCCTCGCTGATGAAGAGCTTCTCGGCGATCGCCCGGTTCGGCAGGCCCTGGCCGATCAGGGTGAGCACCTCGCGCTCGCGGGGTGTGATGTCGTCGGGGAGGTCCTGCCCGGGCGCCGGGGCCTTGGTGCGGACGGTGGCGAGAAGCCGGTCCTGGACCTCGCGGTCGAGGACGGACTGTCCCGCGGCGGCGGCGCGGATGGCGCGGGTGATGTCCTGGCGTCCCGCGTTCTTGGTGAGGTAGCCGCGGGCCCCGGCGCTCAGGGCGGCCAGGATCGAGTCGTCGTCGGCGAAGGTGGTCAGCACGACGACGGCCACCTCGGGGTGGTCCTCGGCCAGGCGGCGGGTCGTCTCGATGCCGTCCATCACGGGCATCCGCAGGTCCATCAGCACCACGTCGACCGGTCCCGCGGCGGCCGCGGTGAGCACCTCGGTGCCGTCGGCGGCGGCCGCGACGACGTCGATGTCCGTGGCCAGGCCGAGGACCGCGGCCAGCGGCTCGCGGACGGCGGCCTGATCGTCGGCGACGACGACCCTCAGCGGCCTCTGGGCGCTGTCCTGCTGCGTCGCTTCACTCATCGGGGATCACTGCCTCCACCTGCCAGCCGCCCTGGTCCGGTCCGTCGGTGACCGGGCCCGCGGTGATCGTCCCACGCAGCAGCGCGACCCGTTCCCGCATGCCGATCAGTCCCATGCCGCTGCCGGCACCCGCGCTCACCGCGCGGGTCGCCGGGCTGTTGCGGATCCTCAGTGTCGTCGACGCCGGGTCGAAGGCCAGCTCCACGCGGACGTCGCCGCCGGGCGCGTACCGGGTCGCGTTGGTCAGCGCCTCCTGGGCGATGCGCAGCAGGTTCTGGACGACCCGGGACGGCACCTCGCGGACGGTCCCGGTGACGGTGAGGGCGTCCTGGTGGCCGGACGACTCGATCATCGCCGTCAGGCTCTCCAGGAGCGGCAGGGAGTCCTCGCGGAGCGCGTGCACGGTCCACTGGGCCTGTTTGAGGCTCTCCTTCACCATGCTGTGCGCCTTCTGGTTCGCCTCGCGGACGCGCTCCAGGTCGCCGGTGTCGATGAGCGCGTCGGCCAGTTCGAGCTGCATGTTGATGCCCGCCAGGGAGTGGGCCAGGACGTCGTGCACGTCGCGGGCGATCCGGCCGCGCTCGGTGAGGACGGCGGCCTGGGCCTCGGCCCGCGCGGCGCGCTCCGCGGACTCGGCGGCCTCGACCACGGCCTGGACGGCGCGGTGGCGGGTGCGGTTGACGATGCCCATCAGGACCGGGAGGCCGGTGGTGAGGCCCAGCGTCCAGGGCAGGAAGTCGTGGCCGGGGCCGAGGCGGAAGTACAGGACGCCGCCGCAGAGCAGGCTGCACAGCGCGGCGAGGATGAGCGCCTTCCGGGTCTCCAGGCGGTGGCCGATGTGGCCGACGAGGAAGTACGCGAAGAGATAGCTGGAGCCGGAGCGGCTGACGCCGATCAACGCGGCCGCGGCGACGACGCCGCAGGTCAGCCAGATCAGGGCGACGCGTGGCGGGACCTTCGCCTCGGGCAGGTGGCGGGCCGCGAGGGCGACGCAGTTGACCACGAGGAGGGCGGCGACGGCGAGGCCCCGGCCGCTGAGGCCCAGCGGCCGGATCGTCCAGAAGCCCGAGACGATGACGGCCAGGGTCAGGATCCAGTGCACCCGGGCGTCCTGCGTGGGCACGACCCGCGGGCCGGGCTCCTGGTGCGGAGCCGGCCCGGGGGCGTTCGGGGTCTCGGGGGCGCTCGGTGCTTCGGGCACGGCGTGACCATAACCCACGGTCAGGCCGTGCGGTCGAGGGCCGGGGCGGTCTTGACCGTGGCCGCCGGCTGCCCCTCGTGGGCGACCAGACGGCTCCGGATGAAGATCGTGGCCACCCGGGTGACGACCTCGGTGAGGGCCATCAGGACGAAGGCCGCGACCCAGGCCTGATCGCTGGTGATGTGGTGGGCGAGGCTGAACCGGGCGACGTGGTCGGCTCCGCCGTGCTCGACCCACAGCTGGAAGCCCATCCGGGCGCCCATGCCGAGCACCCAGAGGGTCGCGGAGACGGCACCGGCCTTGATCAGCAGGTGGCCGCCGGAGGGGCGGATCCGGGTGTAGACGCCGCCCGCGATGCCGAGCGCGGCGCCGACGGCCGTCAGCGCGCCGATCAGCACCAGGTCGTTGCCCGCCGTGGGCACGCTGTCGAGGTAGCTGTGGGCCACGAAGGCCACGATCCCGAGCGGGATCAGGAAGGTCTTGAGGTCGAGGCGGCCTTCCCGCAGCTGCCGGAAGACGACCAGGACGAGGGCGATGTCGGTGATCCAGTCGGTGGTTGTCATGCCTCCAAGACTGCTGACGCGCGGCCTCCGACGCCTGGACCCAGGGGTGGATCGACAGGTGGAGATGCCCGGCCGTCCGGAGTCCACCCGGTGCGTCGGCCGGGTCCACCGGCCTCGCCCGCTACCCCTCGCTCCCGTACCGCTTGGCCAGGTCGGAGGCGAGTTCGGAGACCCGGGTGCACAGGTCGTTGACGGCCGCGGTGTGCGCGGGGTCGGCCGGGGCCGAGTGGGTCGGCACGACGTGGGCCCGCAGACACGGCGCGGGCGGTGGTGGCGGCGGCGCGGCCGCGCGGGCGGGCTCGGGGCGCCGGGACCGCAGCCGGGCCGAGCCGACGAGTGCGGTCGTCAGCAGAGCCGCGAAGGAGGCTAGTTGCCCCGTTTTGAGGTGAACGTCCCACGGAATCAGGGCCATGCCTGTGTCCTACCCTCGCGGTACGCAGGACCAACTCGTGCTGTTCACAGCCCGGTTCGCGCCGTGAACGGCCGGTTCGGTGCGGGTCGGCCGGCGTGGTCGTACACCGTCACCGGTATCCCCCGGGCCACGAGCTGCTCCGCTATCAGCGGCTCCACCCGCGACCACGTGCCGCCGGCGAGCCCGCAGCCGATGCGGGGCATATGGACGGAGGCGCCCAGCCCGGCCGCGTGCCCGGCCACCGCCGCCAGGCCTCGCTCGATGGCGTCGTAGCGGACCGGGACGCCCTTGCCGCCGGTGCGGATGCCGCGCTGGCCCACCACGTTCGCCACCCAGGTGTGCGGGTCCACCTGGACGAGCTGGACGGCGCCGAGCCCGAAGTCGTTCGTCGCGCGCTCGCGGTGCCAGCGGCGGTAGGCCCGCTCGGGCCCGGGCCAGCGGCGGGAGAGCGCGAGGACGAAGCCCTTCCCCCAGCCGCCGATGTCGTTGCAGACATGGACGATCAGCCGTGGGCCCCGCGCCGACGGGGCGGTGGCGTCACCCGGGACGTACGTGATCTCCGACATGACGCCACCGTAGGGGCGGGCACTGACAACGGGCCGGGACTACTCGTCCTTCGCCGCGCCGGTCACCGGCTCCGCGGCCGCCTTGCGGGCGATGTTGCGGCGGGCGCGGAACCAGCCGACGACGAGCAGCAGGGCGACGACCGGGATCAGGCTGAGCGTCTTGCGGCCGGTCTCCGCGTCGTTCCACATGAGGCCGAGGACGAGCAGGAGGAAGACGATCGTGACGATCTCGGTCACCGGGGATCCGGGCAGCCGGAACGCCGGGCGCTCGACCAGGCCCTGCTTGGCCCGGCGGACGAACGCCAGGTGCGCGATCATGATCATGACCCAGGTGCCGATGATGCCGATCGACGAGATCTCGATGACGATCTCGAAGGCGTCGGCCGGCAGCAGGTAGTTCAGGCCGACGCCCAGGACGCCGACGCCCGCCGTCAGCAGGATGCCGCCGTAGGGCACCTGGCTGCGGTTCATCCGGGCGGTGAACGACGGCGCGGAGCCCGACATCGCCATGGAGCGCAGGATGCGGCCCGTGGAGTAGAGGCCGGAGTTGAGCGACGACATGGCGGCGGTCAGCACGACCAGGTTGACGATGTCACCGATGCCGCCGACGCCCAGCTTGGAGAACAGGGTGACGAACGGGCTCTCGCCCGCCTTGTACGTGGACGACGGCAGCAGCAGGGCGAGGAGCAGCACCGAGCCGCAGTAGAACAGGCCGACGCGCCACATGATCGAGTTCACCGCGCGCGGCACGATCTTGTGCGGCTCGGCGGTCTCGCCCGCCGCGACACCGACCAGCTCCAGGGCCGCGTAGGCGAACACGACGCCCTGCATCACGAGGATCACCGACATGGTGCCGCTGGGCATCCAGCCGCCGTGGTCGGTGATCATGTGCAGGCCCGGTGTCTGGCCGTCGACGGGGTGCTGCGTGGCGATCAGGAAGATGCCCACGAACAGGAAGGCGACGAGCGTCGCCACCTTGATGATCGAGAACCAGAACTCCATCTCGCCGAAGTACTTCACCGAGACGAGGTTGACGGAGAGCACGACCGCGAGGGCGATCAGCGCGAGCACCCACTGCGGAACAGAGGTGAAGGCGCTCCAGTACTGCGTGTAGAGCGCGATCGCGGTGATGTCCGCGATACCCGTCATCGACCAGTTGAGGAAGTACATCCACCCGGCGACGTACGCGCCCTTCTCGCCGAGGAACTCGCGCGCGTACGACACGAAGGATCCCGAGGAGGGCCGGTAGACGACCATCTCGCCGAGGGCGCGCACGACCAGGTACGCGAAGACTCCGCAGATCAGATACGCGAAGACGAGCGCGGGGCCCGCGTCGCGCAGGCGGCCGCCGGCACCGAGGAAGAGTCCGGTGCCGATCGCGCCACCGATGGCGATCATGTTGACGTGGCGGCTCTTGAGGGCCTTGCTGTAACCGGCGTCGCCCGCGTCGGCGGGCGTACTGGGCGCATCCGTGGGGGATGTGTCCACGGCCGTGTTCACGGCGTCCTTGCTCACGTGGGGGTGTCCGCTCTGTGGTGCGTGGGGGCGTGGGGCCCCCTGGGTCCGGAAGTACGGCGGCCCGCGACACCCTGACAGTGTGCGGACCGACTGTGCACCTTCCCCCAAAGATCACCGGAAATGCGGTGGTGGAGATCACATAGCGGCCCTTCTCACATAGCGAGAAGGGCTCTTGCGCGCTTGCGGGAACGAGCGTACAAGGCAGTTTCACAACATCGGTGTCTCAGCAATACTGTTGAACCCGACCGGCACCGAGAGCTAGGCACGAGGCGGACATGGCGACCGACATCGAGAACAGCGGGGCGGGACCGGCCGGACCGGAGCCCACGCTGACCGTCGACGAACTGGCGGCGCGGGCGGCCGTCACGGTCCGCACGATCCGCTTCTACAGCACGCGCGGCCTGCTGCCGCCGCCGGTGATCGGCCCGCGCCGGGTCGGCCACTACGGTCAGGAGCACCTGTCGCGGCTCGGCCTCATCGAGGAGTTGCAGCACCAGGGCATGACCCTGTCGGCGATCGAGCGCTATCTGGAGCAGCTGCCGAGGGACCTGAGCGCCGACGATCTCGCCCTGCACCGCGCGCTGGTGGCGAGCTGGGCGCCGGACGCGGCGGAGGACATGCCGCACGCGGAGCTGGAGCGGCGGTGCGGGCGGACGCTGTCCGGCACGGACGTGGACCGGCTGTCGGCGATGGGCGTCATCACGTACCTGGAGGAGCCCGACGCGTTCCGGGTGGACGTGGGGCAGTTGCGGCTCGGGGTGCAGCTTCTCGACGTGCCGATCGCGCACGAGACGCTGCTCGCCGCGCGCACGATCCTGCTGGAGCACACCCGGCAGACGGCGCACGCGCTCTCCCGGCTCTTCCAGGAAGAGGTGTGGGGTCCGTACCGGGAGCGCGAGGCGGCTCCCGGGGACCCCGGGCACGTGGCGGCGATGCGGTCGCTGTCGGCCCATATGCAGCCGCTGGTGGTGCAGGCGCTGGTGACGGCGTTCCAGCGGTCGCTGCGCGACGAGCTGCGGACCGCGTTCAGAAGCGCCGGGTGAGCGGCCGTGGTGGTGTGCCCCGTGTCGCGGGGCGCACCACCACGGCCGGCGGGCGGACGGTTCAGCTGTCGCTGAACGTCTCGCCCTTCTCGGCCTTCGTCACGAGCAGCGCGGGCGGCAGGAAGCGGTCGCCGTAGCGCTCGGCCAGCTCGCGCGCGCGGGCGACGAATCCGTCGAGCCCGCCCTCGTAGCCGTTGATGTACTGCAGGACGCCGCCGGTCCAGCCCGGGAAGCCGATGCCGAAGATGGAGCCGATGTTGGCGTCGGCGACGGACGTCAGGACGCCCTCCTCGACGAGCCGGACCGTGTCCAGCGCCTCGGAGAAGAGCATGCGCTCCTGCATGTCCTCGAACGGGATCTCCGTGCCCGGCTTGGTGAAGTGCTCGCGCAGCCCCGGCCACAGGGCGCCGCGCTTGCCGTCCTCCCCGTACTCGTAGAAGCCCGCGCCGCCGCTGCGGCCGGTGCGGCCGAACTCGTCGACCATGCGGTCGATGACGGCCTCCGCCGGGTGCTCGTCCCAGGTGCCGCCCGCCTCCTCGATCGCCGCGCGGGTCTCCTGCCGGATCTTGCGCGGCAGGGTGAGGGTCAGCTCGTCCATCAGGGAGAGCACCTTGGCCGGGTAGCCGGCCTGGCCCGCCGCCTGCTCGACCGACGCGGGCTCGACGCCCTCGCCGACCATGGCGATGCCCTCGTTCATGAAGTGGCCGATCACGCGGGAGGTGAAGAACCCGCGCGAGTCGTTCACGACGATCGGCGTCTTGTTGATCTGGCGGACGAGGTCGAAGGCGCGGGCCAGCGCCTCGTCACCGGTGCGCTCGCCCTTGATGATCTCCACCAGCGGCATCTTGTCGACCGGCGAGAAGAAGTGCAGGCCGATGAAGTCGGCCTGCCGCTGGACGCCTTCGGCGAGGGCGGTGATGGGCAGCGTCGAGGTGTTGGAGCACAGCAGCGCGTCCGGGGCGACGATGTCCTGGATCTCCTGGAACACCTTGTGCTTGAGGGACGGGTCCTCGAACACGGCCTCGATGACGGCGTCGCAGCCGGCCACGCCCTGCGGGTCGGCGGTGGGAGTGATCCGCGCGAGCAGCGCGTCCGCCTTCTCCTGGGTGGTGCGGCCACGGGAGACGGCCTTGGCGCAGAGCTTCTCGGAGTACGCCTTGCCCTTGGCGGCGGACTCGGCCGATACGTCCTTCAGGACGACCTCGATGCCCGCGCGGGCGCACGAGTAGGCGATGCCCGCGCCCATCATGCCGGCGCCGAGGACGGCGACCTTGCGCACCTTGGTGGGCTCGATGCCCTGGGGGCGGTTGGCTCCGGAGTTGACCGCCTGGAGGTCGAAGAAGAACGCCTGGATCATGTTCTTCGCGGTCTGGCCGGTGACCAGCTCGGTGAAGTAGCGGGCCTCGATGGTCAGGGCGGTCTCGAAGTCGACCTGGGAGCCCTCGACGGCGGCCGCGAGGATGTTGCGCGGCGCCGGGTAGGGGGCGCCGTTGAGCTGCTTCTTGAGGTTGGCCGGGAAGGCCGGGAGGTTCGCGGCGAACTTGGGGTTGGCCGGGGTGCCGCCGGGGATGCGGTAGCCGGGCTTGTCCCAGGGCTGCTGCGACTCGGGGTTGGCGTCGATGAAGGCGCGGGCCTTGTCGAGCATCTCCTCGCGGGTGGCGGCGACCTCGTGGACCAGACCGTTCTCCAGGGCGCGCTTCGGGGTGTACTGGGTGCCCTGGAGCAGGACCTTGAGGAGGGCGTCGGCGATGCCCATGAGGCGGACGGTGCGGGTGACGCCGCCGCCGGCGGGGAGCAGACCGAGGGTGACCTCGGGGAGGCCGATCTTCGAGCCGGGGGCGTCGAGGGCGACGCGGTGGTGGCTGGCCAGGGCGATCTCGTAGCCGCCGCCCAGGGCCGCGCCGTTGATCGCCGCGACGACGGGCTTGCCGAGGGTCTCGATGCGGCGCAGGGAGTTCTTGATGCCGATGCCGGTCTCGAAGACGGCCTGGGCGTCCTCCGGGCCCGCCTTCATCATGTCCTTGAGGTCGCCGCCCGCGAAGAAGGTCTTCTTGGCGGAGGTGTAGATGATGCCGCGGATGGAGTCGCGTTCGGCCTCGGCGCGGTCGGCGATCGCCGCGATGGAGTCCTTGAACGCCTGGTTCATGGTGTTCGCGGACTGGTTGGGGTCGTCGAGGACGAGGGTGACGATGCCGGTGTCGTCCTGTTCCCAGCGGATGGTTGTGCTGGCGGTCATATTCGTGTCTCCGTGAAGTCAAGTGCGGCGGGGTTGGCGGCGGCTACTGGGGAGGGGGGAGCGGTGTGGTGCCGTGTGCGGGTCGTGGCGGGTTGCTCGCGCAGTTCCCCGCGCCCCTGGAGGTGAGCTTCGCTCGCCCAGGGGAGGCTGCGCGAAGCGCATGCCTCAGGGGTAACCAGTGCGCCTGAGTTCGCCAGGGTTGGGGCCCCCGGCACGCTACGGAGG
>NZ_JBEYYU010000045.1:0-76140 GCF_040645755.1 Streptomyces sp. NPDC046716
CCGCCGATCGCTGTGCCGTGTCCGCCCAGGAACTTGGTCGCCCTGGAAGCGAGCTCCGCTCGCCCAGGGGCAGGGGAAGGCTGCGCGCAGCGCATGCCTTCAGGGGCGCGGGGAACTGCGCGACCAGCCCCCACCGAGCGGCACCCGAACGACAACCCCTCAGGGGCGCGGGGAACGGCGCGAGAAGCCCCACCCAGCCGCACCCGAACGACAACCCCCTCAGAGGCGCGGGGAACGGCGCGAGCAGCCGCGGTGGCACCCGTACCCCGCCACGCGCCGAACCTCACCCCCACCCCAACTCCCGCGCCCCCTATCGACGTTCACCATCACGACCCCGTCACGATCACCCGCCGGAGGCGACAGGCACCCTTGCCGGTCCTCCCTGGTCGGGCGTAGACCAGAGCGCACGACACGCCAGAAGTACAGCGCTCAGTACGTACGTTCAGCCTTCAGGACGAGAACGGGGCAGTGATGCGCAGCACCCTTCGGACACCCACCCTTCGCAGAGCAGCCGTGGCCCTGGCCGTGGGCTCACTGGCCGTCGCGCTCACCTCGTGCGGCGGCGACGACAACGGCGACGAGCCGAGCGGGAAGGACCCGTCGAAGTCCTCCGGGTCCTCCCTCCAACTGCCGAAGCTGGACGGCAAGACGCTGGAGATCGCCGCCGTGTGGACCGGTGACGAGCAGAAGAACTTCAAGCAGGTGCTCGCGGAGTTCGAGAAGCGGACGGGCGCGAAGGTCACGTTCGTACCCGCGCAGGACCCGATCATCAACTTCATCGGGTCGAAGGTCGCGGGCGGCTCCCCGCCCGACGTGGCGATGCTGCCGCAGCCCGGAGCCATCAAGCAGGCCGTCGACAAGAAGTGGGCGAAGCCGCTCGACAAGGACGTGCAGGCCGAGCTGGCCAAGAACTACAGCCAGGGCTGGCAGGACCTCGGCAAGGTCGACGGACAGAGCTACGGCGCCTACTACAAGGCCGCCAACAAGTCGCTGATCTGGTACAACACGGCGGTCTTCGAGAACGCGGCGGCGAAGGAGCCGAAGACCTGGAAGGAGTTCCTGACGACCTGCCAGGCGCTCTACGACTCCGGGGTCACGCCGGTGTCGGTCGGCGGCGCCGACGGCTGGCCGCTCACCGACTGGTTCGAGAACATCTACCTCTCGCAGGCGGGCCCGGAGAAGTACGACCAGCTCGCCGCGCACAAGATCAAGTGGACGGACCCGTCGGTCAAGCAGGCCCTGACGACGCTGGCCCAGCTGTGGGGCAAGAGCGACTACCTGGCGGGCGGCAACAAGGGCGCCGTGCAGACCGAGTTCACCAAGTCCGTCGAGCAGACCTTCACCGGCGGCGACCAGCCCAAGGGCGCCATGGTCTACGAGGGCGACTTCGTGCAGGTCAACATCCAGCAGACCAAGGCGAAGGTCGGCACGGACGCGAAGGTGTTCCCGTTCCCGGCGGTCGGCGACCAGGCGCCCGTGGTCAGCGGCGGCGACGCCGCGGTGATCTTCAAGGACTCGCCGGCGGCGCAGGCCCTGGTGAAGTTCCTGGCCTCCCCCGATGCGGCCACCATCCAGGCCAAGCTGGGCGGTTACCTCTCGCCGAACAAGAACGTGGAGCTGTCCGCGTACCCGAACACGGTGCAGCGCACGATCGCGAAGGCGCTCGTCGACTCCGGCGACAGCTTCCGCTTCGACATGTCGGACCAGACCCCGCAGGCGTTCGGCGGCACGCCCGGCAAGGGCGAGTGGAAGGCGTTGCAGGACTTCCTGACGAACCCGAAGGACATCGCCGGCACCCAGCGGACGCTGGAGGCCGACGCGGTCAAGGCGTACAAGGACTGATCCGGCGATGACCACCCCGGCCGCCGGACCCGACAAGGACGGCGGCCCGGGTGTTCCCGCCGACGCACCGCCCGACCGGGCCGCGTCGGCGACACCCGGGTCCGCCCCCGTCCTCCGCCGCTTCAAGAGCGTGACCGGTACCCGCAGGTCCGTCGCGTTCTTCTTCCTGCTGCCCGCGCTCGTGCTGCTCGGCGCGCTCGTCGTCTACCCGATCGGGTACTCCGTCGTGCGCAGCTTCTTCAACGCCTCGGGCAGCTCGTTCATCGGGTTCGACAACTACCAGACCCTGTTCACCCGTTCCGACACCAAGGCCGCGATCAACAACAACATCTGGTGGGTGGTGCTCGCCCCGACGGTCGCCACCGCACTCGGCCTGATCTTCGCCGTGATGACCGAGCGGATCCGCTGGGGCACGGCGTTCAAGCTGGTCGTCTTCATGCCGATGGCGATCTCGATGCTGGCCGCGGGCATCATCTTCCGGCTGGTGTACGACCAGGACCCGGGCAAGGGCGCGGTGAACGCGGTGTGGACCTCGGTCCACGACACGTTCAGCTCGGCCTCCGCGTTCCCCAAGGCCCATCCGCGCGCCAACGACCCGCTCGCGGGCAGGGCGGGCGGCCCGTACCTCACCAAGGAACCGGTGAAGGCCGGTACGGCGTATCTGCTGCCGCTGGTCGGCGTCGCCGCCGACCAGATGCCCGACAGCGCGAAACCCGCGAAGGCGGCGGCGGTCTCGCCGGGGAAGGTCACCGGCACGCTCTGGCAGGACTTCACGCTCGGCAAGGGCGTGGGCAAGGCGAAGGCCGTCGACTCCACCGAGGTGGGCTACCCCGGCATGCGGATCGAGGCCGTGAAGGGCGGCAAGGTGGTGGCGTCCACGACGGCCGCCGCCGACGGCACCTTCACCCTGCCCGCCGCCGCCGACGGGGCGAAACTCCGGCTGCCCGCCGCGAACTTCAAGGAGGCGTACAACGGCGTCGACTGGCTCGGCGACAAGAAGTTCTTCACCGTCCATCTGGGCGGCTTCGACCTCTACCTCAACATCGTGACGACGTCGATCATGGTCGCGTACGTGTGGATGTGGGCGGGCTTCGCCATGGTGCTCATCGGCGCCGGACTCGCGGGCATCCCGCGGGAGCTGCTCGAAGCGGCCCGGGTGGACGGGGCCACGGAGTGGCAGGTGTTCCGGCGGGTCACGGTGCCGCTGCTCGCGCCGGTGCTCGCGGTCGTCCTCGTCACCCTCATGATCAACGTTCTGAAGATCTTCGACCTCGTCTACATCATCGCGCCGGGCTCCAGCCAGGACGACGCCAACGTCCTGGCGCTGCAGCTGTACCTGTCGGCGTTCAACGAGAACAACGAGGGCCTGGCCAGCGCCATCGCGGTGCTCCTGCTGCTCCTCGTGATCCCGGTGATGTGGTTCAACATGCGCAGACTCAGGCAGGAGGCGCGGCGATGAGCACCCTCGACGACACGGTGCGGGCCAAGCGGTCGCTCGCGGGGCGGATCGGCGAGAAGGTCAGCGGCGGCCTGGTGCAGTTCGTGCTGCTCGTGGTCGGCGCGCTCTGGCTGGTGCCGACCGTCGGACTGCTGCTCTCCTCACTGCGCTCGCCCGAGGAGATGGCGGCGAGCGGCTGGTGGAAGGTGTTCTCCAAGCCGTCGCAGCTCACCTTCGACAGCTACAGCAAGCTCCTCGAGAACTCCGACATCACGAAGTCCCTGCTCAACACGATCCTGATCACGGTGCCCGCGACCCTGCTGGTCATCGTGATCGGCTCGCTGGCGGGCTACGCGTTCGCGTGGATGAAGTTCCCCGGCCGCGACTGGTGGTTCCTGATCGTGGTGGGGCTGCTGGTGGTGCCGGTGCAGCTGGCCCTCGTACCGATCGCCAAGCTCTTCGGCGACATCGGCATCTTCGGGTCGGTGCTCGGCGTGGTCCTCTTCCACGTCGCGTTCGGGCTGCCGTTCGCGGTGTTCCTGCTGCGGAACTTCTTCGCGGAGATCCCCCGCGAGCTGCTGGAGGCGGCCCGCCTCGACGGCGCCGGTGAGCTGCGGCTCTTCGTGCGGGTCGTGATGCCGCTGGCCGCTCCGGCGATCGCCTCGCTCGGCATCTTCCAGTTCCTGTGGGTGTGGAACGACATGCTGGTCGCGCTGGTCTTCACGGACGCGGGCAGCCAGCCGATCACGGTCGCGCTCCAGACCCAGGTGCGCCAGTTCGGCAACAACGTCGACGTGCTCGGTCCCGGCGCGTTCATCTCGATGATCATCCCGCTGGCGGTGTTCTTCGCCTTCCAGCGGCAGTTCGTCTCGGGCGTGATGGCGGGCGCGGTGAAGTAGCCGCCCGACAGGCGTGGTTGAGGGGGCGGGCCGGGTGTTCACCGGCCCGCCCCCGGCCGTCTCCGCGCCGTTCCCCCGAATGCCGCATCGTGCGTAACTTCCCTGCGTGTCGGCCGTTCCCGGGCAGAATGCCCGCGCCGACTCCCTGGATGTGTCACCTTGCCCCGGTTCAGTGTCATCGTCCCCGCGTACAAGGTGCAGGCGTATCTGCACGCATGCCTCGGCTCGGTGCTGGAGCAGGACTTCACGGACCTCGAAGTGATCGCGGTGGACGACTGCTCGCCGGACGCCTGCGGCGAGATCATCGACGAGTTCGCGGCACGCGACGCCCGCGTCCGGGCCGTCCACCTGGACGAGAACGTGGGTCTGGGCCGCGCCCGCAACGCCGGCCTCAAGCACGCCACCGGCGACTACGTCCTCTTCCTCGACGGCGACGACACCCTCACCCCGGGCGCGCTGCGGGCGGTCGCGGACCGCGTCAAGGAGGCGGGCTCCCCCGACGTCCTCCTCTTCGACTACGCGCGCACCTTCTGGGACGGCCGCGAGGTGCGCAACCAGTTCGCGCACCTGCTCGCCCAGGACGGCCCGGCGCCCTTCACCCTCGCCGACCGGCCCGGCCTGCTGAAGCTGCTGATGGTGGTCTGGAACAAGGCGTACAGCCGGGAGTTCATCGAGCGCGAGGGCTTCACCTTCCCGCCCGGCTACTACGAGGACACGCCCTGGACCTATCCGGTCCTGATGGCGGCCGAGTCGCTGGCGACCCTCGACCGGGTCTGCGTGCACTACCGCCAGCGCCGCGGCGGCAACATCCTCGGCACGACCTCGCGCCGCCACTTCGACATCTTCGACCAGTACGAGCGCGTCTTCGAGTTCCTCGACCAGCACCCGGACCTGGACGCCCAGTGGCGCGCGCCGATGTTCCGCAGGATGGTCGACCACCTCTCCACGCTCTTCACCAAGCGCGGCCGGCTCCCCCGCCGCAGCCGCGCCGAGTTCCTGCGCCGGGCCCGCGGCCACTACGCCCGGTTCCGCACCCCGGGCGCCCGCGTGAGCCGTCGCACCCGGCTGCGGCACGCCCTGGTCCGGCTCGGCACCCACCGCACCTACCGCGCCCTGTGGGCCGCGATGGCGGTCGGCCGGCGCCTGTCCCGCGCCCTCGCGTCGGCCCGCCGCTCGCTGAGGGCGGCCGCGCTCCAGCTCCACTACCGGATCCAGCTGCGGCTGCCCGTACGGGAGAACGACGCGGTGTTCGCCTCGTACTGGGGCCGCGGCCACGGCTGCAACCCGGGCGCCCTGGAGGAGGCCTTCCGCGTCCACGCCCCGCACGTGCGCACGTCCTGGATCGCGGCGCCGGAGCACCACCACACGATCCCGGCCGCCACCAAGCGGCTGACGCCGGGCACGGCCGCGTACTGGACGGCGCTCGCCCGCTCCAAGTACCTCGTCAACAACGTCAACTTCGACCGGCGGCTGGTCAAGCGGCGCGAGCAGGTCTTCGTGCAGACCCAGCACGGGACGCCGCTGAAGAAGATGGGCCTCGACCTCCAGGACCACCCGGCGGCGGCCCGCGGCACGGACTTCGCGCAGCTGCTGGCCAACGCCGACAAGTGGGACTACGTCCTGTCCGGCAACCGGCACTCCACGCTGACCTGGGAGCGCGCCTACCCGGCCGCGTACACGACCCTCGAATACGGCTACCCGCGCAACGACCGCTTCCGGGCAGCGACTTCGCAGGAGACCGCCCGGCTGCGCGAGACGCTCGGCATCCCGCGCGACACGATCGCGATCCTCTACGCGCCCACGCACCGGGACTACCGGATCAGCCAGCGCCTCCCGCTGGACCTGGAGCGGATGCTGCGTACCCTGGGCCCGCGCTTCACGCTCCTCACCCGCGCGCACCACAGCTACGCGGCCCCGCTCACCGGTGTCCCGGCCGCCCGGCTCATCGACGTGTCGGACCACCCGAGCGTCGAATCGCTCTGCCTCGCCTCGGACGCGCTGGTCACCGACTACTCGTCCCTGATGTTCGACTACGCGGCCCTGGACCGCCCGATCGTCATCCACGCCGACGACTGGGAGGCGTACGAGGCCGCCCGTGGCACCTACTTCGACCTGCGCTCCTTCCCGCCGGGCGCCGTCGCCCGGTCCGAGGACGAGCTGATCGACATCTTCGCCACGGGGCACTGGCGCGGGTCGCGCTCCGCGCAGTTGCGGGCCGCGTTCCGGGAGCGGTTCTGTCCGTACGAGGACGGGGGTGCCGGGGAGCGGGTGGTGCGGCGGGTGGTGTTCGGCGAGCCCGTGGCCGGGGCCCCGGTCCCCCACCAGAGCGCCGAACCGGCCCCGGCACCCCGGGTCTGAGCCCGCCCGCGGGCCGGTGGCCGCTTCTCGCGCAGTTCCCCGCGCCCCTGAGACGAGCTTCGCTCGTCCAGGGGAAGGCGCGCGCAGCGCATGCCTTCAGGGGCGCGGGGAACTGCGCGACCAGCCACCACGCACCCGCAGCCGACCGACTAGCGTTCCAGCAGGGCGAACAGGTCCTCCCACTGGTCGAGGACCTGGTCCTCGGAGAAGCGCTGGACGTTCACCCGGGCCCGCTCCCCCATCGCGTCCCGCAACCGCGGATTACCGGTCAACCGCAGCAACCGGTCGGCGAGCGCGTCCAGGTCACCGGCCGGCGCGAGCAACCCGTCCTCACCGTCCCGCACGATCTCCCGCACCCCCGGCGCACAGTCGAACGCGGCACACGGCACCCCGCTGGCCATCGCCTCCATCAGCGCGAGCGGAAACCCCTCGCCGCGCGAGGACTGCACGAACACGGAGGAGGCGGCGAGAGCGGCCGGCACATCGTCCGTGCGGCCCTGCCAGCGCACGGAGCCCTCGATGCCCAGCGAAAGAGCCTGGCGGCGCAATTCGGGTTCGTCGGCGCCCGCCCCGTACAGGTGCAGCTCCCAGTCCGGCCGGTGCGGCAGCACCTTGGCCCAGGTGTCGAGGAGCATGTCGATGCCCTTCTGGTCGGCGAGCCGGCCGATGGAGCAGACGACGTTCGCGGTGCGCGGGGAGGGCACGGCGGGCAGGTGGGCGAGGGCGTTGGGCATGAAGCCGACGTTGTCGAGGCCCTCGGCGGTCCAGATGTCGGCGTCCTCCTGGGTGAGGGCGAGCCAGCGGTCGACGTGCGGGTAGTGCCGCTTCACCCAGTGGTAGCGGTGGCAGGCCCGCGAGTAGGCGAACGACTCGTGGCTCATGCCGATGAGCGTGAGGTGCGAGGTGTCGGTCTCGCGCAGCCACTCCATCGGCCAGACCTGCGTGACGATGACGACGGAGCCTGGCCGCGCCTGCCCCAGGATCGTGTCCAGCTCGGCGAGGGCCCGCTTCTTGGCCTCCAGCCTGCGGGCCTCGCGGCGCCGCGCGGGCACGCTGAAGCGGCGGCGGCCGCGCATCGGGCGGGCGGTGAGCGGGTGCTCGGGATACAGCGCGGTGACCGGGTAGTCGGGGGCCTCGGGCACGGCCATCTTCAGGTCGGCCTTGTGCACGCCGATGACGTGCACACGGTGTCCGGCCGACTGGAACAGCCGGGCCATCTGATGGGTCCAGGCGGTGACCCCGCCCAGCTCGTCGGTGCTGTTGGCGACGAGGTAGAGGTCCCGCTCCCGGGTCGCCGTGGTGGTCGTCGTCATCACCGGCCCGCCTTCCGGGTGAAGAGGGCGTCGACGACGGCGCGGGCGGCGCCCCCGTCGTCGTAGGCCCCGAACTCGGCGGCGAACGCGCGCCGCGCCTCCTGCCAGTCCGCGTCCGTCTCCTTGATCCGGGCGAGGGCCGCGTGCAGCTCCTCCTGGGTGTCGACGACCGGGCCGCCGGCGCGGGCCCGCAGATCGAAGTAGCTGCCGCGTTCCGCGCTGTAGTCGTCGAGGTCGGGGGCGAAGTGCACGAGGGGCCGGTCCAGGAGTGCGTAGTCGAACATGATCGACGAGTAGTCGGTGACCAGGACGTCGGCGAGGCAGAGGAGTTCGCTGACGTCGTGGTGGGCGGAGACGTCGAGGACGGTGCCGGGCGGGGTGACGGGCAGGGTCGCCGCCTCCATGTAGTGGGCGCGCACGAGCAGCGTGTGGGTGTCGCCGAACCGCTCGGCGAACTTCCGCACGTCGAGCAGAAGCCGGGCCTTCTTGTTCTTGGGCGTGCCGCGGAAGGTGGGCGCGTACAGGACGATCGTCCGGTGGTCGGGGATGCCCAGCCGTGCGGCGAGGGCGGGGCGCGGGAAGCGGCCCTCGCGCTCGTCGCGCGCGCGGGCGGCGACGAGCCGGTCGTTGCGCGGATAGCCGACGCGCATCAGCCGCTCCTCGGGGATGCGGTAGGCGCGGGCCAGCGTGGTCACGTCGTGCTCGGAGCGGACGAGGAACCGGTCGAACCGGCCGACGGCGCGCATCAGTTGCTCGCGCTGCGGGGCGTTCTGCATCTTGTGGCGGATCTCGTCGTAGCCCATCCGCTTGTACGCGGAGCCGTGCCAGGTCTGGAGGTACGTGGTGTGCCCCGGCTTGTCGAGGGCGTGCGGGAAGCCCTGGTTGTCGACCCACCACTCGGCGCGGGCGAGCGCCCACAGATACCGCCAGGACCAGCGGCGCACGAGCGTGGCGTCCTTCGGGAACCCGGTGGGGTCCTCGGCGTAGGACCACACGACGCGGGCGCCGCGGCGGCGCGCCACCAGTTCCTCGTGGACGGCGCGCGGGCTGTCGCCGTAGCACGTGCCCATGTGGCTCTCGAAGACGACGGTGCCGCGGCTGACGGGCAGCCGGCGCAGCAGGTGGCGGTAGACGCTGGTCTTGGTGCGCCGGGAGTGCAGGGCCGCGAACTTCTTGCGGAGCTTCTTCCAGCGCTGCTTGACGACGCGGGCCGGGCGGAAGTTCGTGGCGTAGTGGGCCAGCTTGTTGGCCGTGCGGGCCGGGCGGCGCCGGGGCAGCAGGCAGACCGCGAGATGGTGCCCGGCGGTGACGTAGGGCTGCCAGGTGTCGGCGGTGAGGCGGCCGAGGCGGGGGCGGGCCGGGAGCGCGGTCGCCTTCGTGTCGACGACCGCCTTCTCGGCGAACAGGTCGAGCGGCGCGAGCCGTTCGCCGTCGATGCCGAGCAGCAGCCGGGGATCGTGGTTCCGGTCGCCGATGCCGCGCGGGCGCAGGACGGTGGTGAGCGGGACGGTGGCGCGCCAGGCGATGGTGTCCTCGCGCAGCCGTACGTCGTCGAGCGGCACGGTGACGGTCCGGGCGCGGGAGCCGCGGGCGACGAGTTCGAGGCTGCCGGTGAGCACATGGGTGCGCTCGGTGTCGCGCAGCGCGGGCGGGAGCACGACGGCGCCCTCGACGACGAGGCGCCCGTCCTCCCGGGCGCACCGGGTGACGCGGTTGAGCAGCTTCAGTCCGGCCAACGGGCGGTGTTCGTCGCCGAGTTCGTCGACGTCGTACGAGGGATGCAGGTGCTCCGCGCTCCAGTAGGCGCGTCCCTCGTGGCGGACCTGCGCGGTGACGACGGTGCCGGGCCGGGCCAGGGCGTACGCGGCGGTGTGCACCCCGGGCGCGTCCCCGTCGGCGAGCAGCGCGGCGGCGATCCGCTCCAGGGTTTCCAGGTCCCGCAGCGCGCCCTCGTCGATCAGACCGTCGAGCAACGGGCCGTAGGCGGCGGCGAGTTCGGCGCGACGGGCGGGTGCGGCGCCGAGGAAGGCGCGGGCGCACGGCACGACGTGGTCGGTGAGGAAGGCGCGGGCGCGGGCGGCGCGCAGCGCGGGGTCGGTGAGCAGGGCGAGGGCGTGGCGCTGCGCCGCGGCGGCGGCGGGCAGGTCGCCGAGCGGGTCGGGGGCGGGGCGCCGGGTGGTGATCAGGTTGGGGACGAGGGCGGTCCTGCGGGCGGTGAGGGCGAGGTCGAAGCCCGTGCCGCCCTCCGCCCAGCGGGGCCGCCGGACCGCGTAGCCGGCCGTGAGCGCGTCCCGGACGAGCAGTTCGGGGGCCTCGGCCGGATCGGTGACGACGCGCGAGCGCCCGTACAGCTCCCGCTGCCAGGCGGGGCTGTGCTCCTTGGTGTCCTTGGTGCCGTGACCGGTCCGCCGGGTCCAGCGGCCCGCGATCAGGTCGGCGTCGGTGCGGCGGGCGGCGGCGAGGAGGTTGCGGCAGGCGTTGCGCTCCAGGAGTTCGCCCGGGGCCAGCGGCAGGACGAGCGTGCCGCGCGGGGCGCCGGTGCGCACCCGCCGCGGGTGGTCGGCGGTGAGGGCGGCGCCCGCTTCGGCGGCGCCCGCCCCGGTGAGGACGGCCTCGGTGGCGGTGAGGGTCTGGTCGAGCACCGAGCGGACGCTGTCGCGCAGGGCGGCCGCGGCGGTGCCGGGCGGGCAGTCGAGGACGACGCTGACGTCGGGTTCCACGCTGTTCATCGGCTGCTCCCGTGCATGTCGTGGGCGAGCATCGCGTCGGCGACCTGCGCGGCGGCGGTGCCGTCGTCGAGGTCGCAGAACGCCTCGCGGAAGCGCTGGTAGGCGTCGCGGTGCGCGGCGACGGCGGCGTCCGCGTCGAGCAGCGCGGCGATCACCTCGTCGCTGGTGCCAAGGAGCGGTCCCGGCGCCTTCGCGGCGAAGTCGAAGTAGAAGCCGCGCAGGGTGTCGCGGTAGTGGTCGAGGTCGTAGGTGTGGAAGAGCATCGGCCGACCCGTCTGCGCGAAGTCGAACATCATGGAGGAGTAGTCGGTCACCAGCACGTCGGCGATCAGCAGGAGTTCGGCGGCGTCGGGGTGGCGGGAGACGTCCCGGACGAAGTCGTTCTCGGGCAGGGCGCCGCCGACGAGGTAGTGGCGGCGGACGAGGAGGACGTGGTCGTCGCCGAGGGCCGCCTCGGCGGCGGTCAGGTCGAGCTGGAGGTCGAGGCCGTACTTGCCGCCGGTGCGGCGCTGGTTCTCGCGCCAGGTCGGGGCGTAGAGGATGACGCGTTTCCCGTCGGGCACGCCGAGCCGTTCGCGCACCGAGGCGGTCAGCTTGTCGCGGTCCGGGGCGTGCAGGAGGTCGTTGCGCGGATAGCCGGAGGCGAGCACGTCGCCGGTGTAGCCGAACGCCTCGCGCAGCACCGGGGTGGAGAAGCTGTTCGGGGAGACGAGCAGCGACCACTGGTCGGCGCGGGCGGGCAGCGTGGCGATGTACTTCGGGTCGGCGCTGGCGCTGCCGAGCAGGTCGCGGCCGATGCGCTTGAGCGGGGTGCCGTGCCAGGTCTGGACGACGTACTGGCCGTCGGCGCGCTCGAACCACTCGGGCAGGTGGGTGTTGGTGACGACGTAGCGGCAGCGGGCCAGGGCCTCGTACCAGTCGGCGCTCCACAGGACGACCGGGGTGACGTCCGGCGGCAGGTCGACCTGCTGGTCGCGGACCACCCAGAGGTGTTCGAGGCCGGTGTCGCGGGCGGCGAGTTCGGTGTGGACGGCGCGCGGCGAGTCCGAGTACTGGCGGCCGTCGAAGCTGATGTGGAGGACCGCGTCGCGGCGGGGCAGGGTGCGCTGGGCGGCGTACCGCTCGCGCAGCGCGGCCTGGGCGGCGCGGCCGCGGTCCTGCTCGGGCAGCGCGGAGCCGGAGTGCAGGACGAGCTGGTCGTGGTGGCGGCGCTGCACGGTGAAGGTCCGGCCGCGCAGGGCCCGCGGCAGCGGCAGGTCGGCGTGGCGGGCCGGGGCGATCAGCAGCGGGACGCGCCGGTCGGGGTCGCTGTCGCCGGGCGCGCGCAGGTACAGCTGCCAGGTGCCCTCGGCGAGCGGCAGGATCCCGGCCTGCCCGGGGACGGCGTGCGGGCGCAGGACGGCCTCGAAGCGGCCGTCGGCGACGGTGACCGGGGTGACGGCCTGTTCGCCGTGGCCGTCGTGGGCGAGGACCAGCTCCCGCTCCCCGCCGAGCGGATAGCTGCCCGCGAGGAGCAGGTGGCCGGGCTCGCGGCAGTCCGCGCAGTCCCGGCAGGCGCTGCCCTCGCCGCACTCCTCCCAGCGGACGGTGTCGACGACGGGGCGCACGACCTGGTCGCGGAGTTCGGTGTTGCCGGACGGGTTGGCGAGCACCATCAGCTCGCGGCCGCCGCCGAGTCCGTAGCGGCCGGGGGCGATGTCGGGGCGCACCGGCAGCGAGACGGCCTTGGCGGGCTTGCCGGGGGTGGCGCCCTCGCGGACCAGGGCGACGCCCCACGGGTCGGCCGCGTCGCGGTCGCCGCCGAACAGGGCGAGCGGGACCCGGGCGGTGAAGGTGCGCCCGTCGGTGGTCACGGGCAGGTCGTGGGACTCCTTGGTGCGCCAGTTCTCGACGCGGACGGCGAGCGGGGTGCCGGGGGCGCCGGCGGCCAGGGCGCCGGTGAGGCGGATGGTTTCGCCATCACCGCTGTGCTCGGCG
Source organism: Streptomyces sp. NPDC046716 (assembly GCF_040645755.1). Taxonomy (NCBI): domain Bacteria; kingdom Bacillati; phylum Actinomycetota; class Actinomycetes; order Kitasatosporales; family Streptomycetaceae; genus Streptomyces; species Streptomyces sp. NPDC046716. The sequence continues at coordinate 12,557 of NZ_JBEYYU010000045.1, forward strand.
AGGCGGGCCTGGAGCCGCTCGACGCGCAGCCGCAGTCGGCCGTCGCTGAGGGTGGGCACGACCCGCAGATCGTCGTCGAGGTGGCGCAGCGGGACGGAGCCGGAGCCGCTCAGCCGGACCGGTCCGGTGCGCGGCAGCAGGCCGCCGGCCCAGGCGCCGAGCTCCAGGTTCCAGGTGGTGCTGGCGCGGCCGGTGACCAGCTTCGCCGGGTCGACGACGGTCTCGAAGCCGGCCCGGTCGTAGTTGTGCAGGCCCTGTTTGGAGGCGAGGGTGGCCTCGCGCGAGCGGACGGTGCGCAGCCGCAGCGGCACGGCCCGGCGCTTGCCGGCGCGCAGCCAGGCGACGCGGGCGCGGGCGGTGAGCCGGCCCGCGGGCAGGTTGCGCACGTAGGCGTAGCCCTGGAGGCGCAGCCTGCCGTCCTCGTCCCAGGAGGCCCGGGTGATCCGGGCGTCGAGCGGCAGGTCCGTCTTGGCGAGGCCGACGACGGAGCGCGGCAGCCGGCCGCCGAGGACGGGGAAGTCGGCGCGGCGGCCGCGCAGCCCGCGGCGGGCGGTGAAGGCGCCGGGGTTGCTCTTCTCGTACGCCATGTAGGCGAGGAGTTCGGACATCCGGCGCTGCCGGATCAGCCGCCAGCGCACCCGCAGGCCGAGCGGCAGTTCGTCGAAGATGCCCGGGTCGACGCCGTCCGCATAGGAGTTGACGTGGTCGAGGAAGGCCTCGTGGAAGGCGGCGTCGCCGTCGGGCAGCGCCTGCATGAACATCCACAGGTCGCCGGCGACGACGCTGGCGTCGTAGCGCCGCTTGCCCTCCTGCCACTCCTCGCGCTCGGCGAGCGAGCGGCTGGCGGCGGCGCAGGAGGCGGTGCGGTCCTGGATGGCGCGCGGGACGGCGCGCTTGTTGGAGATCGAGCCGTCGCGGTCGCGCCACAGGTAGACGGTGTCGGACAGGACGTCGACGGTGCGTGCCCGGAAGTGGGCGGGGAGCACGACGGGGATGTCCTCGAAGAGCACTCCTTCGGGGAACGCGAGGGAGTGCTCCTGCCAGAAGTCGCGGCGGAACACCTTGTTGCAGGCGATGCGGTCGGCGAGCAGGCCCCAGTCGCGGGTGACGTGGGTGGCGGTGCGGGTGGTGGCCATGATCTTGCGGAACATCGGCGACTGGGCGGTGGAGCCGTCGGCGCGCAGCCGGAAGACGTTGCCGGTGACGAAGTCGGAGCCGGAGGCCTCGAGGGTGTCGAGCATCAGCTCGTAGGCACCCTCGGGGATCACGTCGTCGCTGTCCACGAAGGCGAGGTGGGTACCGGTGGCGTGCCGGATCCCGGTGTTGCGGGCGGCGCCGAGCCCGGCGTTGGCCTGCTCGACGAGCCGGAACCGGGTGTCCCGCTCGGCGTGGGCGCGCGCGATCGTCCCGCTGCCGTCGGTGGAGCCGTCGTCGACCATCACGACCTCCAGGTCGCGCATGGTCTGCGCCGACAGCGACTCCAGGCAGTCGCCGAGATAGTCCTCGACGTTGTAGATGGGGACGACGACGGTGAGTCGGGGTGTCATGCGCGGCGCACATTCCTTCCGGAGCCGGGTGAGCCGGGTGTGCTGGAGATGGCTCACTCGTTAACAACCGGCGACGTCCGCCCCGGTCACCCGGCCTGCGCCATTCGGGTGAGCGGGGCGGACCGGGTGCGGTCCCGCTCACGGCTTGACGGCGATCCGTCCCTCGTCCATGCGGAGCAGGAGCAGCCGTGCGCCGGTCTCCTCCAGGAACTCGTCGACGGCCTGGCGGGAGCCCTGCCAGTAGCCGTAGTCGTCGATGAGCAGCACGCCGCCGGGGACCAACCGGTCGTAGAGGTGGTCGAGTTCGTGCTTGGTGGAGGCGTACCAGTCGGTGTCCAGGCGCAGCACCGCGATCCGCTCCGGGGCGCGGCCGGGCACGGTCTCCTCGACCTTGCCCCGGACGAAGTGGACGCGCTCGGCGGGGTAGGGCACCTCCTGGAAGCCGGACTTGACGTCGTCGAGGGTCGCGTACGCCCAGATCGCCTTGTCCTTGGAGTTGCGGGCGAGGATGTCGGAGGCGGGGGTGCCGTCGCGCCGCAGGTCCTCGTCGGTGGGCGGCGTCATGCCGTCGTAGGTGTCGAAGAGGTACAGGTCGCGGTCGGTGGCGCCGCAGCCGAGCAGCGTCCTGGCGCAGGCCTGCATGGAGCCGCCGCGCCACACGCCGCACTCGACGATGTCGCCGGGGATGCCGTGCCTGACGACGTGCCGGGTGGCGAGGACGAACGCGTTGAGCCGCTCCGGGGACGTCATGGTCCACGGCTTCACCGCGCGGATGATCTCCTTGGCCTCGTCGTCGTAGTCGGCCGGAAGTCTGAGCACCTTCGGCCGCTCGGGCGCGGCGGGGGCGGGCTGGGCGGCGACGCGCGGGGCGGGCACCTGAGGGCGGGTCAGCTGGTAACCGGTCAGGGTGCGGAGGGCGCCGTTGACTGCGTTCTTCCATGCCATGGGGCGGGACACTACGCGCAATTCACCCTCCATGTCACGATCCGTCAATCCTCCGTCACTCTATGTAGGTTGACGGCGGTACCACCATCGCCGGGCGGGTTCCTCGACGTAGGTGTACGCGGCCCAGGACAGGCCGACGACGAGGGTGGCGACCCCGATGAGCGTGAGCACGTTCTGGTCGCCCGGTGCCGCGCGCCCCCAGTGGTCGAGGACGAACCGGTTCACGGTCTGGTGCAGCAGATAGAAGGCGTAGGACCAGGCGCCGAGCCGCACCATCACCGGCCCGCACAGCCAGCCCCGCACCCCGTCGCGCTCGCGCCGCACGCACGCGACGATCAGCAGCCCCGAGAACAGGGCGACCAACGGCCGCACGGAGCAGTCGAGTTGCTGGACGACGCCCGGACCGAACCAGTCGCCGCGGTGGGCATAGACGATCGTGTACGCGGCGAAGGCGGCGGTCAGCGGGCCGGGCCGCACCGGGATCCGCAGCCCGCGCCCCACCGCGAGCGCCAGGCTCGTGCCGAGCGCGAACTCCGGCAGCCGCGCCACCGGAAGCCGCATGACCCACTCGGCGAGGAACGGCGAGAGGTGCGTCGCGGCCCAGAACCCGACGCCCCACATGGCGAGGAGACCGGCGGCGCACAGGGCGAACAGGGTGCGGGTGCGCAGCCGGTAGGCGCCGCGGATCACGAACGGGAACAGCAGGTAGAAGAATGCCTCGACGCTGAGCGTCCAGGACACGCCGTTGCCCGGGAACATCGGGACGACGCCGGGGAACCAGGTCTGCACGAGTACCAGCGAGGCGAGGAAGCTGGGCAGGTCCCAGGGCACCCCGCCCCACAGGTGGAACACCCAGATGCAGGGGATCGTGGCGGCGAGGTGCAGCGGCAGGACCCGGCCCGCGCGCCGCCAGTAGAAGGTCCGGGCCGGTGTTCCCGAGCGGTGTCCCCAGGCCAGCAGGAACCCGGAGAGCACGAAGAAGAACCCGACGCCGTTGACGCCCATCGTCGAGTACGGGAAGAGGGCCGGGGTGTGGGCGACGCCGCCGGCCGGGCTCGCGCCGGTGAAGTGGTGGGTGAACACGGCGAGCGCGGCGAGGAAGCGCAGCCCGGTGAGCGAGTCGAGCCGGTCGGCGCGCGGCACGGTGGAGCGCGGCCGCAGCGCGGGCTGCTGCGGGAGGAGGGCGCTGGTCATCACGCCTCCCGCACGGAGGCGGGCGCGGGCGCGGCCGGGGCGTGCGGCGGGGCCAGCGGGATGGGCCGCGCGGGCACGAGCCGGCCGGGCGGGCCGGGCCTCGGCGGCGGGACCTCCGCGACGGCGGCCCGGGCGGCCTGTCCCGGCACGAGACGGGCGCCGCAGTCGCCGAGTTCGCCGCGCAGGTGGTGCTTGGCGTGCCGCATGCGGTCGACGCGGGGCTCGGCCCAGGCGCGTACGGCGTCGATGCGCGCGATGCCGCCGGGGACGGCGGTGGCGCGGACCCAGTCGCCGCCGTTCTCCTCGCGGTACAGCCGTACGTATCCGGCGTCGGTCAGCCGCTCGGCGGTCAGCCCGGACCGGCCCGGCCAGGCCGCGTGGACGTGCAGGAGTTCGGGGCGCACCTCGTTCAGCAGATAGCCGGTGAGGGCGGCCCTGTCGTGGGCGGCGTACGCGTTGGCGATCCGCCGGTCGGTGAGCCCGGCGACGTCGACGACCTTCAGCCGGCTGGTGAGGAGGGTGCCGCCGAGGTCGGGAAGGGCGGCGGTGGCGTCGCGGGGCAGGCCGAGCCGGTCGGCGTAGGAGTCGAAGAGGCGGCCGTAGCGGTCGGCGACCCAGCACATGGACAGGGTCGGCTCGGCGGTGAACTCCTTGTCCCGGACGTCCTGTCCGGCCAGCGACAGGGTGAGCGCCCCGCCGAGCGCGCAGGCGGCCAGGGCCCTGGCGCGCACCCGCGCGGTGTCGCAGGCGGCGGTGACGGCGAGCGCGGCGACGGACGAGCCGAGCACCCACACCGGGGTGGCGAACCGGTAGAGCGGCATCCAGTCCGGCGCGAGCGACCCGTACGCGAGGAGGGCGAGCGTGAGCGGCAGGCACAGCAGGGCGAGGACCCGGCGGGCGGGACCGGGCCGGCCGAGGACGAGCCCGGCGCAGCCCGCGCCGACGAGGACGAGCGCCCAGCCCGCGTACCCGATCAGCTCCCCCACCTTCGCCAGGTCGGCGAGTTCCGGCGGCTGCTGGGCCTTGGCGACGGCCGTGTTGGGCACCCACAGCCCGAAGATCCAGCGCCGCCACAGCAGGAAGGCCCCGTAACCGGCGCCGAACAGCGCGCAGTTGAGGGCGGCGAGGCGCAGCGCGCGCGGGCGGCGCAGCAGCAGGACGGCCACCGGGTAGGCGGCGGCGAGGACGGCGCCGTCGGGGCGGGTGAGCGCGGCGAGCAGGGTGATCCCGGCGGCGGCGCAGGCGCCCTTGAGCCCGCTGCCCCGCACGAGGACCAGGGCGAGCGCGGCGGCGCACAGCCCGTACAGGGAGTTCTCCAGACCGGAGAAGCACCACACCACGTAGGAGAAGTTGGCGGCGAGCAGCGCCCCCGTGCCGAGGACCACGAGCCAGGCGCGGCGCGGGAGTGCCGCGCGGGCCACACCCGCGACGCAGGCGAGGGTGCCCGCGACGCAGGCGAGGGCGAGCGCCTTGGGGAAGAGCGCGAGGTCGCTCACGCCCGCCCAGCCGCCCCGGTCGAAGAGGCGCAGGGCGCGGCCGATGAGCAGGAGCAGCAGCCATGCCGGGTTGGAGTACCCCTCGACGGGCGCGGACCCGGCCTGCTGGACCGGGCCGAGGCCCTCACCGACGCTGCGGACGTAGGCGAAGGTGACGGCGGCGTCGTCGACGATCCACTGGCCGAGCGAGGCGGCCCGCAGACCGACCAGCGCGGTGCCGGCGAGGACGGCGGCGGGGACGGCCCAGCGCGCGGGCCCGCGGCCCGGCGGGGCACCGGGCCGGCGGGCGGCGGGCACCCGGGGGGAGGACGGGCGGACCAGGGCCGTCCACGCGGTCAGAGCGGTCGCCGTGGGAGGGCGCAGCAAGATCTTCATCCACTGCCCAACACCGCAGCGCCGGTTCGGTCACTTGTGCTAGACCACCCGGGTGATCAGGACCGTGCCCGCAGCAGCTCGCGCACCGGAAGCTGGCGCACGGTGATCCGCAGCTCGCTCGCCCCGGGGGTGGCGACCCCGACGCCGTAGGGCCGCATCCGGTGCCGGCGCGGCCGGGGCACCCGGGCCTCCGTGGGCAGCGGCGCGACCGGCACCCGCGGGCTCTCGCCGAGCGCGCTCGCGACCAGGCGCACGCTCCACCGCTCCCAGGGCGCGCCCTTGTGCGGGAACAGCTCGCTCAGCGGCAGTGTGAACCGGACGACGCTGCCCTCGCCGTCGGCGGCGACCACCGCGTCGTAGGACTTCACCACCCGCTCGCCGGACCGCTCCAGGGCGGTCTCGGCGCGTACCGTGCCCGCGCCGAAGTCCGCGAGGTCGGCGAGCGAGCTGTGGGCCACGATCTCCAGGCCGGTCCCGGTCAGCCGGGTCTCGGCCGGGGTGAACTCCTGCTCCGCGAACCGGGTGCGGGTGTTCTTGGTGATGTCGAACCAGGCGTCCGGCAGGGCGAGTCCGGGGTCGCGGAAGCACGGGTAGCCCGCGTAGGCCCGCTCGTCGTCGACGACGACCGGCGGCCCGCCCCCGGCCGCGCAGCGCAACACGTCCTTCAGGGCGTCGAGATGGCCCTTCTCCGCGAGTCTCAGCAGCAGCCGCTGCTGGGCGGACAGCTTCTTCAGGGCGTACGGGCTCGCGTACTCGCGGTGCAGCGTGCCGACCCCGTCGCACACCTGCCGCTGCTCGTCGGCGCCGAGGTCCAGGAACTCGGGGCTGATCAGCCGCGCCACCTCCCAGGTGAAGTGGCGCTGGTGGATCCACTCGCGGCCGCGGCCGGGCTCGGACATGCGCCGGGTCAGCTCGAACAGCCGCCGGGTGCCGGTCAGCCGGTCCAGGGCGCGGAAGGAGACGGTGGCGTTGGTCTCGTCGTCGCGGCGCACCGCGAAGTAGTAGTCGTAGTCGGCGAGCACGGTGATCCGCCCGGCCCGGAAGCAGGCCTCCAGGGTGAACGGCTGGTCGCTCAGGACCGGCAGGTCCTCGGCGAAGCGCAGCCCGTGCTCCTCGATCGACCGCCGCCGGAACAGCTTGGTGTTGGACAGCGCCCAGGGCAGCGCGGACTCGTACAGCGTCACGTCGTCGCGGCTCTCGCCGTACACCGCCTGCGACACCCAGCGGCCGTTCACGCCGACCATCCGGCCGAGCACGATGTCGGAGCCGAGCCGGTCGGCGGCGGCCACCATGCGCTCCAGGGCCTCGGGGCCGAGGTGGTCGTCGGCCCCGACGAAGATCACGTACCGGCCGCGCGCGAGGTCGAGCGCCCGGTTGCTGGGGGCCGCGGGGCCGCCCGAGTTCGCCTGGTGGACGACGGTGAGGACGCCGGGGTGGAGCCGGGCGAACCGTTCGAGTTCCGCGCCGCTGCCGTCGGTCGACCCGTCGTCCACGGCCACGATCTCGATGCGTTCCGTCCCGATGGTCTGCTCGACGAGCGAGGTCAGGCACCGGGTGAGGTACGGCATCGTGTTGTAGACGGCGACGACGACACTGACGTCCGGGATGTCAGGGCCGTCCTGGGGGGCCGTGACATCCGGCGCGCGGCCGGGAATGTTCTGCATGTGGTGCAAACGACCGTGCACGTCACTCGTTGCACAGTCCATGACGACCACGAACGTTCCCAGCACCTCTGTCCGCATCGCCGACGGCGCCCAGGTGCACGACTCCGCGACCCTCGGATCCGGCACCCGGGTCTGGGAGTTGGCGCAGATCCGCGAGGGCGCGCGGCTCGGCGAGGACTGCGTGGTGGGCCGCGGCGCGTACCTCGGGACGGGCGTCTCCGTCGGCTCGAACGTGAAGATCCAGAACTACGCCCTGGTGTACGAGCCGGCGACCCTGGCCGACGGCGTGTTCGTCGGGCCCGCCGTGGTCCTCACCAACGACCACAACCCCCGCGCCGTCGATCCGCACGGCCGCGCGAAGGGCGCCGCCGACTGGGAACCGGTCGGGGTGACGGTGGCGGAGGGCGCGTCGCTGGGGGCGCGCTCGGTGTGCGTGGCGCCGGTCCGGATCGGCCGCTGGGCGATGGTCGCGGCGGGCGCGGTCGTGACCCGCGACGTCCCGGACTTCGCGCTCGTGGCGGGCGTCCCGGCGCGGTGGATCGGCTGGGTGGGGCGGGCCGGGGAGCGGCTCGACGAGGTCGCGCCCGGCACCTGGCAGTGCCCGCGCACCGGCGCCCGCTACGAGGAGCCCGCCCAGGGCCGCCTCACCGAGGCCTGAGAAGCGTCACGTACGCTGAACGTCCATGGCAATAACCACCGCACTCTGGTCGTTCGCCCTGGTCGTGGGGCTCCTCACACTCACCCCCGGACTCGACACCGCGCTGATTCTGCGCACCTCGGCCCTCGGCCGTCGCAGGCGCGCCTGGGGCGTCGTCCTCGGCATCCAGACCGGCACCCTGCTGTGGGGCGCGCTGAGCGCCCTCGGCGTGACGGCCCTGCTGACCGCCTCCCACCTCGCCTACGAGATCCTGCGCTGGGCCGGCGCCGCGTACCTGGTCTGGATGGGTGCGCGGATGCTGTACGCCACGTTCCGGGGGCGCCCGGCGCCGCGGGGCGCGGAGTCCGGCGCCGCGGCGGGCGCGGACTCCCTGCGCTCCGGCTGGCGCCAGGGCACGCTGACCAACATCCTCAACCCGAAGATGGGCGCCTTCTACGTCGCGATGCTGCCGCAGTTCGTCCCGGCGGACGCCAACCACTTCGTCATGGGGCTCGCCCTGGCCGGTGTGCACGTCGCCCTCGGCCTGCTCTGGGCGACCGTGCTCATCGCCTGTGCCCGGGTGCTGCGCGGCTGGCTGGCGCGGCCCCGGGCCCGGCGCGTCCTGGACCGGGTGACCGGGACGGTGATCGCCGCGTTCGGCGTGCGGCTCGCCCTCGGCGACTGACCGCTACGCGGGGGCCGGGGCGCCCAGCACGATGCGCCGGACGCCGGGCCAGCGGGCCGGGTCGGTGATCCGGCGGCCGTCGACCAGGACCCGGACGCCGGGGAGGTCGGCGACGCCCGTCTCCCGGTACTCGGCGTGGTCCGCCTGGACGACGACGGCCGTCACCTCCTGGCCCGCGTACGGGGTGAGGCCGAGGGCGGCCAGTTCCTCTTCGGAGTACAGCGGGTCGCTGACGCAGGGAACGGCCCCGGCCGAGCGGAGCGCGCCGACCACGCCGAACACCCCTGAGAAGGCGGTCTCCTTGACGCCGCCCCGGTAGGCGGCGCCGAGCACCAGGACCTCGGCGCCCGCCAGGTCGCCGTACGCCTCGGCGAGCCGGGTGACGGCGTACCCGGGCATCGCGGCGTTGGCCTCGCGCGCGGCCGCGACGACGCTCGCGCCGGGGTCGTTCCACAGGTACATCCGCGGATAGACGGGGATGCAGTGCCCGCCGACCGCGATGCCCGGCTGGTGGATGTGGCTGTACGGCTGGGAGTTGCAGGCCTCGATGACCTTCAGGACGTCGATCCCGGCACTGTCCGCGAACCGCGCGAACTGGTTGGCCAGGCCGATGTTCACGTCGCGGTACGTCGTCTCGGCCAGCTTGGCCAGCTCCGCGGCCTCGGCCGAGCCCAGGTCCCAGACGCCGTTGGCGCGGGGCAGGTCGTCGCGTACGTCGAAGTCGAGGACCGACTCGTAGAACTCGACGCCCGCGCGGGCCGAGGCCACGTCGACGCCGCCCACCAGCTTCGGGTAGCGCCGCAGATCGCTGAACACCCGACCGGTCAGGACCCGTTCGGGGCTGAACACCAGGCTGAAGTCGCGGCCCGCGCGCAGCCCCGAGATCTCCTCCAGCATCGCCGCCCAGCGGGTGCGGGTCGTGCCGACCGGGAGCGTCGTCTCGTAGCTGACGAGGGTGCCGGGCCGCAGTCCCTTGGCGACGTCGCGGGTCGCGGCGTCCATCCAGTCGAAGTCGGGGGTGCCGTCGGCGTCGACGTACAGCGGGACGACGAGGACGACGGCCTCGGAGACCGCGACGGCCGACGCCGTGTCCGTCGTGGCGCTCAGCCTGCCGTCGGCCACCGCCTTCTTCAGGCGTACGTCGAGTTCGTGCTCGCCGGGGAAGGGCTCCACCCCGTCGTTCACGAGGGTCACGACGCGCTCGTCGACGTCCGTGCCGAGGACCTCGTGGCCCTTGGACGCGAACTGGACGGCCAGCGGAAGGCCGATCTTGCCGAGGGCCACTACACAGATACGCATGACTAGTTGACTCCGATCGGGGAGGTGGGCGCGGCGGCCGGTTCCGGCACCTCGGCGCACAGCAGGCTCCGGTACACGCCGTCGAGAACCTGGGCCTGCGCCTGCCAGGTCCAGGCGTCCAGCAGGCCCGGGGTGTCGTACGCGGCGCGGTAGCGGTCCGGCGCCGCGAGGGTTTCGCGCACCGCGCGCACGAAGTCGCCGGTGTCCTCGGCGCGGAACACCTCGCCCTGCCCGGTCTCGCGGACCTTGTCGGCCATGGTGCGCACATCGCTGACGACGATGGGCAGGCGGGCGTGCGCGTACTCCATGAACTTGGTGATGAGGGCCAGTTCGTGGTTGGGCCAGTGGTGGATCGGGATGAGGCCGACGTCCGCGCCGGACAGGAAGCCGACGACCTGCCAGTGCGGGACGTAGGGCAGCACATGGACGCGGTCCGCCACGTCCAGCTCGGCGGCCCGGGCGAGCAGTCCCTTCATGTACGCGCACCGGGGCGCGAGCACCACGAACGCCGCGTGCACGCCGGGCAGTTCGGGCAGCGCCTCGATCACCGTGCGCAGTCCGCGCTGTTCCGCCGCGGCGCCGCTGTAGACGATCAGCGGGACGTCCGCGCCGATCCCGCACAGGGCCCGCAGATCGGGCGCGGGCTCGGCCGCCGTCTCGACGGGGCCCTCGCCGCCCGGGGCGTTGAGGACGACGGCCGGGAGCTCGGGGAGCCCGTGGTCCCGGCGGAGCAGCTCGGCCAGGCTCGCGGAGACGGTGACGACCGCGTCGGCGCGGGCGGCGTACTCCCGCTCGTGGGCGCAGTGCGCGGGCAGCCAACGGTGGTGCTGCGCACGGGGCTTGATGCCGGGCAGGTACTCGTGGGCGTCCCACACCAGTTTGACGGTGCGTCCCCGGCTCCGGGCGCGGGCGGCCGCGCGGGCGCCGACGCCGATCATCCGGAAGTCGTTGGCGTGGATGAGGTCGGGGCGCAGCCGGTCGATCTCGGGGCCGAACGCGAACTCGTAGTCCCACAGGTACGGTTCGAGCCGTCGCCAGCTGCGCTCGCGCATCACCGCGCGCACGGCGGCGGTCCACATCCGGTCGCCGAGGGTGTCGAGGTGCTTGCGGCGCTCCTGCGCGCGCTTGAGCTGGCCGCGCCGCAGCCGGGTCCAGCGCACCAGCAGCTTCGCGGCGAGCCGGCGCAGGAAGAGGCCGCGTCCCTCGGTCTCCCTGCGCACCAGCAGGTCGGCGCGCCAGGCGTCGGCCTGCCGTTCGCGGTAGGCCGCGATGCCGCCCGGCCGGTAGGCCAGCGGATGGCGCAGGCAGGAGCGGCGGAACTCGTGGCGGCGACGGCCCAGCCGGCGTTCGAGGGGCAGCAGCCTCACCTCGGCGTCGCCGAGCGTCCAGTGCCGGGGTCTGCGGTCCGGCGACTGCCCCAGCAGGGTCACCTGCCAGCCCGCGTCGGCCATGGAGCGGGCCGCCTTCTGTACGCGGGAGTCTCCGTCGACGGCGTTGTCGACGAGCATCACCACGCGGCGGCCGCCGCTCTCGGGGAGCCCGGCCGGTTCGGGGGCCGTGTCGTGTCGCACGCTCAGTCCTTGCTTCCTCGCTGGGGCGGGGCCGCGGAAAGCGCCCACGGGTGACGGGCCGCCCCGCCTCCGTCCGGGCAACGACCATCCACCGAACCGGGCACGTGCCCTCACCCATGTGGAGCACACCAAAGGAGAGACAGCACGCAGCGCACGCCTCAGGGGGGAGGCAGCGCACAGCGCCCGCCTCAGGGGGGAGGCAGCGCACAGCGCCCGCCTCAGGGGGGAGGCTGCGCGCAGCGCATGCCTCAGGGGCGCGGGGAACTGCGCGAGAAGCCCCACCGCCCCGCAGCCGAACGACAACCGCGCCCGGCCCCGGCGACGGCGACGGCCCCGATCACGCCCCCGCCACCCCCCGACGCGCCGCAGGCAACCGCACAGACCCCCGCTCCCGGGCCGACTCCAGAACGGCCGCCGCGACCGAAACCGTCCGCAGCCCCTCCCGCAACGTGACGATCCCGGACGAGTCGCCACCGGCGACCGCGTCGCGGAACTGCTCGTGCTCCACGAGCAGCGGCTCCCGCTTGGGCGTCGCGTAGCGGATCATGTCGCCCTCGCTGACCCCGCGGAACGCGCGGAGCGCCTCCCACTCGGTGGTGACGGCGCCGTTGGCGTAGTAGGTCAGGTCGGCCGTGAGGGTGTCCGCGACGAAGCAGCCCCGCTCCCCCGTCACCGCCGTGAAGCGCTCCTTGAGGGGGCTGAGCCAGTTGACGAGGTGGCTGACGAGGGTGCCGTCGGTGAGGTCGCCGGTGACGGTGACCATGTCCTCGTGCTCGCGGCCGCTCTTGCTGAGGGTGCGGGCGGACACCGACGCGTACTCCTGTCCCGTCACCCAGCCGGTGAGGTCGATGTCGTGCGTGGCCAGGTCCTTCACCACGCCGACGTCGGCGATGCGGTGCGGGAAGGGGCCCTGGCGGCGGGTGACGACCTGGAAGACCTCGCCGAGTTCGCCGGCCTCCAGACGCGAGCGCAGGCTCCGCAGGGCCGGGTTGAAGCGCTCGATGTGCCCGACGCCCGCGACCAGGCCCTGCGCCTCGAACGCGTCGACGAGGCGGCGAGCGGCGACCACCGAGTGGGCGAGGGGCTTCTCGATCAGGGCGCACACGCCGTGCGCGGCGAGGGTCATCCCGACCTCTTCGTGCAGGGCGGTCGGGCAGGCGACGACGGCGTAGTCAGGGCGCAGCGCGAGGAGTTCGCCGAGGGTTGGCACGACCGGGGTGCCGTCGGCGAGGGTGCCGCCCGCCGGGTCCGCCACGCCGACGAGGTCGACGCCGCCGAGGAGGCCGAGGACGCGGGCGTGGTTGCGGCCCATGGCGCCGAGGCCGACGAGTCCGGCGCGCAGCCGGGCGGCGCCCATCACAGGCTCCCGGCGACGTCGTCGACGGCGGCCGCGATCCGCTCGATCTCGGAGTCCGTGACCGTCGGGTGGACCGGCAGCGACAGCACCTCGGCGGCCGCCCGGTCCGTCTCGGGCAGCCGGTCGCCGGTGCTGAAGGGGGCGAGGCGGTGGATGGGCGTCGGATAGTAGGCGGCGCTGCCCACGCCCCGCGCGGCCAGTTCCGCCTTGAAGCGGTCCCGCTCCGGCACCCGCAGCGTGTACTGGTGGTACACGTGCCGGGCCCCGTCGGCGACGTACGGCGTGGTCACCGCGTCGGCCGTGATCAGCGCGTCGAGCCGCTTGGCGTTGGCGCGGCGCCGCTCGGTCCACTCCGCGAGCCGGCCGAGCTGGACGCGCCCGACGGCGGCGTTCACGTCCGTCATCCGCATGTTGGCGCCGACGATCTCGTTGACGTAGGGCTGCTCCATGCCCTGGTTGCGCAACAGCCGCAGGGTGCGGGCGAGTTCGGCGTCGGACGTGGTGATCATGCCGCCTTCGAGCGCGTGCATGTTCTTGGTCGGGTAGAAGCTGAAGCAGCCCGCGACGCCGTGCGCCCCGGCCGGGCGGGCGTGCAGGGTCGCGCCGTGCGCCTGGCAGGCGTCCTCGACGAGGGCGAGGCCGTGCCGCTCGGCGATCGGGGTCAGGCGGTCCATCGCGGCGGGGTGCCCGTAGAGGTGGACCGGCATGATCGCCGCCGTGCGCGGGCCGACCAGCGCGGCGACCGCGTCCGGGTCCACGCAGTACGTGCGCGGGTCGATGTCGGCGAAGACGGGTTCGGCCCCGACCAGGCGGACGGCGTTGGCGGTCGCGGCGAAGGAGAAGGAGGGGACGATCACCTCGTCGCCGCCGCCGACGCCGAGCGCGAGGAGGGTCAACTGGAGTGCGGAGGTGCCGGAGTTGACCGCGACGCAGGCCCGCCCCTCGACGATCTCGGAGAACTCCTCCTCGAACGCGGCCACTTCGGGCCCCTGGACGACACGGCCGGTGCGCAGGACGCGTACGGCCGCCTCGATCTCGGCGTCCCCGATGACGGGGCGCGCGGGCGGGATCGGTTCGGGAGCCCCCCTTGTGGACATCACTGACATCACTGGCAACACTCCGTCCGGAGATGACAACTCGGCGCGAGGTCAACTCCTTCAGGACGACCGGAGTTTTCCGGCCCTTTACGCAATCACCCCATCGGCTGAAGTGTCGGATAAGGCGACTTCCGGGGTCCTGCGGAGGCGTCCTGAGCCGCCGGACAGCCCGGCGCGGCGCCGCCCACCCGCTCGTACAGCCGCACCATGCCGCTCTGCCGCCGGTCCTGGCGCACGGGCCTGAAGTCCTGCCGCAGCACGTCGAGTTTGGCGGCGTCGGCGGAGGTGCGCGAGCGCCAGCCCGGGCGGGCGGCCTCGGCGTCGAAGTAGACCCACAGCCGGGGCAGACAGGCCATTCGGGCGCGCAGTTCGGCGGCGGGGACGTCGCGGCCGTAGAGGGTTCCGGAGCGGGCGCCGGAGGCCAGCAGGGACACGTCCCGGGTGCCGGAGACGGAGACCGGGTAGGCCTCGGCGTACTTGCGGCCGGTCTTCGGGACGTACAACAGCGGGTCGCCGGGCTTCAGTTGGCGCGACAGCATGCGGGCGACCGAGCCGAGGTCGTCGCGGCGGGCGTGGACCGAGCGCTGGTGCTCCTGGAGCGGGAGCTGGGCGAGGAAGGCGACCGCGATCAGGCCGAGCCCGGCGAGGGCCGGGGCGGTCGCGGCGGGGGCCAGGCGCGGCACCCGGGACACCAGCGCCTCCGCGCCGGCCGCCACCAGGAGCGGCACCCCGGCGAAGGCGAAGAACGCGTAGCGCGGCGCGTACAGCGGGTGCCACTGGGAGAGCGCCAGCAGGGTCAGCGGTGGCAGCAGCGCCAGCGGCAGCGCGGTCGCGACGATGCCGCAGGCCCCTTTCGCGGCACGGGCCGGCGGGCGGGAGACGGCGACCGCGACCAGGGCGAGGGTCGCCGCGTACAGCAGCCCGTGCCCACCGGTGGCCATCCGCAGCAGCGCCTCGGCGTCGGCGCGGCCGGGCCGCCGGATCCAGCCGACCTGGGCGCTCTGCCCCCGGGTCACCAGGACCAGGGGCAGCAGCGAGACGGCGGCCGCCGCGGCGGCCGCGCCCCAGCCGCGCCACACGCGCCGGGGCACCCGGCTCACGGCCAGGGTCACGGCGTGCGCGGGGAGCACGAGCACCGCGAACTCGTGCAGCCAGGCGGTGCAGGCGACGGCCGCCGCGTACGCGGCCCAGGCCCGGCCCGTCGGTGCGCGCACCGCCCGGACGCACAGCAGCGTCGCGGCCGCGGCACCGGCGGCGACCAGCGCGTAGGAGCGGCCCTCCTGCGCGTAGTACTGGGTGAACGGCGCGACGGCGTACAGCAGTCCGGCCCACAGTCCGGTGCGGGGGCGGACCAGGCGGGTGCCGATCGCGGCGACCAGGCAGGCCGCCGCGGCGGCGCCGCACACCGACGGCAGCCGGAGCAGCACCTCGCCCGGGTGCAGCGGCAGCAGGAAGTGCATGAGCAGGTAGTAGACGCCGTGCACGGCGTCGATCGTGCCCAGCAGCTGCCACAGCTGCGGCAGCGAGCGGGACGCGGCCATGACGGTGGCCGCCTCGTCCCGCCACATCGTCCCCCGGTCGAGCCCCCACAGTCCGAGGACGAGGGCCACGGCACCGGGGACGGCGACGGCCAGGGCCCGGGCGCGCGCCGGCCCGGGGTGCGTGATCAGCGACATGTGCCGAGCCTGTACGACAGACCGACTAATACCGGCGATAGTGGGGCATGTGCCGCACAACGTCACCCGTTCCTACGCGAGCGGGCCCCGCCGACTACTCGACGACGAGCTGCACGTCGATGTTGCCGCGCGTCGCGTTCGAGTACGGGCAGACCTGGTGGGCCTGCTCGACCAGCTTGCGGCCGGTCTCGGCGTCCACGTCGTCCGGCAGCTCCACGCGGAGCACGACCGCGAGGCCGAAGCCCTCGCCCTGCTTGCCGATGGAGACCTCGGCGGTGACGGCGGCGTCGGTGACGTCCACCTTGGCGCTGCGGCCGACCAGGCCGAGCGCGCTGCCGAAGCAGGCGGCGTAACCGGCGGCGAAGAGCTGCTCCGGGTTCGACCCCTGGCCGTTGCCGCCCATCGCGGTGGGGATGCCGAGCTGGAGGTCGATGACGCCGTCCGAGGAGACGGCGCGGCCGTCGCGGCCGTGGGTGGCGGTGGCGACAGCGGTGTAGATGGCGTCCATGAGGGGCCTGCCCTTCGAGAGCTGATGCGTCCGGCGGTTTCCTGCGCCCGCCTTCTTACGTCCCCAAGTAGAGCACGCAATTCAATTGTGCACAACTAAATCGCCTGAGGGATTACCCTGGAGCCATGACCCAGCGCGACGAGTACCTCCGCCTCGACCGGCAGATCTGCTTCTCCCTGAACGCCGCGTCGCGCGCGTTCGGCGGCGTCTACCGCGTCCTCCTCAAGGACCTGGGCCTCACCTATCCGCAGTACCTGGTGATGCTCGCGCTCTGGGAGGCCGACGGCGCGGGCCTGCCCGTCAAGCGGCTCGGCGAGCGGCTGCGCCTCGACTCGGGGACCCTGTCGCCGCTGCTCAAGCGCCTGGAGACGAACGGCCTGGTGCGCCGGGAGCGCAGCGCGCGCGACGAGCGGTCGGTGGTCGTGACGCTCACCGGGGCGGGCGTCACCCTGAAGGAGCGGGCGGCCGAGGTGCCGCGGGCGATCGGGGCGGCCACCGGGTTCGACCTGGCCGAGCTGGACGACCTGAGGGCGCGGCTCAACCGTCTGACCGAGGCGCTGGACGGCGCGGACATCCAGACCCTGGGTGACGCGCACGCAGCGGACGGCGCGGACATTTAGGGATCTTCCGGGCGGGACATACGCTCCCGAACCGTGACTCTCGACACCCGGCCGAGCATCCCGGCCCCCGTCTTCGCCACCTGGGTCCGCCCGGGCCCGCTGGCCCGCGCCGCCCTCCCCGCCGTCTGGCTGGCCACCCGCGCCGCGATGGTCCTGCTCCTCCTGTGGGACGGGCTCGGCACCGGCGGTGTGACCCGGGAGGTGTCCGGGCTCTACACCCACTGGTACGGGATCCTCGCCCGGGGCGCGTTCCCCTCCGGCGACCCGCTCTGGCAGTACCCGCCGGGCGCGGGCCCGGTGCTGCTCGCGCCGGGACTGCTCCCCCGGCTCGGTTACGTCCACGCCTTCGTGGCGCTCACCCTCGTCGCGGACGCGCTCATCACGTACGTCCTGGCGCGCGGCGGCCGGGAGCCGCGCGGCGCGTGGCTGTGGGTGGCGGGGCTGCCGCTGCTCCTGCACATCCCGCTGGCCCGCTTCGACGTCCAGGTCACGGCGCTCGCCGTGCTCGCCCTGCTGATGACGGGCCGCTCACCGCGCACCGCGGGCGTCCTCGCGGCGCTCGGCACCCTGGTGAAGGTCTGGCCGGCGCTGACCCTGCTGGGCACGGAACGGGGGCGCTCGGCGCGGGAGGCGTGGACGGCGGCCGTCGTGTCGGGGGCCGCGCTGCTGCTCGTCCTGACGTTCGCCTTCGACGCGCCGCTGTCGTTCCTGAGCGGGCAGAGCGGGCGCGGTGTCCAGATCGAGTCGCTGGGCGGGACCGCGCTGATGATCGCGCGTCACTTCGGGTGGCCGGGCCGGGTCCGGTACCGGTACGGGGCGTTCGAGGTCGTCGGGCCGCACGTGGAACTGGTCGCGGCGGCCGCGCTGGCGCTCACCGTCGTGGCGTTCGCGGTGCTGCTGTGGTGGCGGACGCGGGCCCGCGCGTGGTCGGAGGCGACGCCGTACGACGCCGCCCTGTGCGCGGTGCTGATGTTCACCGTCACCAGTCGCGTCATCAGCCCGCAGTACCTGGTCTGGCTGCTCGGGCTCACCGCCGTCTGCCTCACCTCCCGGTACACCACGCAGGCCCGGGTGGCCCCGCTGATCCTCGCCGCGGCGGGGCTCAGTTCGCTCGCGTACCCGGTGCTCTACGCGGACGTGCTCGCCGGGACCTGGACGGGCTGCGCGGTGACGGCGGCGCGCAACGCCCTGCTCGTCGGAGCGGTTCTCCTCTCCTTCCGTTCCCTTCGAAAAGGAACGGAAGAGTAAAACTTCCGGCTTACCGGACATTTACCAACAACACCTAAGATTCAGCCGTGGAAATCTCGCCATCTCCGGCCGTCTCGGTCGTCGTGATCGGATTCGACGACGCCGCCCATGTCACCGACGCGGTGCGCTCGGCCCTCGCCCAAGGGCCCGCCGTGGCCGAGGTCGTCGCGGTGGACGACTGCTCGACGGACGGCAGCGGCGCCCTCCTCGACGAACTGGCCGCCCGGGAGCCCCGGCTGACGGTCGTGCACCGCGAGCACAACAGCGGCGGCTGCGGCACCCCGCGCAACGACGGACTCGCCCGCGTCACCCGCCCGTACGTGATGTTCCTCGACAGCGACGACGCACTGCCGCCGGGCGCGGCGGCCGCGCTCGTCGGCGCGGCGGAGCGGCACGGCGCCGAGGTGACCGCCGGGCTGTGCGTGCGGCGCGAACTGCCGTCCGGGCGCGAGGTGCCCTGGCAGCCGGAGCTGTACGCGCGGCCGGCCGTCGTCGAGCACCCCGCGCGCCGCAGACGCCTGGTCCACGACACGCTGTGCGTCAACAAGCTGTACCGGACGGACTTTCTGCGCGGCAACGGCATCCGCTTCCCCGACGGACGCTTCGTCTACGAGGACTTCGTGTTCACCGCGCGGGTGCTGGCCGCCGGGCCGCGCATGGCCCTGATCCCCGACCCGGTCTACGTGTGGCACGTGCGCCGCACCGCCGACCGGCTCTCCCTCTCCCTCGACCGGGCCCGCATCGACAACTGGCAGGCCCGGCTCGACGCCCACCGCACGGCCGTCGACATCCTCCTCGGCGCGGAGCAGAAGCGGCTCGCGCGCGCGGCGCGGGCCCACTTCCTCGACCACTCGCTGCGCATGTACGCGCGTGAACTCGATCTGCGCGGACCCGAGTACCGCACCGAGTGGTGGACCAGGACCCGCACGTACCTGAAGACCTTCGACACGGCCGACTTCGAGCTGGCGCCCGCGCCGGGCCGCGTCGTCGGCCGGGTCGTCGAGGCCACCGAGGAGCCGCGCGACCTGCCCCGCGTCAAGGAACTCGCCGCCCGCCCGGCCCGTCTCCTGCCGCCGTACGCGTACGCGCCCGACGGCACCCCCGCCTGGTCCGCGGAGCTGCCGCAGGTCACGCTCGGCCATCTGCTGCACCGGCCGGTCCATCTGCTCCCGGTCGCCGTCGAGGGCGAGCTGCGGCCGAGCCCCCGCGGCACCCGCCTCTCCCTGCGCATACACGAGCTGTACGGGCGGGTCGCCGACGCCGGACCGCGCACGATGGACGTGGAACTCGTCGACCGGCAGCGCGGCGGCGTCGTCCAGCGCCGCACCGCCGCCGTCACCGCGCTGCCCGACGCGCAGTGGGCGGCGACGGTCCTGCTCGACCTCTCCGCGCTGGGCCGGCCCGGCACCTGGGACATCCGGCTCCGGCTGCACTTCGCCGACGGCAGCCACCGCGACACCACCGCCCACGCCGTCCGGGGGCCGGGGCTGCTGCGCCGCGCAGCCGTCCCGAGCCGCCGCCACGGCGTGCTGCTCGCCCAGCCGTACGCCACCCACTCCGGCGCCCTCGCCCTGCGCACGGCGCCGGGGCTGCGCGGGGTGGTGTCGGTGGTGGGGCGCAGGGCACGGCGCCTGCTTCACTGACCGCAAGGCGTTCCGCCTGCTTCTCTGCACGAGGGGATCTCTCCGACATGACCTGGCTGATCACCGGCGGGGCCGGCTACATCGGGGCGCACGTGGTGCGCGCGCTGCGCGCGGCGGGCGAACAGGCGCTCGTCTACGACGACCTGTCCACGGGCATCGCCGGCCGGGTGCCGGCCGGCGTCGAGCTGGTGGTCGGCTCCACCCTGGACCGGGCGCTGCTGGAGCGCACCCTCGCCGGCCGGTCCGTCACCGGTGTCGTCCATCTCGCGGCCAAGAAGCAGGTCGGTGAGTCGGTGGCGCGGCCGCTGCACTACTACCGGGAGAACGTCGAGGGGCTGCGGGTGCTGCTCGACGCGGTGACCTCGGCCGGGGTCCGCGCGTTCGTGTTCTCCTCCTCGGCCGCCGTGTACGGGATGCCGGACGACGCCTCGCTGACCGGCGGCTTCGTCACCGAGGACACGCCCTGCGCGCCGATGTCCCCGTACGGCGAGACGAAGCTGGCCGGTGAGTGGCTGGTGCGGGCGACGGGCCGGGCCACCGGGCTCGCCACCGCGTCCCTGCGCTACTTCAACGTGGCGGGCGCCGCCTCGCCCGCGCTGGCCGACACCGGGGTCTTCAACATCGTGCCGATGGTCTTCGAGCGGCTGACCGCCGGGGACGCTCCGCGCATCTTCGGCGCCGACTATCCGACGCCGGACGGCACCTGTGTCCGTGACTACATCCACGTCGCCGATCTGGCCGAGGCCCATGTCGCCGCCGCGCAGCGGCTCGCCGGGGCGGCGCCGGGCACCGATCTCACGCTCAACATCGGGCGCGGGGTGGGTGTTTCGGTGCGCGAGATGATCGACGCCATCGTCCGTGAAACGGGCCTGGACGTCCCGGCGACCGTCCTCTCCCGCCGCCCGGGCGATCCGCCCCGCGTGGTCGCATCCGCTGCCCGCGTCACCGCCGAACTGGGCTGGTCGGCCAAGCACGACGTCCCCGAAATGATCGCCTCGGCCTGGGCGGGCTGGCCCCACTCGCCGTAACCCGCGACGAGCTCCGCCTCCCCTCTACGCACCGGTGCCCCCATCCCGCGCAACCCCCACGCGCGGCTCTCGTCGTGGCTGGTCGCGCAGTTCCCCGCGCCCCTGAAGGCATGCGCTGCGCGCAGCCTTCCCCCGGAGGCTGCGGCTCCGCCGCGCCTCTCTCGATGAGATGGCGCGCGAAGTGCGCATCTCAGGGGCGCGGGGAACTGCGCGAGAAGCGGCCACCGGGCCGCACACGAAGAACCACCCAGGGGCGCGGCCAGCCCCCACGGACCCGGAGACGACACACTCACCCGAACCCGGCAGCCCGCACCCGGCGAACCAGTTGCCCCACTTCACCGCTCAACCCCACCCCCACAGCCAACGCCAACGTCACAGCCGCCACATTGACCATCCCCCCGAGCCCCACGATGGTCCGCCCGGAGGCCAGCGCCCCCAGCGCCCCGTACAGCACCCCACCCGGCAACAGCGGAGCGATCGCCGGGACGACCAACGGCAACGCCGACTCCCGCCGCCGCCGAGCCACCCAGTGCCCGGCACACCCCACCCCGGCCGCCACCAACGCCGTACCGACCAGCGCCGACAACCCCAGCACCCGGAACTCGACGGACACCACGAACCCGATCACCCCGAGCACGGCGGCCGGCAACCAGTCCCGCCGGGGCGTCCGCGCACGGGCCGCCACCGCGACCGCGAACACCACGACCCCGGCCACCGGCGCCCCGAGATGTCCGGCCCGGCCCACGCTGACGGCCGGCACCAACGGCACCCCGAACCCGAGCAGATCCCCGACCCCCAGCACGATCACCACCCCGGTGACCACGGCGGCGAAGATCAGCGCGGCGTCGCAGAACCGCCCGAGCGCGGTCAGATAGTGCCCGGTGAGCGCGTCCTGCACGGCGCTGACGAACGTCACCGTGGGCAGCAGCCCGAGCACCCCGGCGACGACGACGGCCGGCACGACGGACGGCGGCGCGATCCGGCTCACGGCGAGCGCCATGACGGCGGCCGGCATGGCGGCCACGGCGAACCGGTAGAACGCGGGCACCCCGTGCCGCCCGAGCCAGCCGCACAGCAGCCCCCCGAGAAGCCCGGCGACGAACGCGCAGAGCAGCGACCGCGGCCCGCCCCCGAAGACGACGGCCGCGCCGGCGGCGACGAACCCGGTCTGCACCGGCACCCGCCACCGCGCCCACCGCCCGCCGCCCGGCGGCGCGTCGAGGATCCGCGCGGTCTCGGCCCGCGCCTCGTCCAGGGTGAGTTCCCGCGCGCCGATCCGGTCGACGAGCCGGTGCACGCGGCCCAGGGCGCGGTAGTCGGTGCCGTATCTGCGGATCACCCGGCGGGCGTGGAGCGGGGTGAGCTCTCCGGGCGCGTAGCCGGACAGCACCACCTCGGAGAGGGTGACACCCGGCTCGCAGTAACTGAGCCCGAACGTCTCGGCGGTCACCAGCATCCCGGCGACGGCCTCCTCCGCCGAACCGCCGTACGACAGCAGGGCGTCCCCGAGCCGGATGGCGAGATCGGCGACGCGGGCGCCGTAGGCCTCCATGTCGGCGCGGCCGTCGTCGTGCAGCAGCTCACCGGCGTAGCCGTAGTTCCTGGTGGGTTCGAGGCCGCGCAGCCGGGGCAGCGCTCCGGTCAGCCAGGGCGTGGCGCTGGCCTCGGTGTCGGTCGTCACACGCATAGGGATGGAGCGTAATGGACATTTAGCCCATTTGGGGCAGCGGGCGGAGACGGTCCCGCGATGCGGACAACCGCTACGCTGCGAGCGGGCCCCCGTACCCCCAGGTCTCCGCCACCTCCCGCACCCGCGGCGACAGCCCGTCGAGGCCGGGCGGCACGGGCGCGGGCTGGACGCGGCCGGAGAGGATCTTGTCGCTGCGGTCGCCGAGGTTCGGCAGCAGCGGGCCGTGCTCGTCGGCGTGGGAGCCGTAGTCGAGCATGCCGGGCTCCCAGTCCAGGCCGAGCCAGTCGGTGACGGACCGGGTGACGGCGGCCGGGTCGGCGGTCAGCTCCTCGTAGCGGACCGTGTGGGTGAGCGCCGGGTCGAGACGGCGGCGGGCCTCTTCGAGGGGGCCGAGGTACTTCAGGACGTTGCGCTCGTTCTCCGCCGTCGTCGCCGTGTTGCCCCTGCGGCCGTCGAGCGAGTCGATGATCGCCCGCGGGTGGCGCTGGAGGAAGAGGAAGCGGGCCCGCGGCCAGGCGTGCTCCAGACGCTGCCAGGCCCAGACGTTGCCGGGGGTCTTGTCGACGACGACGTCCTTGCCGGAGCGCTCCAGCTCCAGGTGGAGCACCCGGTCCCACAGGACGTGTTCCAGCTCGGCCTTGTCCAGGTCGAGGGCGCGCAGCGCCCGGCCCGAGAAGTCGGGGGCGAGGTCCACCTCGACGCTGCGCAGGTGCAGCTCGTGCGGGGCGCGGACGCGGGAGTGGCTGTTGAGCAGCATCCGCAGCAGGGTGGAGCCCGCGCGGACCGGGGTCAGGACGAAGACCGGGCTCTCCACCAGGCGCGGCGCGGGCGGCACCGCCACCTCCAGGGGGACCGTCCGCTTGGGCGGCCGCCGGCCGCCGGCCGGCGGAGTCACCGGCTCCGTCGCCCTCGATGCCGGCGCGCTCAGCGCCTCCTTCAGCAGGCGCGCCCTGCGCCGTATCCCGGTTTTCACAGTTCCCATGACGAGGACTGTGCCGGGCGAACTTTTACCCGGGCTGTGTGCCGCCCTTACCTTTCATGAAACTTCGGCCGGGATCCTGCTCGGCGTGAACCGCCGTGCCTCACAGCGCCTTGAGCCCCGCCGCGGTGGCCGCCGCGAGCCGCTTCAGATGCCCCTTGGGCAGCTCGGGCGTGCGCACCACCACCGAGCGCCAGTACAGCGGGCCCGAGATCAGGTCGAGCGCCAGCTCCTCGTCGAGGCCCTCGCGCAGCTCGCCCCGGTCCACGGCGGCCCGCACGATCCCGCTCGCCACCCCGTGCTGGCCCTCGCGCAGCGCCTTCTGCATCGCCTCGGCGATCTCGGGGTTGCGGGCCGCCTCCGCCTGGAGGTCGGGGATGATCTGGCCGGCCACGGGGTGGCGCAGCGCGCGCGACGTGACCTTGTAGAGGAGCAGCAGGTCCTCCTGGAGGGAGCCGGTGTCGGGCGCGGGCAGGCCCTGCACCGCTATCGCGGAGACCAGGTCGAGGACGAGGTGCAGCTTGGAGCGCCAGCGGCGGTAGACGGCCGTCTTGCCGACCCCGGCGCGGCGCGCGATGCCCTCGATGGACATCCGGGCGTAGCCGGCGGAGGCCAGCTCCTCGAAGACGGCGGCGCGGATGGCGTCCGTCACGTCCTCGCGCAGGACGGCGGCCCCGGCCGGGGCCCGGCGACGCGTCGGCTTGGCCTTGTCATGGGCGGGGTCGGCGTTGGTCGTCATATGGCAAAGCATAGAGGCGTAACGACGAAACGGTTGCGTTCCGACGTAGATCCGCCCTATCGTCATCGCCATCACGTGACGACGATACGGACCCGTCCCGACGTAAACGGGAGGTGAACGCCCGTCGTCCTCCATTCACCGAAGCCATCGAAGGAAGCAGCGGACGTGAGTCAGGTTCTGGACACGCCTCCCAGGGACACACCTCCCACGCCGGCGCCCCCGGCCGCCGCCACCGAGGACGCCGCGGCCCTCGCCGCCAGATACGGCCTGAGCGTCAGCGGCGCCCGCCCCACGCTGTCCGCGTACGTGCGGCAGCTGTGGGCGCGGCGGCACTTCATCACCGCCTTCGCCACCGCCAAGCTGACCGCGCAGTACAGCAAGTCGAGCCTGGGCCAGCTCTGGCAGGTGCTGACCCCGCTCCTCAACGCCGCCGTCTACTACTTCATCTTCGGCGTCATCCTGAAGACCTCCAGAGGCGTCCCGGACTACATCCCGTTCCTGGTGACCGGGGTGTTCATCTGGACGTACACGCAGAGCTCGGTGATGTCCGGGGTGAAGGCGATCTCCGGGAGCATGGGCCTGGTGCGCGCCCTGCACTTCCCGCGCGCCTCGCTGCCGCTGTCGTACTGCCTCCAGCAGCTCCAGCAGCTGCTGTTCTCGATGGTCGCGCTGATCGTGATCCTGCTCGCCTTCGGCGTGCCGCCCGGCCCCTCCTGGATCCTGGTGCTGCCCGCCCTGGCCCTGCAGTCGGTCTTCAACGCGGGCCTGGCCCTGGTCATGGCGCGGCTCGGCGCCCGCACCCCCGACCTCAACCAGCTGATGCCGTTCATCCTGCGCGTGTGGATGTACCTGTCCGGCGTGATGTTCAGCCTCAGCGACAAGCTGCCGAAGACCGACCTTCCGGTGGCCGTCCAGCAGGCCGTGCAGCTCAATCCGGTCGCCGTCTACATCGACCTGATGCGCTTCGCCCTGATCGACAGCTTCACCGCGGACAACCTTCCGCCCCACGTCTGGGCCTTCGCCCTCGGCTGGGCGCTGCTCGCCGGCGTCGGCGGGTTCATCTACTTCTGGAAGGCAGAGGAGACGTACGGCCGTGACTGAGACCCGGACCGAGGCGATCGCCCTCCACGACAAGACCCCGCAACCCCAGGACGAGCGCGTCCCCACCGTCATCGTCGACGGCGTCGACATCGTCTACCGGGTCAACGGCACCGGCGCGGGCCGCGGCGCCGCGACCGCCGCCCTCAGCCGCATCCTGCGCGGCCGCAAGAAGGTCGAGCGGCGCGCGGGCGTCCGCAAGGTCCACGCCGTGCGGAACGTGTCGTTCACCGCCTACCGCGGCGAGGCCATCGGCCTGATCGGCACCAACGGCTCGGGCAAGTCGACCCTGCTCAAGGCCGTCGCCGGACTGCTGCCCACGGAGAACGGGCGGATCTTCACCGACGGCCAGCCCTCCCTGCTCGGGGTGAACGCCGCCCTGATGAACGACCTCACCGGCGAGCGCAACGTCAAGCTCGGCGGCCTCGCCATGGGCATGAGCCGCGAACAGGTCCGCGACCGCTACGACGAGATCGTCGACTTCTCCGGCATCAACGAGAAGGGCGACTTCATCACCCTGCCGATGCGCACGTACTCGTCGGGCATGGGCGCGCGGCTCCGCTTCTCCATCGCCGTCGCCAAGGAGCACGACGTCCTCCTCGTCGACGAGGCGCTCGCCACCGGCGACCGCTCCTTCCAGAAGCGCTCCGAGCAGCGGATCAAGGAACTGCGCCGGCGCGCGGGCACCGTCTTCCTGGTCAGCCACAGCAACAAGTCGATCCGGGACACCTGCGACCGGGTGCTCTGGCTGGAGCGCGGCGAGCTGCGGATGGACGGACCGACGGAGGAGGTCCTCGCGGCCTACGAGGCGTTCACCAACCCGGCCAAGAAGCCCAAGACGCCCGCAACCGGCAAGAACACCGCAAAGGGAACCTGACCTCACCGGGCCGCCTCTTCCCCCATGAGGCCCAGTGAGGCACAACTGCGCTTACCCTTTTGTCCGCTTAGTGCAAATATGACTCATGGGCGGTGGCCAGAAGAGGACCAGAAGAAGCGAGGAGTCCCTGTGCAGATAACCCGGACCGGCGAGCCGTTGCTCAGCATCATCGTGTACGGGCGTGACGTGCAGGGACTGCTCGGCGTCTGCCTCGACGGCGTGGCCGCCCAGCTGCCACCCGAGGCCGAGCTGGTGACGGCGGCCGTCGGGGACGACGCGCAGGACGTGGCGGCACGGTCCGGCGGCACGGTCCTGCCGCTGCCCGGGGACACCGGCGACGCGGCGGCACGGGCGGCCGGCGCCGAGCGGGCGCGCGGCACCTGGCTGTGGTTCGTGCCCGCCAAGGACCGGCTGCCCGCGGGTGCGGTGCGGACGCTCCTCGACCGGCTGGCCGAGGTGGACCCGGCGGTCGACGTGGTGGTCGCCGACCATGTCCGCACCACCTGGCGCTCCACCGGCACGTCCGGCGCCGACGCCGGCCGGCTCGCCCGCGTGGCCCGCCGCGACGTCACCCTCGACCAGGCCCCCGACCTGCTCCGCGTCACCCCGCTGCTCGCCAAGCGCGCCCTGCGCGCCGCCTTCTGGCGCACCCACGAGGCCGAACTGGCCGACCCCGACGAGATGTTCGCCGCCCGCGCCGCCCTGGCCCTCGCCGACCGGATCGCCTGCCTCGACCAAGTGGTCGTAGAGGTGCGGGAGTTGCGGCGCGAGAGCCTGCCCGCGGTGACCGCCGAGCAGCGCTACGGACTCGTCGAGACCTACGACCGCCTCCAGCGCCTGCTGCACCGGCGGGAGTCCGCGCCCCGGCCGCGCGCGGTCCTGTACGACCTGATGGCGACCGAGACGATGCGGGTCGTGGCGCGCGAGACCATGCCGGACGCGGTGGCGCGGGAGTTCTTCCACCGCGCCTCGGCGGCGGCCGTCCGCTGGAAGCCCGCCGGATACCGGCGCCCCGGCGGCATGGAGGGCATCCGGCGCAGACTGCTCGAAGAGGACGCGTACGCCAAGTACCGGGCGTTCCAGGCGGCCAACCAGCGGCGGCGCGGCCTGCGCACCACCCTGCGCACCCGCAAGCGGCAGCTGGGCGCCAAGGTCCTCGACCACCACTACCAGAAGGCCCTGCGCGAGCCCGTCGACCCGGACCTCGCCGTCTTCTCCGCCTACTGGGACCGCGGGATCGCCTGCAACCCGGCCGCGATCGCGGCGAAACTCGGCGAACTCGCCCCGCACATCCGCCCGGTGTGGGTGGTGTCGAAGGCGGCCCAGCCGCTCGTCCCGCCCGGCACCGACCACATCGTGCCCGGCACCCGCCGTTACTGGGAGACGCTGGCCCGCGCCCGCTACCTCACCAACAACGTCAACTTCCCGAACGCCGTGGTCAAGCGCCCCGGCGCGATCCACCTCCAGACCCACCACGGCACCCCGCTGAAGAAGATGGGCCTGGACCAGCGCGCCTACCCGACGGCCTCCCGCGGCCTCGACTTCGACGCCCTGCTCGCCCGCGTCGACAAGTGGGACTTCAGCGTCAGCGCCAACAGCCACTCCACCCGCATGTGGGAGCACGCCTACCCGTCGCACTACGTCTCCCTGGACCACGGCTATCCCCGCAACGACGTCTACTACCGGGCGACCGCCGCCGACATCCGCGCCGTCCGCGACCGCCTCGGCATCGCCCCGGGCCGCCGGGCCGTCCTGTACGCGCCGACCCACCGCGACTACGAGGCGAGCTGGACCCCGCGCCTGGACCTGGCGGCCCTGTCCGAGCGGCTCGGCGACGACACGGTCCTGCTCGTACGCGGCCACTACTTCTACGGCGGCGGCGCCTCCCCGCTGGCGGGCCTGCGGCGCACCGGCCGGGTCATCGACGTATCGGCGTACGACCCGGTGGAGGAGCTGGCGCTGGCCTCCGACGCGCTCGTCACGGACTACTCGTCCATCATGTTCGACTACGCCAACCTGGACCGGCCGATCATCAGCTTCGCCGACGACTGGGAGACGTACGCCCGCACCCGCGGCACCTACTTCGACCTGCTCGCCGAGCCGCCGGGCCACGTGGCACGCACCGAGGAGGACCTGACCGAGATCCTCGCGACGGACGCCTGGCGCGACGAGGCGTCGGCGAAGATGCGCGCCCACTTCCGGCGCAGGTTCTGCGAGTTCGACGACGGGCGGGCCGCCGAGCGCGTCGTGCGCCGCGTCTTCCTGGGCGAGCCGGAGGAGAGCCTGCCGCCGGTGCTCCCCGTCGAGTCCCGCACCCCCGCTCCCACCCCCGAGGAGGCGACCGGCTGATGCCCGCGCAGACCCCCGACGTGACCGTCACCGTGATCGTCTTCAACGACGCCGAGCGGCTGCCGCGCGCCGTCGCCTCGCTCCAGGCGCAGACCCACCACAACATCGAGATCGTCATCAGCGACGACCACTCGACGGACCGCACGCCCGAGGTGGCCCGGGAACTGGCCGCGCAGGACGACCGCATCACGTATCTGCGGCTGCCGGAGAACAGCGGCGGGTGCAGCGCCCCGCGCAACCGCGCCCTCGACATCGCCCGCGCCCCGTACCTGATGTTCCTCGACAGCGACGACGAACTCCCGCCGCGCGCCGTCGAGTCACTGCTCGCCGCCCACCGCGAGAACCCGGCGATCGACTTCGCGATGGGCGCGGTGCAGCGGATCAGGGTCGACACGGGCCACCGTTCGACGTGGATGCCGCACCTGGTCGCCGAGCGCCGCAGCGTCCCCGGCATCGAGGCCGAGCCCGCGCTGCTCTTCGAGCACCTGTCGACGAGCAAGATGTACGCGCGCGCCTTCCTCGACCGCCACGGCCTGCGCTTCCCCGAGGGCATCCACTACGAGGACCAGCTGTTCTCGGCGCAGGCGTACGGCCTCGCGAGATCCTTCACCGTCGTCCCCGACACCGTCTACCGCTGGTACATCGCGCCGTACGCGGCCGAGTCCGCGGCCTCCATCTCCAACCAGCGGCACAAACTGGCCAACGTCCGTGACCGGGTCCACGTCCAGACCCTCATCGACGCCTTCCTGGAGCAGGGCGGCTTCAGCGACGCGGTGCGCGAGGCCAAGGACTACAAGTTCCTCAAGCACGACTTCCGGATGTACGCGGGCGACCTGCCCTACCGGGCCGACGACTGGCTCGAAGGGTTCGCCGGGATCGTGAACCCGTATCTGGCGGGCCTGGCCCCCGGCGCCTACGCACGGCTGCCGCGCGCCGAGCGCGTCGTCCTCCAGCTGGTCCGCGACGGCCGCCTCGACGAGGCCCGGCTCGCCGCGCGCGGCCTCGGCCACGGGGTCGCCCCCCGCGAGGCGGTGACGGACGACGGGGGCAGCCTCTACTGGGGCGGCACGCTCCCCGCCACACCCGAGGCACGCCGCGAGCTGGTCCTGGACGACCTGGCGCTGGACTCCCGGCCGTTCCCCGGCGCCCAGTTCCGGCACGAGATCGTCTCGGTGAAGCGCAATCCCGGCCCGGCCTCGCTCGCCCTGCACATCCGCACCCACGACCCGGCGCTGCGCCTGCCGGTCGGCCCGCAGGTCGCCGCGCTGCTGCTCTCCCCCGGGCGCCGCCGCACCACGGTCCGCTTCCGGCTCGACCCGGTGCGCCCCGGCGTCTTCGAGGGCCGCGTCGACCTGGACCTCACACAGGCCGCGCTGCCCGCCCAGGGCTTCGACGGCACCCGGCACCCGCTCCTCCAGCTCCAGGCGCCGGGCGGACTGCGCAACACGGGGCTGCTGCTCGCGCCGCTGGACTTCCCGTCGTTCACGTCGGAGTTCCACCAGCACCGGGTGACGGTGGAACCGGAGGGGCGCGGCGCCGGACGGCTCCAGGTGCGCTGGGCGGCGGTCGGACTGACGGCCCGCGTGGTGCGGCCCGTGGCGCGGAAGGTGGGCCGCAACCCGATGGCGCGGCGGGTGCGGCGGGCCGTACGCCTGGTGTCGGTCCTCACCCGCTGACGCGCACCCGGTACAGCTGCTGCCCCCGGGGACCGACGGCCACCCGCTCCAGGGCCGGGTCCCCGGCGCGCAGCCCGCCGTCACCGCGATAGGCGACGACCCACCGCACGCCGTACTCGCGCAGCACCCGGAGCCGGTCCCGGCGTGCGGTCCCGGCCGCGAAGTACGTCTCCACGGCGGCCTCCCGCGCCCGCTCGTCGGCGAGGAAGAAGTCCGGATAGCCGGGGGCGACCGTGTACGGCCCGTAGGCGGGGATCTGGCGGGCCGGGAACGTCTTGGCGAGCACCACGTCGCCGTACGCCGCCCAGGGCGTGATCCAGTGGTAACCGCCCCACGGCTCGCGGTACTTGGCGGCGACGGTCGCGGGCAGCGCCGAGCGCGGCAGCACATAGCCGAGCGTCCCCGACTGGGTCCACGCGCCGAGCACCAGCGCCGCCGCCACCGCCCAGCCGAGGCCGAGCCGCACCGCCCTGCGCGGGGCGAGGAACACCTCGACGCCGGCCGCGACCTGCGCGGGGACGAGGACGGCCGGCAGCGCCCGGCCCCAGGACCAGTGACCGGTCAGGCCGCCGGCCGCGAACACGGCAAGGCCCGACAGACAGAACAGGACCAGCGGGTCGCGCCGGTCGCGCCGCCACCGCAGGACGAGCGCCGCGCCGCCGACGAGCGCCACCAGCCACAGCCGGGCGGGCAGGTCCCGGTAGAGCGAGCGGTGGATGGCCTCCAGGTTGTCGCCCGCGCCGAACAGCGCGAAGAACGAGTAGTACGGCCACAGCGCGAGCAGGAGGAGCCCGGTCGCGAGCCCGCCCGCGAGCCGCAGCCAGTGCGGCGGTCGGGGCCACGGGCGGGCGCCGAGGACCATGGCGAGGGCGCCGAGCGAGGCGACGACGCCCGTGAACTGGTGGCTGAGCAGGATCACCGCCCACAGCACCCCGGCGCCCAGGAAGTGCGTCCACGCGGTCGCCCGGCGCAGCAGCGTCCACAGCCAGAACGAGGCGCCGAGCGCGAACGTGCTCGGGTAGGCGACGCACAGGGCCAGGGAGTTGAGGCCCGAGTAGCCGCTCCAGTTGAACAGCGTCGTGCCCCACAGCAGGACCAGGCAGAGCAGGACGAGCCCCGCCGCGGCGGCCCGCCGCCAGCGCGCGGCCGCGCGCTCCAGGAACGTACCGGTGAACGCCCACACCCCGCCCGCGAGCACCGCGAGCGAGACGAACGCCCCGACGCGCAGCACGACGAACACCCCGAGGCCGGTCACCTTCGCGACCAGGCCGAGCAGCAGCGTCCAGGGGCTGTAGTACGGGCTGTCGGCGTCGGCCCTGACCAGGGGATCGCCCGGGTCGAGCAGGTCGTGGCGCAGGCGCTCGACGGTGGCGGCGTGGATGCCGAGGTCGCCCGCCCAGGGCAGCCGCAGCACGACGGCGAGCAGCAGCACGAGCACACCGCAGGCCGCGGCGCCGGCCGCGATGCGGGCGGGCGCGGCGGTCAACGGGCCCTCGCGCGCGGCCTCCGCAGCGGTCAACGGGCCCTCGCGCGCAGCTTCCACGGCATCGCGACCGACTCCAGCTGCACCATCAGGTTCATCTTCGACTCGCCGACCGTGCGGTCCTCGAAGTGGATGGGGATCTCGACGACGCCGTGTCCGCGGCGCAGCGCCCGGTACTTCATCTCGACCTGGAAGCTGTAGCCCGCGCTGTCGACGGAGGCCAGGTCGATGGCGCGCAGGGTGTCCTCGCGCCACAGGTTGAAGCCGCCGGTGATGTCGCGGACCCGGGTGCCGAGGATGGTGCCCGCGTAGGCGTTGGCCCAGCGGGAGAGCAGCCGGCGGTGCGCGCCCCAGGCGTCGGAGAGGGTGCCGCCCTGGACGTAGCGGCTGCCGATGGTGACCCCGGCGCCGGTGGCCAGGGCGACCCCCAGCATCTGGGGGACCTTCGCCACCGGGTGGCTGCCGTCGGCGTCCATCTGCAGGACGTAGCGCGCGCCGTCGGCGACGGCCCGGCTCATCCCGGCCGCGTAGGCGCGGCCGAGTCCTTCCTTGCCCGCGCGGTGCAGCACGCCGATCCGGTCGGCGCCGAAGCGTCGCACGTACTCCTCGGCGATGTCGCCGGTGCCGTCGGGGCTGGAGTCGTCGACGACGAGCAGCCGCAGCCCGGCCAGCTCGAGCCCCATCAGGGCATCCGCCATGCCGGGCAGGTTCCCGGCCTCGTTGTACGTGGGCATCACGACGGTGAGCGGGGTCGCGGCCCAGGTGTCGGGCAGCGCGAGGGCGCGGTCCGCCGTCCGGGGCGACCTCGGCGAATCGGCTGGCTTCGACGGCATCGGCTCTCCCTGAGCGGTCATCAGACAATCGGAGTCCACTTTAGACGCAATGTCCCGCATTGCCCCGAGACGTGGCCCCGGGGGCAGGGAGTCCATCAAGCCGGACGACGTCAGGAGGCAGGCAAGAGCACGTCAAGAACAGGGGCAGAATACGGCGCCGGGCCCGGGGAGCCACGGCCGCCGCGCGGCCAACTGCGCCTGCGGGAACGGCAGATGACGGATCAGCGGAACGACACAGGGGCGCCCCGGGCCGCAGTGGCCCGGGGCGCCCCGGTGAACGTACGGGCTAGGCCCGGCGCGTCACGAGTGCGTGCGCAGCAGGGTGCGCATGGTGCGCATCGCCACCGACAGGTTCGCCAGGTCGAAGGCGTCCG
Organism: Streptomyces sp. NPDC046716; assembly: GCF_040645755.1. Classification (NCBI taxonomy): domain Bacteria; kingdom Bacillati; phylum Actinomycetota; class Actinomycetes; order Kitasatosporales; family Streptomycetaceae; genus Streptomyces; species Streptomyces sp. NPDC046716. Next base: position 45,245 of record NZ_JBEYYU010000045.1, read on the forward strand.
AGCCCTGGATCTCCTCCAGGGTCGTGCGCGCCCGGCCCAGGATCGCCGCGTTCTTCTCCTCCCACGCCTTGAACCGCTGCTCCGGCGTGGCCGCGCCGTTGCCCACCGCGAGCACGTCGGCCGTCAGGGCCGCGTGCGCCGCGTACAGGTCCTCGCGGATCGAGGCACGGGCCATCGACTGCCAGCGGTCGGCCCGCGGGAGTTCGATGATCCGGTCCATGAGCTGGGTGATGCCGAGCCGGTCGGCGAGGTCGTAGTACACCTCGGCGACGTCCAGCGCCTCCTTGCCCATCCGGTCCGCGATCTGCACGATGTCCAGCGTCGGGAACGCCGACGAGAACCCGGCGACCCGGCGCGCCAGCTCCTCCGGGACCCCGGCACCGGTCAGCTCGTCGAAGATCGACTGGTACCACTCGGCGTCCGCGCCGCGCAGCATCCTGGGCAGCGCGGCCCAGACCTCGGCGACACCGTCCCGGAAGAAGTCGATCGTCTCGGCGAGCTGGAGCGGCTGCGGCCGGTTGTTGAGCAGCCACCGGGTGCCGCGCTCGACGAGCCGCCGCGAGTGCAGCCGGATCCGGGTCTGGACATCGGCGGCGACGACATTGTCGAGCGCCTCCACCGCGTCCCAGACCTCGCTCAGGCCGAAGATCTCGCGCGCGGCGAGCTGCGCCCGCACGATCTCCTCCAGCGAGGCGCCGGTCTCCTCGCGCAGCCGGTGCAGGAAGGTCGAACCACCGGTGTTCACCGTGTCGTTGACCAGCACCGTCGTGATGATCTCGCGGCGCAGCGCGTGCCCGTCGATGGCCTCGCCGTACTTGTCGCGCAGGTCCTGCGGGAAGTACGCGTGGAGCAGCCGGCGCAGGTACGGGTCGTCGGGCAGCGACGTCTGGATCAGCTCGTCGGCGGCCGTGATCTTCGTGTACGCGAGGAGGACGGCCAGCTCCGACTGGCTGAGGCCGCGGCCGTTGTTGAGGAGTTCCTTGATCTGCCGGTCGTTCGGCAGGAACTCCAGGCCGCGGTCGAGGTGGCCCTGCTTGCCGAGCCGGCGCATGAAGCGCTGGTGGGCGTGGAGCAGGGACGACGACTGCGCCTCGGCGTTGGCGAGCGCGGTGTTCTGCGCGTAGTTGTTGCGCAGCACCAGATGGCCGACCTCGTCGGTCATCGCGGCGAGCAGCTTGTTGCGCTGCTTGACGGTCATGTCCCCTTCGGAGACCAGGCCGTTGAGCAGGATCTTGATGTTGACCTCGACGTCGGACGTGTTCACGCCCGCGCTGTTGTCGATGGCGTCGGTGTTGACCCTGCCGCCGGTGCGGGCGAACTCGATGCGGCCCAGCTGGGTCGCGCCGAGGTTGCCGCCCTCGCCGATGACCTTGGCGCGGACGTCCTGGCCGTCGACGCGGATCGCGTCGTTGGCCTTGTCGCCGACGTCCCCGTTCGACTCCGAGGCCGCCTTCACGTACGTACCGATGCCGCCGTTCCACAGCAGGTCGACCGGCGCCTGGAGGATCGCCTTCATCAGCTCGGCCGGGGTCATCTTGGCCTGGCCGGACGCGATGCCGAGGGCCTCGCGGATGTGGGCGTTGAGCTGGATCGACTTGGCGGAGCGCGGGAAGATGCCGCCGCCCGCCGAGATCAGCTCCTTGTCGTACTCCGCCCACGAGGAGCGCGGCAGCTCGAACATGCGGCGGCGCTCGGCGTACGAGGTCTCCGCGTTCGGCTTCGGGTCGATGAAGATGTGCCGGTGGTCGAAGGCGGCGACCAGGCGGATGTGCTCGGAGAGCAGCATCCCGTTGCCGAAGACGTCACCGCTCATGTCGCCGACGCCGACGACCGTGAAGTCCTCGGACTGGGTGTCGACGCCCAGCTCGCGGAAGTGCCGCTTGACGGACTCCCAGGCGCCGCGCGCGGTGATGCCCATGCCCTTGTGGTCGTACCCGGCCGAGCCGCCGGACGCGAAGGCGTCGCCCAGCCAGAAGTTGTACGACTCCGCGACGCCGTTGGCGATGTCGGAGAAGGACGCGGTGCCCTTGTCGGCCGCGACGACGAGATAGGTGTCGTCCTCGTCGTGGCGCACGACGTCGGACGGCGGCACGACCTCGCCGGCGACCAGGTTGTCGGTGATGTCGAGCAGCGCCGAGATGAACGTCTTGTAGCTGGCCACGCCCTCGGCCATCCAGGCGTCCCGGTCCACGCTCGGGTCGGGCAGCTGCTTGGCGACGAAGCCGCCCTTGGCGCCGACCGGCACGATGACGGTGTTCTTCACCATCTGCGCCTTCACGAGCCCGAGGATCTCGGTACGGAAGTCCTCGCGGCGGTCGGACCACCTGAGGCCACCGCGGGCGACCTTGCCGAAGCGCAGGTGGACGCCCTCGACGCGCGGCGAGTACACCCAGATCTCGTAGGCGGGGCGCGGCTCGGGCAGGTCGGGGATGGCCTGCGGGTCCAGCTTCATGGAGACGTACGTGTGCGGGGCACCGTCCGCCGCCCTCTGGAAGAAGTTGGTGCGCAGGGTCGCCTTGATGACGGTGAGGAAGGACCGCAGGATCCGGTCCTCGTCGAGCGAGGCCACCTGGTCGAGCGCGCCCTCGAGCTCCTCGAGGAGCCCGTCGGTCAGCTCGGTGCCGGCCCGCTGGCGGTCCGGCGACATCCGCGCCTCGAACAGCGACACCAGCAGGCGCGTGGTGTGCACATTGGTGCGGAGGGTGTCCTCCATGTAGTCCTGGCTGAAGGTGGAGCCGGCCTGGCGCAGGTACTTGGCGTACGCGCGCAGCACCATCGCCTGCCGCCAGTTCAGCCCGGCGCCCAGGACCAGGGCGTTGAACCCGTCGTTCTCGGCGAGTCCGGTCCAGGTCGCGGCGAAGGCCTCCTGGAACCGCTCGCGGCCGTCGGCGCCCAGCTCCCCGCCGTTGCCGTTGCCCGGCTTCGGCATCCGCAGGCCGAAGTCGTAGATCCACGCGGTGGCGCGGTCGGCGCAGCGCAGCTCGTACGGGCGCTCGTCGGTCACCTCGACGCCCAGGCGCTGGAGCACCGGCAGGACGGCGGAGAGCGAGACGGGCGAACCGGTGCGGTAGATCTTGAACCGGCGCTCGCCGGGGGCGGCGCCCACCGGCTCGTACAGCGAGAGCGCGAAGTCCTTGCCCTCGCGGTCGCCGTGGCTGAGCTGCTCCAGGTGGACCAGGTCGGCGACGGCGGCGCGCGGCGAGTGGTCGGCCTTGTAGCCCTCGGGGAATGCCTGGCCGTAGCGGCGCAGCAGTTCGGCGGCGCGCTCCTCGCCGCACTCGGCGTTCAGCGCCTCGGCGAAGCCGTCCGCCCAGGAGCGGGCGGCCTCGACCAGCCGGGCCTCGATGCGGTCGGAGTCGGCGTCGGTGAGCGCGGGCAGCTCGGTGCCCGGCGCGACCCGGACGACGAAGTGCAGCCGGGAGAGGATCGACTCGGTGTTCCAGGCGGTGAAGTCGACGCTGGCGCCGCCCAGCTCCTCCTTGAGGATGTCGATGATCCGCAGCCGGACGCCGGTGGTGTACCGGTCGCGCGGCAGGTAGACGAGCGCGGAGTAGTAGCGCCCGTACTCGTCCTTGCGCAGGTACAGCCGCAGCCGGCGCCGCTCCTGGAGGTACAGCACGGACGTGACGATGGACCGCAGCTCGTCGGCCGGGGTCTGGAACAGCTCGTCGCGCGGGTACGTCTCCAGGATCTGGAGCAGGTCGCGGCCGTCGTGGCTGTTGGGCGAGAAGCCCGCGCCCTTGAGGACCTCGGCGACCTTGCGGCGGATGACGGGGACGCGGCGGACGCTCTCGGTGTACGCGGCGGAGGAGAACAGACCGAGGAAGCGGCGCTCGCCGACCACGTTCCCGTTCTCGTCGAACTTCTTCACGCCGACGTAGTCGAGGTAGGACGGCCGGTGCACGGTGGCGCGGCTGTTGGCCTTGGTCAGCACCAGGAGGCGGTGCTCGCGGGCCTTGGCGCGGGCGTCGTCGGGCAGCCGGTTGAAGGACGGCGACACCGGGTGCAGGTCGTCGCCGTCGTGCTGCGGGTCGGCGCGCAGGATGCCGAGGCCGGTGCCCGGGACGGCGGTGAGCGAGTCGTCGTCGGTGAGGTCGTACTCGCGGAAGCCGAGGAAGGTGAAGTGGTCGGCGGAGAGCCAGCGCAGCAGCTCGCGGGCCTCCTCGACCTCCTGGTCGCGCAGGTCGCCCGCGGTGGGCTCGCCCGGCAGCTCGTCGGCGATGCGCAGCGCCGCGTCGCGCATCTTCTCCCAGTCCTCGACGCACTCGCGCACGTCGGACAGGACGCGCAGCAGGTCGGTGGTGATCTGCTTGAGGTCGGCGCGGTCGGTCTCGCGGTCCATCTCGACGTGGATCCACGACTCGGTGAGCACGTCGTGGCCCTCGGCGGTGGTCCCGGCCGGCAGCACCTCGAGCAGCTTGCCCGCGACGTCACGCCGCACGACGACCTGCGGGTGGATGACGACGTGGATGCCCCGGCCCTGCCGCGACAGCTCGTTGGTCACCGAGTCCACGAGGAACGGCATGTCGTCGGTGACGACCTCGACGACGGAGTGGCTGCAGGTCCAGCCGTTCTCCTCGACCGTCGGGGTGTGCACCCGTACGTTCGCGGTGCCCTGTGGCCGGTTCTCGGCCAGCCGGTAGTGCGAGTAGGCGGCTCCGAAGGCGTCGACCGGGTCACGGTCGGCCAGGTCCTCGGGCGCGGTGTGCAGGTAGTAGCGCTGGAGGAACGTGAGCACGGTGTCGATGTTCTCGACGGTGTGCGTGCCCTCGCCCGTCGGTAGGTGCCCCCCTACCGGGCTGTTCTCAGCAACCCGGGCGGCCCGTTCGAGCAGCTCGGCCTTGGCTTCGTCCAGCTTGGTCTGCATTGTCCTCTGGCTCCTGTCGCGCGCCGTTGCGTGACGTAGACATGTTTGGCTCGACGTAACGCCGCGACGCGGGGTGTCCGGTCTGCTTCGACGTTATGCCGGATTGGGAGAAGAGCGGACGGTAATGCGCCATTTTCAACGAACTGGCCATCCGCCGGAAACGATCAGCGTCCGAGCGCCGGGGGCGGCCGCTGTGGCGGTCCGTCTTCTCCCGGCGCGGGCAGGGGGCGACGATGCCCCCGCGAGATATCGCGCTGATCACGGGACCAGGCTATCGCTCCCTACGGGGGGCACGTCATGAGCCGCATGTGTACAAATCCGGTGGCCGAACTTTGACACTCTGCACAGAACGGCGCCTCTTGTCAGGACTCCCGGGCGGCGGCACGTTGGGCACGGCGGCGGATTCGGCCCGCATCGCCCACGACCGACCCGGGAGCGTGTGACCGATGGCACTCAAGATCCTGATCGTGACCGGCGACGCGGCGGAGTCGCTGGAGGTCCTCTACCCGTACCAGCGTCTGCTGGAGGAGGGCTACGAGGTCCACATCGCGGCCCCCACCCGCAAGAAGCTCCGCTTCGTGATCCACGACTTCGAGCCCGGCTTCGACACGTACACGGAGAAGCCGGGATACACCTGGCCGGCCGATCTGGCCTTCGCCGAAGTCGACCCGGGCCAGTACGCCGCTCTGGTGATCCCGGGCGGCCGCGCGCCCGAGTACCTGCGCGGCGACGCCGAGCTGCGCAAGATCGTCAAGGCGTTCTTCGACACCGACAAGCCGGTGGCCCAGATCTGCCACGGCCCGCTCCTGACGGCGGCGGTGGACGGTCTGCGGGGCCGGCGCGTCACGGCCTATCCGGCGCTGGAGACGGACATGCAGACGGCCGGCGCCGCGTTCCGCGACACGGAGGTGGTCGTCGACGGCACCCTGGTCTCGTCCCGCGCCTGGCCGGACCACGCGGCCTGGATGCGGGAGTTCCTGAAGGTGCTGCGGGCGAAGGCCCCGGCGGTCTGAGCCCCTGTGCGGTGGCTGCCCCGCCGACGAGGGCAGCCACCGGGTGTGCCGCGCTCCGGGCGCCACGACGGAGGGCCGTTGCCACGACAGCCGTGGGGAGTTGACCATTACTGCCCGACGCTCCACCGCACCGCTTCCTCCCGAAGCCCCGCGGCACACCCTCAGCTAACCCTCAGCCAGAGCCGACGGACATCGGTATCGCCGGAGACCGGTATACGCATGTCCGGGGCCGGGGCGATCTCCGTATACCTAGAGAAAGCCCCGACAGGGGCGCGGGGAACTGCGCGAGAAGCGGCCACCGGCCCGCAGACGAACGACAACCCCTCAGGGGCGCGGGGAACTGCGCGAGAAGAGGCCACCGGCCCGCACCCGACAACGCTCCCCTGATCCCCGGAAATCAGCCCCCCGAACTCTCGACCCGCTCCCCACCCCCGGCGATGGAGGCCACCTCCGTCCGCGACCCCACCCCCAACTTCGCCAAAATATGCTCCACATGCGCGTCGGCCGTCCGCTTCGAGATCACCAACTGCTCCGCGATCTCCCGATTGGACAGCCCCCGCGCCACCAGCGCGGCCACCTCCCGCTCCCGCCGGGTCAGCGCGTCCACCCCGGCCCCCCGCGCCGCGGGCACCCGGTCGCCGGGCACATCGGCCCCCTCCCGCACAGCGGCGAGCACCTGCGCCCCGGAGAGCCGCGCCCCGACCGCGTGCCACCGCTCGTAGTCCTCGTCGCCCAGCGCCCGCCGCAGCCCGGCCCGCACGGCCTCCTGCTCGTCGAAGAGCGAGGGAAGCATGCCGACCGGGTCACCGCCGCCGAGCCGCCGCGCGTTCTCCGCGTAGCCGAGCAGCCAGGTCGCCCGCACATGCCGCTCCTCGGCCGACGCGGACCAGGCGAGCATCAGGCAGCACATGGCGGCGACCAGGATCTCGTCGATCTCCGCGGCGGCCTCCAGGGCCCGCCCCAGCAGCCCGACGGCCTCCTCGCGCTCCCCGGAGAGCCACAGGATCAGCCCCTGCACGGTGAGCGTCGACGCGTACATCTGCCGCTCCCCGGTGCCTTCCAGATACGCGAGCCCGGTGCGGCACCACTCCAGGGCGGCCTCCGCGTCGCCGAGCACGCCGAGCACCAGCGCGCCCTCGTAGTGGATGACGGCGGTGCCGAGCCCGTCGCCGCGCGCCAGGATCCGCTGCCGGGCGTCCTCCAGCGCGGCCGGCCCGTCCGGCTCGCCGCACAGCGCGCCGAGCCCGCCGAGGTACGCGTCGCAGAACAGCTCGACCCGGTCGTTGCGGGCGTCCCGGGCGATCCGGAGCGCCCGGTGGAACTGTTCGAGCGCGGTCGGCAGATCCCCGGTCCACACCGAGAACAGGGCGACCATGAACTGCCCCCAGGCCTGCTCCTCGCCCACCTCGTCGACGAGCGCGAGCCCCTTCTCGATCCAGTACCGCCCCTCGGAGAGCGCGCCGAGCGCCCGCCAGTACGGCCCGAGCTGCGCGGCGAGCCACAACCCCTGCGGGGCCGGCCCGGCGGGGCCGTACGCGTACTCGAGCGCGCACCGCACATCGGCGCTCTCGGTGCGCAGCGCCCGGTGCAGGACGGGCTGCGCCGGGGTCAGGAACTCGTCCCAGTAGCGCTGCCCGAGATCCCGGTAGTACGCGAAGTGCCGGGCCCGCACGGCGTCCGCCCGGCCGGACTCCACCAGCCATTCGGCGCCGTACTCGCGGATGGTGTCGAGCAGCCGGTAGCGGTTGCCGTCCACTCCGAGCCGCTGCACGACGGACTTGTCGACGAGCCCGATGAGGCATTCCAGCACCTCGCCGCCGGACAGCTCCTCGCCCGCGCCCACGTACTCGGCGGCCCGCAGCTCGAACGACCCGGCGAAGACCGAGAGCCGCGCCCACAGCAGCCGCTCGCGCGGGGTGCACAGTTCGTGCGACCAGCCGATGGCCGTCCGTAACGTCTGATGCCGGGTCAGCGCGGTCCTCCGCCCCCCGGTCAGCACCTCGAACCGCTGCCCGAGCCGCTCCACCAGCTGATCGAGGGAGACGGCCCGCAGCCGCACCGCGGCCAGCTCCAGGGCGAGCGGAATCCCGTCCAGCCTCTTCGCCAGAGCGGCCAGTTGCTCCCGGTTGCCGTCGTGCGCGGCGAACCCGGGGACCACCGCGGCGGCCCGCTGCACGAACAGCTCCAGGGCGTCGTCGGGCTCCAGCGGCGCGATCGGGACGCAGTGCTCGCCCGGCACGTCGAGCGGCTGTCTGCTGGTGGCCAGCACCTGCACCCCGGCCGCCTCCCGCAGCAGCACATCGGCGAGCATCGCGCACGCGTCGACCAGATGCTCGCAGGTGTCGAGCACGACGAGCATCCGCCGGCCCTGCAGATGGGCGACGACCGCGTCCAGCGGCTCCATCCCCGCCTGCTCCGGCAGTTCGAGCACCGCGGCGAGCGTCACCGGAATCAGCTCGGGATCACGCAGCGCGCTCAGCTCGACGAGCACCACCCCGTCCGCGAACCCGCCCGCCAGCTCCGCCGCGCCCCGCAACGCCGTCCGGCTCTTGCCCACCCCTCCGGGCCCCACCAGGGTCACGAGTCTGGCGCCGGCGAACGCGGCCCGCACCTGCGCGAGTTCGGCCGCCCGCCCGACGAACGGGGTCACCTCGACCGGAAGCTGCCCACCACGCCGCTGCCCGAACCCAAAGCCCATGCCGCGCTCCCCCCACTCTCTCCCACCACACACCAAGCGTACGCACCCACAAGCGGAGCGTAAGCAAAAGCGCCCGAGACGCAGCCCCTCCAGGGCCGCGAGGAACCGCGCGAGAAGCACCCCCCGCCCAGCACACAGCACCGAACGGCACGGGGCAAACGCAGCCCCGCCAGGGGCGCGAGGAACCGCGCGAGAAGCACCCACCGCCCAGCACACAGCACCGAACCCCACGGGGCAGACGCAGCCCCGCCAGGGGCGCGAGGAACCGCGCGAGAAGCACCCACCGCCCAGCACACAGCACCGAACGGCACGGGGCAGACGCAGCCCCGCCAGGGGCGCGAGGAACCGCGCGAGAAGCACCCACCGCCCAGCACACAGCACCGAACCCCACGGGGCAGACGCAGCCCCGCCAGGGGCGCGGGGAACTGCGCAAGCCCCCCCACCGACGGCTACCCGAACCCACTACCCCGCGGCAGCGACCCGCACAGCCTCCGCCAACGAATCCACCACAGGCGCCCCCACCCCTTCAAGACTGGCCCGCCCGTGCGACCCCCCGGTATAAAGCACAGCCCGCGCCCCGGCAGCCAGCGCAGCCACCGCGTCATCGGCCGCATCACCGATCACCACGACCTGCTCGGCCGCGACCCCGGCAGACCTCTCGAGCGCCGCGAGATGCCGCACCATGTGCTCGGCCTTGCTCCCCCCGGAGGGCCCGACCCGGCCGTCGACCCGCACAAACCGCTCGGCGATCCCGAACCGACCGACCAGCGGCACCAGTTCCTCATGCCCGTACATGCTGAGAATGGACTGGCTGCGCCCGGCGTCCTGCCACCCGGCGAGCAGCGGCTCCACACCGTCGGCGAGCCGGCAGTCGACGGAGTGGTGCGCGTAGTGCCGGTGGAAGACCTCGTCCATGACGAGCCACTCGGTCTCGGTGGGCAGCCGGCCCATCAGCCGCTCGTAGAACTTCGGGATCGGTACGCAGTACAGCGCCCGGTACTTCTCCAGCGTGATCGGCGCGAGCCCCAGCTCGGCGAACGCGGCGTTGGTGGCGTGGATGACGGCGTCGATGTCGTGGAACAGCGTCCCGTTCCAGTCCCAGACGATGTGCCCGGCAGGCGGACCGAACGAGCCCCCGGCTATGTGCTTCCCCATACCGGGAACGTACCCCGCACGGGTGCGCCCCGATTCAGTCGCCCTGACCGACCAGGTTCGGGATCTCCTGCGTGGCGAACCAGAGCAGCTCGTGGTCCTCGGCACCGTCCACGACGAACTGGGCGTCGTCGTCGCCGTGATCGGCCGCGCCCAGCGCATCGGCGGCGGCCGCGACATCGGCCTCCGCGTCGTCGGCGTCCACGTGCACGGCGGCGGCCTTGGCCAGCGGCACGACCTCGCGCACGGTCACCTCACCGAGGGAGGACGGGTCGAGCCCGCGGTCCGGATCGGCGACGGCGGCCCGGTCCGCGACGTCCACGGCGACGACGACCCGTCGCCGCGCCGCGTCCGGCTCCCCCGCGAGCAGCCGCAGGGAGGCGAGCCCCGCCCGGTTGAGGGCGGCGTACTCCAGCTCCTCGATGTCGTCCGACAGGTACCACTCGCGCAGCGCGGGCGTGACGGCGTAGGCGGTGAGCGGCGCGGGCCCCAGCTCGCCCGCCTGGTACGCCTGAGCGAGTCGCGGCAGGGAGAGAGGTACGTACACGCGCATGACGGTCCGCTTTCGTAGTCGTCGGTGATCGTCCCGGAGGCCTTCAGGATACGTGCGACGGTCCCCCTTCGGGCTGCCGCCCACCTCGCCGCCCCCTGTCACCCCGGCTCCGCCGCGTCACCCGCCCCCGCCCCGCCGCACGGGCCCCGCGCGCCCCGGCGTCACCCGGATAAGTGAATCCCCGGTGCCCCTCCCCGGCCGGCCGCCGGCTCTTGCGGAGCCGTTCCCCGACCTCGTAGAAGGTGATCACGAAGAGTTACCGACTGGTACCTATCCGGAGGCGACGTGCAGAAGGTGCTTTCCAGGCGAGGCCCTCGACGGACCAGCCGTCCCCCCGCACGCCGGGACACCCGGCGGCCCGCCGCGCCCCGGGTGCGGCCGCAGCAGCCGCCGCACCCCGCCGAACACTTCACGGACCTGCTCCTGCTGGTCCTGACCGGCCACCGGCCCGCGGTCTGGTTCGCCCGGCACACGCGGGGCCACGCCTTCGAGGACCTGCTCTGGCTCCTGGCCCACCGCCCGCTGGACCGCACGGGCCCGCGCCCGAGGATCCACGACGTCGGCCACTACGAACCCGACACCGGCACCTTCGAGGTCTTCGCCCGCATCTCGGTGGGCCCGCGCCTGCACGCCCTGGCCTTCCGGCTGACCCGCGCCGAGGACCTCCGCTGGCGCTGCACGGCGGTGGAACTGGACGGCCGGACCCCCAGAGAACCGGAAGCTCCGTAAAGGGCGCGGGAAACCACGCGCCCGACACGAAGGGCCGGGCACCCCGAGGTACCCGGCCCTTCGGACAAGCGACGTCACTTCTTGCGACGGCGCCCCTTCTGCTGCTTGCGCCGCTCGGCCCGGGTCAGGCCGTCCGCGGCGGACCGGGTGGGCCCGCCCTCGGTGACGAAGTCACCCTCGTCGACCCCGCCCTCGGCGTTCGGCGCCTGGAAGTGCAGCCGGTCGGGCCGCTGCGGAGCGTCGAGCCCCTTGGCCCGGATCTCCGGGCGGGCCTGCGCCGGCACCGCGTCCTCCTTGCCGTCCTTGTCCAGGGACGTGGGCGCGGCGTCCTCCACCGGGACCTCCTCGACCTGCTGCTCGACCTGGACCTCCAGGTTGAACAGGTAGCCGACGGACTCCTCCTTGATGCCCTCCATCATGGCGGTGAACATGTCGAAGCCCTCACGCTGGTACTCGACCAGCGGGTCCTTCTGCGCCATGGCGCGCAGACCGATGCCCTCCTGGAGGTAGTCCATCTCGTAGAGGTGCTCGCGCCACTTGCGGTCCAGCACGCTGAGCACCACGCGGCGCTCCAGCTCACGCATGATCTCGGAGCCGAGCTGCTCCTCGCGCTCCTCGTACTGCGCGTGGATGTCGTCCTTGACGGCGTCGCCGATGAACTCGGCGGTGAGCCCGGCACGGTCCCCGGCCTCGTCCTCCAGCTCCTCCACCGTCACCTTGATCGGGTAGAGCTGCTTGAAGGCGCCCCACAGCCGGTCCAGGTCCCAGTCCTCGGCGAAGCCCTCGGCGGTCTCGGCCCCGATGTACTCGTCGATGGTGTCGTCCATGAAGTGCACGACCTGCTCCTGAAGGTCCTCGCCCTCCAGGACGCGGCGGCGCTCGCCGTAGATCACCTCGCGCTGGCGGTTGAGCACCTCGTCGTACTTCAGGACGTTCTTGCGCGTCTCGAAGTTCTGCTGCTCGACCTGCGACTGGGCGGAGGCGATGGCCCGCGTGACCATCTTGTTCTCGATCGGGACGTCGTCCGGCACGTTCGCCATCGACATCACGCGCTCGACCATCTGCGCCTTGAACAGGCGCATGAGGTCGTCGCCGAGCGACAGGTAGAACCGGGACTCGCCCGGGTCGCCCTGACGGCCGGAACGACCGCGCAGCTGGTTGTCGATGCGCCGCGACTCGTGCCGCTCGGTGCCCAGCACGTAGAGCCCGCCGAGGTCCTTGACCTCCTCGAACTCCGCCTTGACGGCCTGCTCGGCCTTCTCCAGGGCGGCGGGCAGGGCCGCGGCCCACTCCTCGACGTGCTCGACCGGGTCGAGACCCGACTGGCGCAGCTCGGCCTCGGCCAGGTCGTCGGGGTTGCCGCCGAGCTTGATGTCGGTGCCACGGCCGGCCATGTTCGTCGCGACGGTGACGGCGCCCTTGCGGCCGGCCTGGGCGACGATCGTCGCCTCACGGTCGTGCTGCTTGGCGTTGAGCACCTCGTGCTGGACGCCGCGCTTGGAGAGCTGCTGCGAGAGGTACTCGGACTTCTCGACCGACGTCGTACCGACGAGGATCGGCTGGCCCTTCTCGTGCTTCTCCGCGATGTCGTCGACGACCGCGTCGAACTTGGCGACCTCGGTGCGGTAGATCAGGTCGGCCTGGTCCTTGCGGACCATCGGCTTGTTCGTCGGGATCGGGACGACGCCCAGCTTGTAGATCTGGTGGAACTCGGCGGCCTCGGTCATCGCCGTACCGGTCATGCCGGAGAGCTTGTCGTAGAGGCGGAAGAAGTTCTGCAGGGTGATCGTCGCGAGCGTCTGGTTCTCGTCCTTGATGTCCACCCCTTCCTTCGCCTCGATCGCCTGGTGCATGCCCTCGTTGTAGCGGCGGCCGGCGAGGATACGGCCGGTGTGCTCGTCGACGATCATGACTTCGCCGTCGATGACGACGTAGTCCTTGTCCTTCTTGAAGAGTTCCTTGGCCTTGATGGCGTTGTTCAGGTAACCCACCAGCGGGGTGTTCACCGACTCGTACAGATTGTCGATGCCCAGCCAGTCCTCGACCTTCGAGACGCCCGGCTCGTGGATGGCGACGGTGCGCTTCTTCTCGTCGACCTCGTAGTCGCCGGTCTCCTCGATGCCCTTCATCGTGTTGCCGGCCTCGCCCTTGGTGAGGCGGGTGACCAGCTTGGCGAAGTCGCCGTACCACTTGGTGGCCTGGTCGGCGGGGCCGGAGATGATCAGCGGCGTACGGGCCTCGTCGACGAGGATGGAGTCGACCTCGTCGACCACCGCGAAGTTGTGACCGCGCTGGACGAGCTCGTCCTGGGACCACGCCATGTTGTCGCGCAGGTAGTCGAAACCGAACTCGTTGTTCGTTCCGTACGTGATGTCGCAGTTGTACATCTCGCGGCGCTGGGCCGGCGTCATGTTCGCCAGGATGCAGCCCACGGAGAGGCCCAGGAACTTGTGGACGCGGCCCATCATCTCGGAGTCGCGCTCGGCCAGGTAGTCGTTCACCGTGATGAGGTGGACGCCCTTGCCGGACAGCGCGTTCAGATACGTCGGCAGCGTGCCGACCAGGGTCTTGCCCTCGCCGGTCTTCATCTCGGCCACATATCCGAGGTGGAGGGCGGCGCCACCCATCAGCTGCACGTCGTAGTGACGCTGGCCCAGGACTCGCCGGGCCGCCTCGCGGACGGTCGCGAACGCCTCGGGCAGCAGGTCGTCGAGGGTCTCGCCGTCCTCGATGCGCTGCTTGTACTCATCCGTAAGCGCGCGCAGCTCGGCGTCGGAGAGGCTCTCGAAGTCCTCTTCGATGGAGTTGACCTGGTCCGCGATGCGGTGCAGCTTGCGCAGGATCTTGCCTTCGCCTGCACGCATGATCTTCTGGAGGACGGACACGAGGGTTGGTCTCCTTGCCGGTCGGGCCTGGCACGGTCGGTTACCCAGGCGACAGCCTGAGCAACGGCCATCGTATGCGAGGACCCCACCGCGCCGGGAGGTCTGCCATCAGGTCCAACGCACAGGCGCCTCGGAAGGTGCCGGTATACCCCACGAAAAGTGATGGTGCGCCCTCCTCTCCCCGAGCAGAATCGGGTGATGGAACCCGTGACGCTGACCACCGCTCGTCTGCGACTGCGCACCTTCGTCCCCGCCGACACCGACGAGGTGTACGCCGCCGCCCAGGATCCCGACATCCAGCGCTGGACCACGATTCCGTCGCCGTACGCGCGCGGGGACGCCGAATATTTCATCGAGCGGGTGGTCGCGGACGGCTGGCGCAGCGACGCCGAGTACACCTTCGCGGTCCGGGCCGACGAGCACGGCCCGATCGCCGCGGCCGTCGGACTGCACCACCCGCGCGCGGGCGCCTGGGAAGTGGGTTTCTGGACGGCCAAGGAGTACCGCGGCCTCGGCTACATGACGGAGGCGGTCCTCGGGGTGGCCCGCTGGGCGTTCACGGATCTCGCCTGCACCCGCCTGGAATGGCGGGCCGAGGTGGGCAACGAGGGCTCGCGCGCCGTCGCCGAGAAGGCCGGTTTCACCGTGGAGGGCGTCCTGCGCGCGGGCCTGCCGAACAAGGGGGTCCTGCGCGACTGCTGGGTGGCCTCCCTCCTCCCCTCGGACCTGACCCTCCCCACCCCCCTCCCCTACCTCCCACCCCGCCTCTAGCCCCGCCCCCGCCTTGGGCAATCTGCCGCCAAGGGCGGCAGGGTGGGCAAGGCGGCACCCCAGCGCCGGGCAGGCGCTTCGGCGGGCCCGCACCCCGGCCCGGAGCGGCACCCACGACCCGGCCCCGATTGTCAGCGCCGGGCCCTATGGTTCCGAGCATGCCGACGATCGCGCCGCACCCCACCCCCACCACCCACCCCGTCGCCCTGTCCGCCACCGAGGCCCGCCGCATCGCCCTGCGCGCCCAGGGCTTCCTCGGCGCCCCGAACCGCGCCGCAGGCGTCCGCGGAGTCCTGCGCGACCTCGGCGCGGTCCAGCTCGACACGATCTCGGTACTGGCCCGCTCCCACGAACTGATCCCGTACGCGCGCCTGGGCGCGATCGGCCGCAAGAAGGTCGAGCAGGCGTACTGGACGCAGACCCACGCCTTCGAGTACTGGTCCCACGCGGCCTGCATCCTCCCCATCGAGGAGTGGCCCCACTTCGCCTTCCGCCGCCGCGCCTACCGCAACCGCCCGCACTGGAACCACCACCTCCCCGAGGGCGCCTACGACCAGGTGATCAAGCAGCTGCGCGCCGAGGGCCCGCTGACCGCCACAGAGCTGGGCGGCGCGAAGAACAAGGGCGAGTGGTGGGACTGGTCGGACTCGAAGGTCGCCGTGGAGCGCGCGCTGATGTACGGCGAGGTGGTCTGCGTCGAGCGGCGCGGCTGGAAGCGGGTCTACGACCTGGCGGAGCGGGCGATCCCCGCGGACCTGCTCCACGACGACCTGGACGACAAGGAGTGCGTGCGCCGCCTGGTGGTCCAGGCCGGCCAGGCGCTCGGCGTCGGCACCCGCTCGGACATCGCCGACTACCACCGGCTGAAGAGCGAGCAGTTCGACGCGGTGATCGCGGAGACCGGTCTGGTCCCGGTGACGGTCGAGGGCTGGGGCGGGAAGCCGGCCTGGGCCGACCCGGCGGCGCTGGAGTCGACGCCCCGCGGCCGGCACCGCACGACGCTGCTCTCCCCGTTCGACTCGCTGGTCTGGGAGCGGGCGCGCGCGGAGCGGATCTTCGGCTTCACGCACCGGCTGGAGGCGTACGTCCCCAAGCCGAAGCGGATCCACGGCTACTTCGCGATGCCGGTCCTGGCGGGCGGACAGCTGGTGGGCCGGGTCGACCCGGCGCGCGAGGGCACCACCCTGGTCGCCCGGCAGGTCTCCCTGGACGGCCCGAAGGCGGTCCCTGGAGTGGCCCAGGCGCTGCTCGAAGCGGCGAGCTGGGTGGGCTGCGACAGCGTCCGGGTCGAGCGCATGACGGACGCGGCCCTGAAGCAGGAGCTCGTCAGAGCCCTCGACTGAGACGACCGGCGCCCGGCCGGACCCGGCTCAGCGAATCTCGAGGATCTTCTCCCGCATCGCGTACACCACGGCCTCCATCCTGGAGTGCAGTTGCAGCTTCTCCAGGATGTTGCGCACATGGTTCTTCACGGTGTTCTCCGAGATGAACAGTTCCTTGGCGATATCCCGGTTGTTCATCCCGGTGGCGACCAGCTTGAGCACTTCCAGCTCGCGATCGGTGAGCCGGGGCGCGGGCACGAGGCGACGCTCGTCGGTGCGCTGGATCATCGACTTGAATTCGGTGAGCAGCTTCGACGCCATGGAAGGGCTGATCTGGGACTGCCCGTCGGCGACGGCGCGAATGGCCGTGGCCACCTCGTCGGTCGAGATCTCCTTCAGCAGATATCCCGTCGCGCCCGCTTTGATCGCGTCGTAGAGATCCGCTTCCTCATCGCTGATCGTGAGCATGATGATTTTGGCGCTGGGCGCCACTTCCTTGATGGAGGTGCACGCCTCGATGCCGCCGCGCTTGGGCATACGGACGTCCATCAGGACGATGTCCGGCAGCAGGTCGGCCGCCTTGTCCACCGCCTCGGCGCCGTCGCCCGCCTCGCCGACGACCTGGATGTCCTCCTCGGCCGCGAGGACGATCTCCAGACCACGCCGGAACAGCGCATGGTCGTCGACCACAAGGACCCGGATCGGCTCCTTGCGTGATGAGCCCTCGTCCGGGCCCGTACCGGCGCCGCCATCGGCCGCGCCGGCGTCCTCGCCCCGCATCGGTCCGAAGCTGTCCGCCATCGTTCCTCCCCCTGAAGGCCGTGGCCCCGTCTTCATGTGCCGGGCCAACCCGAGGCACCGGCCCACCGGTTGACCCGGTGCGGCCATGATTTCATGCCTCGGCCTCCGCGCGTCGACGGAGCGGTGCACTGAGGGGTCGCACAAGGGTGCCCCCGGGGGCGCACGCACACTCCAGGGGCACCGGATGAGTGGATTTTCGGACAGCCTGCCGGTGGACCGGCCTGCCGACGCCGCGGACGGACCGGGCGGACTCAGCCGCCGATGGCGTCCCCCGCGTCGGCGCTGTGCACGTCGGCGACCATGGGGTCGCTGCTGAGGTGGATGACGCCGTAGTCGTAGGCGTGGCGCCGGTAGACCACGCTGGGTTCCTTGGTGTCGGAGTCGACGAACAGGTAGAAGTCGTGCCCGACCAGCTCCATCTCGTAGAGCGCCTGATCGAGCGTCATGGGTGCGGCGACGTGGGTCTTCTCGCGGACGATGAGCGGGCCCTCGCCCTGGATCTCCAGCGATCCGATCCTGGTCGTCGGCACGGCGTCGGCCTCGGAGTCGTCCCTGGCGATCGTGCCGTCCCCGTTGAGCGTGGCGGCGTCCGGAACGTGCTCGGCGACCTCTGCGGCCGAGATCCGCTTCGTGCCACGCCGGGACGACCGCTTGTCGTGCTGCTTGCGCAGCCGCGCGTCGAGCTTTTCCGTGGCGAGGTCGAGCGCCGCGTACGGATCGTTCGCCGAGGCCTCGGCCCGGATCACCGGACCCCGCGTGCGCAGCGTGATCTCCACGCGGTCGCAGCGGTCGGCCTGACGGGGGTTGGGCTCCTTGGACACCTCGACGTCGAGGCTGATCACCTTGCCGTCGAGCTTCTGGATCTTCTCCAGGTTCAGCTTGTCGGCCACGTGCTTGCGGAACCGCTCCGGTACCTCGGTCTTGCGGCCCTTGACGACGATGTCCACGCAGAACTCCGTTCCCGGATAACTCCGCCCGCTCGGCGGAGCATCTCCCTCTTGCACACGACTCCGGCCACTTCCGGAGCCTCGGACTCGGTGACTTCCACCTCCTCCTCCCCCGCGGACGAGATCTCCACCCCACCGTGACGGGTGATTGTCGAAATCTCTGCGCAATCGCACGCGAGGCATTCAGATATGCGAGGTACGGCTTCTGTCTTTCCTGCCGAGTTCCTCACAACTGAACATATCTCGCCCGGACGGATGTCGTCACCCTCTACTGACGCGTACCTCCATTCAGGTGGATGAACCCTCTCTCTACCTGCAACGATGCAGATCCTCGGTCAGTTCCGGTTTATTTCGAAGGAATCCGGAGAAGCGGAGACCACAGCTGCGCCCACCGTGATCGGTCCCGCCATTCCCGGGTCCGTCGCGCCTTCTCCCGGAGCCGCCGCGGAACCCGTCACCGCGTGTATTGCGCGCGCCGCCTCCGCCAAAGACGCGCCCGTCGTCATCAGGTCGTCGACCAGCACGATCCGGCCAACTTCGGTGAGCAGCCCGCCCGCACCGGCCGTCACGGTCAGTGCGCCCGACACATTGGCCCGGCGCTGCCGGGCACCGAGCCCCGACTGATCGGCCACGGCACGCCGCTGCCGCAGCACGGCGAGCACCCGGACCGCCACGCCCTCCCTGCGCAGCCCGGCCGCCGCCGCGTAGGCCAGGCGCCGCGTCGGATCGTGCCCGCGCGCCCGCACCGCCCGGGGCGCGGAGGGCACCGGCACCAGCGCCACGGACCCCGTGTCGCCCGCCGGCAGTCCGGCCCGCACCGCCCCGGCGAGCGCCTCGCCCAACGGCCGGGCCAGGCCCAGCGCGCCACGCTCCTTGTGTGCGAGGAGCACGGCCCGCACCGGCCCCTCGTAGGGCGCCGCCGCGTGCACGACGGGCAGCCCCGGCGGTGTCGGCCGCGGCCGCACCCGGCCCGCGCCGGCACCGCGCACCGCATGTACGCACCTCGCGCACAGCGGCGTACGCGACCTGCCGCAGCCTGCGCACTGGGCGGGCAGCACCAAGTCGGAGAGGTCCTGCCACCAACCCCGCATGCCCACCACTGTGCCAACACGCGCGCCGTACTGCCACCCCTGTGGACAACGCCCTGTGGACAACTCGGCGGTCCTGACCGGGCGGCCGTGTCCTCGCAGGTGGGAGCGGCTCCTATCCCGGGTAGACGGGCGCGGTCCCGTCCTTCAGCACGGACTGCCACGCGGACCCGGAGGGCAGCCGCACGATTCCGTCGTCGGAGTGCGCCAGCAGCGGCAGATCCGTGTCGGACGCCGCGATCTCGCTCACCCGCGTCAGCCCCGGCAGCGCCTGCCCGGTCGGGGTCGAGCCGTCGCACTGCACGTACCGGATCTGTTGCAGCCCGCCGGACTCCCGACCCACCACCAGGAGCCGGCTGCCGCCTGCCCAGGACACGGCCGTGACCTCTTCCATGTCCGGCGCGGCGCGGCGCAGGTCGGCCACCGAGATCTCGACGTCGCCGTCCGTCATGCCGTGGTCCCGCTCGACGCGGCCGATCTGCAGCCGCGTCTCGCCGTCCTCCGTGACCAGGAGGGCGATGCGCGCGCCGTCGGCGGACATCTTCACCGCCTCGATCCGGGCGTCGTCACCGAGCTCGTCGATCCGGACCTCCTGCATCCGGTCTCCCATGCCCTGCCCGAACACGAGCAGGCGCCGGTTCTTCGGATCGCGGTCGGCCACCCACAGGTCGCCCTGCGCGTCCCAACTGGGCGTCGTGAAACCGTCCTTCTCCGCCTTGGCGGCGCTGTGGGCGAGCGCGTCCCCGAGCGAGGCGTTGGTGACCATGGACGCCACGTACAGCGAATGCCCGTCGCCCGACACCGCCGCCGCACGCTCCTGGTCGCGCGAGATCGCGACGGACCGCATCTGCCGCTCGCCCTCGCCCATCGGACCCGCCACCTGCTCGGGCTTCTGGTGCGAGCCGTTGGTGCCCGGCATCCGCACGACGCGGCCCTTGCCGTCCAGGAAGTACTGGTACTGGAGCCCCTCGGAGTACCGGGGTGCCACCAGCGCGTCGGCGGCGCCCTCCGCGAGGGTGCACATCAGCCGGCCGTCGGCCCGCTCCAGCTCGACCTCGTCCACGCTCGACGACGACAGGTCCCGCAGCGAGTAGAGGAGTTGGGCCGCCATCTTCTTGCACTGCGCCGAACCGATCGAGTCGGCTCTCTTGTTCAGCGGCACCTTCAGCTTGTTCGCGTCGTCGGGCGCCAGCGACTTCGTACCGTCGCGCAGCCCCGCCTTCAGCGGGAACGACGTCGTCACCACGCGGTTCAGCCAGCGCGTGGGCCCCGCGAGCACTTCCTTGACGGTCTCCGTCAGGGGGTCCACCCACCTCCGCACGAAGACGGGGTCGGCGACGAGCCGCTTCTGACCGCCCCCGTCACCGGACTTCGCCCCGGAATCCACCGCGTAGTAGTACTTGTTGACGGACTGATAGATCCGCTGGAAGTCGGTCTTGCCCAGGACGACACCGGGCGGCGGGGTGTCGATCCGCCACTGCTTCGGCTTGCCCTTGGCGGTCGCCACCAGGCTCAGATGCAGCTGTCCCGAGTACCGCTGGTTGGCCGGCTGGTAGGCCTGCTGGTCGTCGAGACGGGCGACCTGGGTCCCGGTCAGCTCGAAGTCGTGCCCGTCCTCCGCCGAGTTCGCCCGGTCCGTCGAGCGCTTCCGGGGGCCGTCCTTGAGCACGACGGTCTGTCGCTCGGGATGCCAGTTCTTCGCCGCCTTGGGCGTCAGATACTTGCGGGCCACGGCGTACGAAGGATCGTCGCTGGTCAGCGCCTCGAGGAAGCCATCGACGATGCTCGTGGCCGCCGCGTCGTCCTGCGGCGGCAGCGCGAAGACGCGGACCTGGGAGTCCGGCCGCTGCGAGGCCTCCACCGATTCGAGTCCGCCGCTGTCCGGCATCGACGCACACCCGGCGAGGACGATGGCGCCGCATCCGGCCAGCGCACCGCCCCGCATACCGCGCCGCCGACGCGACGCCCGCTGCTCATCCACGACCGCCGTCGCTCCCCTCGTCACGCTCCGCCGGTCCGCCGCGGCGGCCGCCGACGGCGATGTCTCCCCGCCACGGCGTCCCGGGCTCCGACTCCGGCCCATCGGCCTCGACCGGACCCACCTCACCGACCGCACCGGCCTCGCCGGTCCTGTGTGTGCCCTCGTCCGGCTGCCGCGGCACGCTCAACGCCCCGCCACCCGTGCCCGCACCACGCGCGACCACGCGCGCGCCGCTGCCCGGCAGCGCCGTGATGTCGGCAGGCACCGCGGCCTGCCGCATCCGCGGCGCCATCGGGGCCTGCGCCGGCGCGGCCGGCGTCTGGGCGGGCACCGTCGCGAGCTTCCTGTCCCGCGCGCCGCCGTCGCCCTGGTCCCGGCCGCGCCGGGAGTCCTCCGGCTCCAGCGGTATCGGCGACCCGCGCAACGGCTCGTCCGCCGTCCTCGGCAGCGTCAGCCGGAACTGCGAACCGCCGCCCGGCTCTCCCCACGCCTGCAGCCAGCCGCCGTGCAGCCGTGCGTCCTCCAGGGCGATCGACAGGCCGAGACCGGTGCCGCCCGTCGTCCGCGCGCGGGCCGGATCGGCCCGCCAGAAACGGCTGAACACCCGGGTCGCCTCGCCGGGCTTGAGCCCGACCCCGTAGTCGCGCACCGCGACGGCGACGGCGCCACCGGCGGCGGCGAGCCGCACGACGACATCCCTGCCCTCGCCGTGCTCCACCGCGTTCACCACGAGATTGCGCAGGACGCGCTCCACGCGCCTCGCGTCCGCCTCGGCGACCACCGGCTGGTCGTCACCGACGATCCGCACCCGCGTGCCCTTGCGCTCGGCGAGCGGCTCGGCACCGCTGACGACCCGCCGCACGACCTCGCGCAGATCGACCGGCTCGGCCTCCAGCGCGGCGGCCCCCGCGTCGAACCGGCTGATCTCCAGCAGGTCCGCGAGCAGCGACTCGAACCGGTCCAGCTGATCGGCGAGCAGCTCCGCGGACCGCGCGGTCACCGGATCGAAGTCGACCCGCGCCTCGTGGATGACGTCCGCCGCCATCCGTACGGTCGTCAGCGGAGTCCGCAGCTCATGACTGACGTCCGACACGAACCGCCGCTGCATCCGCGACAGGTCCTCCAGCTGCTGGATCTTCAGATGCAGGTTCTGCGCCATCTTGTTGAAGGCCTCGCCGAGACGCGCGATGTCGTCCTCGCCGGTGACCTTCATACGTTCCTGGAGGCGGCCCGCGGAGAGCCGCTCGGCCACCCCGGCCGCCATCCGCACGGGCGTCACGACCTGCCGCACGACGAGCCAGGCGATGGCCCCGAGCAGCACGACCACGAACAGCCCGGCCGTCGCGAGCGTCCCCTTCACCAGGCCCAGGGACTTCTCCTCCTGGCTCAGCGGGAAGAGGTAGTACAGCTGGTAGGGATCACCCTGCGGGTCGTTGAGGCGCTTGCCGATGACCAGGCCCGGCTGCGAGTCCTGACCGCCCTCGTAGATGATCCGCGTGTACTCCTGGGAGGCGCCGGTCATCCGCTCGACCCGCTCCCGCAGCTCCTCGGGCACGCTGCGCACCGGCTCCACGTTGCCTGAGCCGCGCAGTGCCCGTCCGTTGCTGCTGCCGGGGTCGCTGGAGCTGAGCGTGACGACGTCGAAGGCGCCCTTGCCGCCACTGGAGAGCTGGGTGACGAGTTCGGTCTTCCAGGAGTTGGGCTCCACGCTGGTGCGGCCGTTGTCCTGCGCACCGTCCTGCGCCCCGGCGGTGGCCGCGTCCGCCTTGTCCTTGGCGGCCCGGAAGCCGCCCTCGGCCTGGCTCTGCGACGCCTTCACCTTGGCGTCCAGCAGTCCGTTGCTCACGGACCCGATGACGACGATGCCGAGCAGCAGCACCACACCCAGCGACATCACCAGGGTGGTGACGACGACCTTCAGCTGGATGTTGCGCCGCCACAGCCGCATCGCGGGCAGCAGCGGCCGCCGCACCCAGCGCGTGAACAGCCGGAGCACCGGACTGCCCTTCATACCGCCCTGGAGCAGCAGACCGCCGTCGAACATACGGCGCGGCCAGGGGACCCGCCCGGCCGCCGCCTGTCCCACAGGCCGCTCCGAGCGGGATCCCGGCTTCCCGGGCGCCGAAGCGGCACTGTTCCGGGACATGTCAGCTCGGCCCTGCCTTGTAACCGACACCGCGGACGGTCACCACGATCTCGGGCCGTTCGGGGTCCTTCTCGACCTTCGAACGCAGCCGCTGCACATGCACATTGACCAGGCGCGTGTCCGCCGCGTGCCGGTAGCCCCACACCTGCTCGAGCAGCACCTCGCGGGTGAACACCTGCCACGGCTTGCGGGCCAGGGCCACCAGCAGATCGAACTCCAGCGGCGTCAGCGCGATCGACTGCCCGTCCCGCTTGACCGAGTGCCCGGCCACGTCGATGACCAGGTCACCGATGGCCAGCTGCTCGGGCGCGGGCTCCTCCGACCTCCGCAGCCGCGCCCTGATACGGGCCACGAGCTCCTTCGGCTTGAAGGGCTTCACGATGTAGTCGTCGGCGCCCGATTCGAGCCCCACCACCACATCGACGGTGTCGCTCTTCGCCGTGAGCATCACGATCGGCACCCCGGACTCCGCCCGGATCAGGCGGCACACCTCGATGCCGTCCCTGCCGGGCAGCATGAGGTCGAGGAGCACCAGATCTGGCTTGGTCTCCCGGAAAGCGGCCAGCGCCTTGTCGCCGTCAGCTACGAACGACGGCTCAAAACCTTCACCACGCAGCACAATGCCGAGCATCTCGGCCAGTGCGGTGTCGTCGTCGACGACAAGGACTCGTCCCTTCATGGACCACATCATCCCATTAGCTCATCGTTACCTGGCGTGACCTGGAACACAGCTCACTCAGGCCCTCAGCTGTCACAGGCGCCAGAGCGCCCCACTCCGTGACGATCGCCGTCACCAAATCCGGCGGTGTCACGTCGAACGCCGGGTTGTACGCCTGCGTTCCCAACGGTGCCACCGGAATCCCGCCACCCGCCTCCACTCCCGCCAACGGCGCCTGCGGCGCCGTGAGCTCCGTCACTTCATGTCCGGCCCGCTGCTCCACCTCGATGGACGCACCGTCGGGAGTCGCCATGTCCACGGTCGTCACCGGCGCCACCACGATGAACGGCACATGGTGATAACGCGCCAGAACCGCGAGCGGATAGCTCCCCACCTTGTTCGCCACCGAACCGTCGGCGGCGATCCGGTCCGCGCCGATCAGCACGGCGTCCACCTCACCGGCGGCGAACAGCGATCCCGCCGCGTTATCGGTCAGCAGCGTGTACGCCATCCCGCTGCGCGCGGCCTCGTACGCGGTCAGCCGCGCCCCCTGCAAGAGGGGCCGCGTCTCGTCCACCCACAGCCGGCGCAATCGCCCGACACGATGCGCGGCGCGCGCCACCGCGAACGCCGTGCCCTCGCCGCCGGAGACCAGCGCCCCGGTGTTGCAGTGCGTCAGGATCCGGTGGTTCCCGCCGGGCAGCAGCTCGTCGAGCAGCCGCATCCCGTGCTCCGCCATCCTGGCACTCGCCGCGGCGTCCTCCTGGTGCAGCGCCCGCGCGGCGGTGAGCGCGGCAGCGGCGGCCCGCTCCCGGACTGCCTCGCCGTCCGTACCCGCCCCGGTCTCCAGCACCGTCCGGTACGCCGTCTCGGCCCTGCGGACGCCGTACGCCAGATTGACCGCGGTGGGCCGTGCGCTCGACAGAGCGTCCGCGGCCTGCCGCACGTCGAATCCACGAGCGGCGGCGAGCGCCACTCCGTAGGCCCCCGCGATGCCGAGCAGCGGGGCTCCGCGCACCGCCAGGGACCGGATCGCCTGCACCAGCGCCTGCGGATCCGTGCACACCAGCTCGACTTCTTCTGCCGGAAGGCGCGTCTGGTCGAGCAACACCAGAACGGGCCCCTCCGCCGGTTCCTCCCAGCGGATCGCCTGTACGTCGATGGTCTTGGGCTGTTTGTCCTCGCTGAGCTGTATGTCCTCGCTGGATTGCGCGTACTGATCAGCCATCCGCCCAGTCTGCCCTCCCCCGCCCCGACAATTGAAGGTGTCAAGGCACTACGGGGCCAGGTCACGCCGAACCCACCCCATGGCACGATGGCAGCCAACCTGCCGCCGCGACCGCGGACGGGCACCTTGAAGGAGCGACGATGAACGACACTCCGGGCTGGGCCTCGCCCGGATCTGCCCCCTCCGACGGCCCCGACGACAAGGGCCAGGAGAGCACGGGCCAGAACGGTGACGCCCAGGGCGCCGCTCCACAGGACGCCGCGGGCCAGAGCCCCCAGTGGTCCAAGGAGCAGCCGCCGCCCGCGCAGTGGTCGGCTCCCTCCGGCTCCCCCGGCTCTTCCGGTCCCTCCGGCCCCGGCCAGACCCCGCCACCGCCCCCGCCGGCCCCCGGCCAGGGCTGGGGTCAGGGCCCCGGCGGTCCCGGTCACGGCGGCTGGGGCGCTCCTCCGCAGGGCGGCGGCCCGGCCGGCTGGGGCCCCGGCGTCTGGGGCGGCCCGCCCGCCGCGGCCAAGCCCGGCGTCATCCCGCTGCGCCCGCTGGGCGTCGGGGAGATCCTCGACGGCGCGGTCTCGACGATGCGCACGTACTGGCGCACCGTCCTCGGCATCTCGCTGACCGTCGCCGTGGTCACGGAGCTTCTGGTGGTCCTCCTCCAGGGCTTCTTCCTCAACGACTCGGGGACCACCGCCGCGCTCGACGACCCGGACGCCACGCCCCGCGAGATCCTCAACGCTCTGGGCGGGCTGTTCATCGGCACCGGTGTCGTCCTCGTGGTCACGCTGCTCGGCACGATCATCGCCACGGCCCTGCTCACGACCGTCACCAGCCGCGCGGTCCTCGGCACGTCCGTCACCACCGGCGAGGCCTGGCGCGACGCCCGTCCCCAGGTCCTCCGGCTGCTCGGCCTGACGCTGCTGCTGCCGCTGATCGCCGCCGCGATCGTCTTCGTGGGCACCGTCCCGGGCATCCTGCTCGCGGTCTTCGGCTCCTCCGACGGAGGCGCCGCGCTCGCGATCATCGGCGGAATCGCCGCCTTCGTCGTCGCGATCTGGCTGATGGTCCGCCTGTCGCTGTCCTCGCCCGCGCTGATGCTGGAGAAGCAGAGCGTCCGCAAGGCCATGGGCCGCTCCAGCAAGCTGGTCCGCGGCTCCTGGTGGCGGGTCTTCGGCATTCAGATCCTGGCGACGATCATCACCAACATCGTCTCCTCGATCATCCTGATCCCCTTCACCTTCATCGCCGCGGCGATCAGCGGGGGCGGCGTCGGCCTCCTCGACAGCACCGGCGACTCGGGCTGGGCCTTCCTGATCATCAGCGGCCTCGGCTCGGTGATCGGCTCCACCCTCACCTTCCCGATCACCGCGGGCGTCACGGTGCTGCTCTACATCGACCAGCGCATCCGCCGCGAGGCCCTCGACCTGGAACTCGCCCGCGCCGCGGGCCTTCAGGGCTACGGGACCGCTCCCGGCGCCACCCCGGGGGGCTGATGCGGTGAGCGCGCCCGGGGGAGTGCTCACGGCGGCAGCATGGCTGACGCGCGCCGGCGGCGACGAGCCGCCGGTGACGATCTCGCGCGATCCCGCGCGGGAGGCGGCCGAGCACGAGCTGTCCAAGCCCGCGTACCACCAGAACGATCCGAGCTGGTTCATGCGGGCCCTGAACAAGTTCTGGGAGTGGATCGACAAGCTGCTCTCCGCGGCGTCCGGCGCCACCCCGGGCGGCGCCGTCGGCCTGATCGTGATCGTGCTGGCGATCGTCGCCGTCGCGGCCGCGCTGTGGTGGCGGCTCGGCACCCCGCGCCGCTCCCCCACCTCCACGGCCCGGCTCTTCGACGACCGCCCGCGCAGCGCCGCCGAGCACCGGGCGGCCGCCGAGGCGCACGCCGCCCAGGGCCACTGGAACCAGGCCGTCCAGGAGCGGATGCGGGCCCTCGTCCGCTCCCTCGAGGAACGCGCCCTGCTCGACCCACGCCCCGGCCGCACCGCCGACGAGGCGGCAGGCGAGGCCGCCCGCGCTCTGCCGCAGCACACGGACCGGCTTCGCGCGGCGGCCCGCGACTTCGACGACGTCACATACGGCGGCCGCTCAGCGACCCCGGAGATGTACCGCCGCCTGACCGCCCTGGACACCGAGGCGGAACACACCGCCCCGTCCCTCGCCGCCCCGGGGGCCGCACGGTGACCGACCCCAGCAACCCGAACCACCGCGGCGACGAGACCGGCTCGTCCCCCGCCCCGATCTCCTTCGGCAAGGCGACCGACACCCGACAGCCCGCGGCCACCGAGGCAGCGCAACCGACCGGCGGCCACCGGGGCGCCACGGCCACCCTCACCGCGCCACCGCCTCCGGCCCCCGAGCCGTCCCCCGAGGGCACCTCGGCCACCCCCACGGTCCGCCAGGTCTGGACCCGCACCCGAGGCATCGCCCTCGCCCTGGTCCTCCTCCTGGCAGCCGCCGTGGCCACCGCGGCCGTCCGCTCGGGCGAGAAGCACGGCGAACTCGACCCGCGCTCCGCCGACCCGTACGGCAGCCGCGCCGTCGCCGCACTCCTGGACGAGCGCGGCGTCGACACCCGCGTCGTCACCACGGCGGCCGAGGCCCGCGCCGCGACCGGAGCGGACACCACCCTCCTCGTCGCCGTCCCCGACCTGCTCACGGCCCACCAGCAGAGCCAGATCCAGGCCGCCGGCGCCGAGTCCGGCGGCCGCACGGTGCTCGTCGCCCCCAGCTCCGCGTCGGTCGGCAAACTGGCCCCCGGAGTCAGCGCGGACCCCGGAACGAGCACCGAGACGACCCTCGCCCCCGACTGCTCCCTGCCGGCGGCCCGCACCGCGGGCACGGCCGACACGGGCGGCGAGCGCTACAACACCACGTCGTCCGAAGCCGACTCCTGCTATCCGAGCGACGGCATCCCGACCCTGCTCCGTCTGCCCACGGCCACCGGCGACGGCGACACCGTGATCGTCGGCGCCCCCGACATCCTGCTCAACGACCGCCTCGACGAGCAGGGCAACGCCTCGCTCGCCCTCCAACTCCTCGGTACCCGCCCCCATCTGGTCTGGTACCTCCCCTCCCTCTCCGACGAATCCGCGGCCTCCGGTGAACAGAACGACCGCAGCTTCTTCGACCTGATCCCCAAGGGCTGGCTCTGGGGCACGCTCCAGCTCTTCGTCGCGGCAGCCCTCGCCGCCCTCTGGCGCGCACGCCGTCTGGGCCGACTGGTCCCCGAACGTCTCCCCGTCGCGATCCGCGCCTCCGAGACCACCGAAGGCCGCGCCCGCCTCTACCGCAAGGCGAACGCCCGCGACCGCGCGGCGAACGCCCTGCGTATCTCCACCCGCACCAAGCTCGCCCCCCTCATCGGCATCCCCGTCTCCCAGGCCCACACGCCCGAGACCTTCCTGCCCGCCCTGGCCCGCCAACTCCCCACGCCCGGCCAGGACCTGCACGCTCTCCTCTTCGGTCCGCCCCCCACGACCGACGCGGCACTCATCGCCCTCGCCGACCACCTCGACGCCCTCGAAAGAGAGGTACGGAATTCATGATGGACCCGACCACTGACAACGCCGGGCCCACACCCGATCCCCGCAGCTCACGGGCTTCTCTGGAGGCCCTGCGCGCCGAGATCGCCAAGGCCGTGGTCGGCCAGGACCCCACCGTCACGGGCCTGGTCGTGGCCCTGCTGTGCCGGGGCCACGTCCTCCTCGAAGGCGTCCCCGGCGTGGCCAAGACCCTCCTCGTCCGCTCGCTGGCCGCGTCCCTCGAACTCGACACGAAGCGCGTCCAGTTCACCCCGGACCTGATGCCCAGCGACGTGACGGGCTCCCTGGTCTACGACACCCACACCTCGCGCTTCTCCTTCCAGCCGGGCCCGGCGTTCACGAACCTCCTCCTCGCGGACGAGATCAACCGCACGCCGCCCAAGACCCAGTCCTCCCTCCTGGAGGCCATGGAAGAGCGCCAGATCACGGTGGACGGCACTCCGCGCGCCCTCCCCGACCCGTTCATGGTGATCGCCACCCAGAACCCGGTCGAGTACGAGGGCACGTACCCCCTCCCCGAGGCGCAACTGGACCGCTTCCTCCTCAAGTTGAACGTTCCTCTTCCGACCCGCCAGGACGAGATCGACGTCCTCACCCGGCACGCGTCCGGCTTCGACCCGCGCGACCTCGCCTCGGCCGGCCTCCGCCCGGTGGCCACGGCCGCGGACCTGGAGACGGCCCGCGCCGCGGTGGCCAAGACGTCGATCTCCCCCGAGGTCACCGCGTACGTGGTCGACATCTGCCGGGCCACGCGCGAATCCCCGTCCCTCACCCTCGGCGTCTCCCCCCGTGGAGCGACGGCGCTGCTCTCGACGGCCCGCGCCTGGGCCTGGCTGACCGGCCGCGACTACGTCACCCCCGACGACGTCAAAGCCCTCGCCCTGCCGACGCTCCGCCACCGCGTCCAGCTGCGCCCCGAGGCGGAGATGGAAGGCGTCACCACGGACTCGGTGATCAACGCGATCCTCACCCACGTCCCCGTCCCCCGTTAGAGACCGGACGACATGGCCCTCACCGGACGCACGGCCCTGCTCGCAGCCGTCGGCTCCCTTCCCATCGGGATCTGGGAGCCGAGCTGGACAGGCATCCTGGCCGTCAACGCTCCCCTGGCCCTGGCCTGCGCCTGCGACTTCGCACTGGCCGCCCCCGTACGCAAACTGCGCCTGACCCGCTCGGGCGACACATCCGTACGTCTCGGGGACCCGGCCGACGTCACGCTGACGGTCACCAATCCCGGCCGCCGTCCGCTGCGCGCGCAGATCCGTGACGCCTGGCCGCCCAGCACCTGGCGCAAAGGCATGGAGCACGACGCGTCCCGTCACCGGGTGACGATCCCGCCGGGCGAACGCCGCCGGATCACCACCCATCTGCTGCCCACCCGCAGGGGCGACCGCCGCGCGGACCGCGTCACGGTCCGCTCCTTCGGCCCGCTGGGTCTCTTCACCCGTCAGGGCACGCACGACGTGCCGTGGACGGTCCGCGTCCTGCCGCCGTTCCACAGCCGCAAGCATCTCCCCTCCAAGCTGGCCCGCCTCCGCGAACTCGACGGCCGTACCAGCGTGTTGACCAGGGGCGAGGGCACCGAGTTCGACAGCCTCCGGGAGTACGTCCCCGGGGACGACACCCGTTCCATCGACTGGCGCGCAACGGCCCGTCAGTCCGCTGTCGCCGTACGCACCTGGCGCCCCGAACGCGACCGCCACATCCTGCTGGTCCTGGACACGGGCCGCACGTCCGCCGGCCGGGTCGGCGACGCCCCACGCCTGGACGCGTCGATGGACGCCGCGCTCCTCCTGGGCGCCCTGGCCTCCCGCGCCGGCGACCGCGTCGACCTGCTCGCCTACGACCGCCGCGTCCGCGCCCTGGTCCAGGGCCGCACCGCGGGCGAGGTCCTCCCGGCCCTGGTCAACGCCATGGCCCCACTGGAGCCCGAGCTGATCGAAACGGACGCCCGGGGCCTCACGGCAACGGCCCTCCACACGGCGCCCCGCCGCTCCCTCATCGTTCTTCTTACGTCGCTGGAGGCAGCCCCGGTCGAGGAGGGCCTGCTCCCTGTCCTCGCCCGCCTCACCAAGCGCCACACGGTGGTGGTGGCCTCGGTCGCCGACCCGGCGATCGAAACGATGGCGGCGGCCCGCGGCACCACGGACGCCATCTACGACGCGGCATCAGCGGCCCAGGCCACAGCCGAACGCCACCGCACCGCGGAGAAGCTCACCCGCCACGGCGTCACGGTCGTCGACGCAACACCGTCAGAACTGGCCCCCGCCCTGGCGGACGCCTACCTCTCCCTGAAATCGGCCGGCCGCCTCTGAACCTGATCCACCGACCGCGGCCTCATCGCCAATGGGGCTGCGGAATTCTTGCCCGTAAACGCAGAAAACCCCCGTGCCGATGGCACGGGGGTTTTCTCAAAATTTGTTCGGCGGCGTCCTACTCTCCCACAGGGTCCCCCCTGCAGTACCATCGGCGCTGTAAGGCTTAGCTTCCGGGTTCGGAATGTAACCGGGCGTTT